>NZ_JBEXRR010000027.1:0-83733 GCF_040613175.1 Nocardioides sp. NPDC006303
CAGGCCAACGGGGCCGCGCGCGAAGAGGTCGAGGTGCTCGACGTCGCGCAGATGCTGCTCGCGTCCGTGAAGGGCGAGCAGGCGACCAAGCCGACTCGGCGGGGGTTTCACTTGCTGTAGAGCGCGTCGACCTCGTGGCTGAACTCGCGCATGACCACGTTGCGCTTGAGCTTGAGGCTGGGGGTGAGTTGGCCACCCTCCTCGGTCCAGGACTCGGGGATGATCGCGAACTTGCGGATCGACTCCGCCTTCGAGACGGCCTTGTTGGCGTCGTCGACGGCGCTCTGGATGGCGGCGCGCAGGTCCTCGTCCTCGACGAGGTCCTCGATGTTGCCGGACTTGTCGTTGGCCTCGGCCCAGGTGGGCAGCGCCTCGGGGTCGATGGTGACGATCGCGCCGATGAACGGCTGGCCGTCGCCCACGACGATGCACTGGTCGACGAGCACGTGGGCGCGCAGGCGGTCCTCGAGGACGGCCGGGGCGACGTTCTTGCCGCCGGCGGTGACCAGGATCTCCTTCTTGCGGCCGGTGATCTTGACGAAGCCCTCGTCGTCGACCTCGCCGAGGTCGCCGGAGTGGAACCAACCGTCCTCGGTCTTCGCGTCCGAGGTGGCGGCCGGGTTCTGCCAGTACTCCTTCAGCACCTGGCCGCCCTTGAAGAGCAGCTCGCCGTCGTCGGCGACACGCACCGAGGTGCCGGGAATCGGCCGGCCGACGGTGCCGATCTTGAACGCCTCGGGCAGGTTGACGGTGAGCGCGCCGGTCGTCTCGGTGAGGCCGTAGCCCTCCAGGACGGTCACGCCGATGCCGCGGTAGAAGTGGCCAAGGCGGTCGCCGAGCGGTGCCCCGCCGGAGATCGCGTAGGAGCAGTTGCCGCCGAGCGCGGCGAGCAGCTTGCCGTAGACGAGCTTGGAGAACAGCTTGTGCTTGGCGGCGAGCAGGAACGGCGCCTTGCCGGTCTCGGTGGCCCGGGAGTATTCGATCGCGACCTCGGTGGCCATGTCGAAGATGCGGCCCTTGCCGTCGGCGACGGCCTTCTGCGAGGCGGTGTTGTAGACCTTCTCGAACACCCGCGGCACGGCCAGCACGAAGGTCGGCTGGAAGGTGCCGAGGTCGGCGACGAGGTTCTTGATGTCGGGGGTGTGGCCCAGACGGGTGCGGGACGTGATGCAGCCGATCTGGATGATCCGCGCGAAGACGTGCGCGAGCGGCAGGAACAGCAGCGTGCTGCGGCCCTCGATGTTGAACAGGCCGTCGAGCGAGTCGACGACGACACCGAGCTCGAACATGAAGTTGCCGTGGGTCAGCACGCAGCCCTTCGGGCGGCCGGTGGTGCCGGAGGTGTAGATCAGCGTCGCGGCGTCGTCGGGGGTGACCGCGCTGCGGCGGGCCTCGAGCTGCTCGTCGGTGATGTCGGCGCCGAGCTTGACCAGCAGGTCGATGGCGTTGTCGTTGATCGACCACACGCTGTTGAGCGCGGCGCAGGACGCGCGGACCTCGCTGATCCGGCTCATGTGGCCGGCGTCCTCGGCGATGATCGCCACGGCGGCGGAGTCCTGGAGGATCCACTCGATCTGCTCGGCCGAGGAGGTCTCGTAGATCGGCACCGTCGTCGCGCCGGCGAACCAGATCGCGTAGTCGATCAGTGTCCACTCATAGCGCGTCTTCGAGAGCAGCGCGACCCGGTCCCCAGCGCCGACACCCGCCGCGATCAGTCCCTTGGCGACCGCCGAGACCTCAGCGAGGAACTCGGACGACGTCACGTCGACCCAGGAGCCGTCCGCGCCGGGCCGGCTGAGGACGGCGGCATCGGGTGCCTCAGCGGCGTTGCGCACGACATCGTCGCTCAGACTGCCGGTGGGGGGAACAACGTACGTCGCGGGCGTGGAGAACTCGCGCACTAGGGCCTCCGCATACTGATGGTAGGTGGGTACGAACCGGAGGTTACCCCCGTCACAGCCCGACCATTTCACCGGGATGCTATCCGGTACGCTCCATGGCACCTAGCAAGTCAGGGAGTGAGGACACCACCGATGGCCGATCAGACCACCTCGACGATCGTGATCGAGGCCGCGCCCTCGGCAGTGATGGCGGTGATCGCGGACTTCAAGTCCTATCCGGCCTGGGCCAAGGGCATGCAGGAGGTCAGCGTCCTCGAAACGGGCGTCGACGGGCGCGCCGAGCAGGTCCGGTTCGTGCTGGATGTCGCGCCGATCAAGGACGAATACACCCTGACGTACGACTGGGACGACGACCGCCAGGTGACCTGGTCGCTGGTCAAGGGCAACCTGCTGCGGTCGATGGACGGCGCCTACGTGCTGCGCGACCTCGGTGGTCGCACCGAGGTCACCTACCGGCTCGCGCTCGACCTGAGCATCCCGCTGATCGGCATGCTCAAGCGCAAGGGCGAGAAGGTCCTGATCGACACCGCGCTGCGAGGCCTCAAGCAGAGAGTCGAGAAGCAGGGCATGCCTTCGTGAGAATCCTCCTCTTCACCGGCAAGGGCGGCGTCGGCAAGTCGACCGTCTCGGCCGGCACCGCGGCGATGTCCGCGGCCCGCGGCCTGCGCACCCTGGTCCTCTCGACCGATGCCGCTCACTCCCTGGGCGACGCCTTCGGGGTCGAGGGGGCGCTGGGTTCGGAGCCGGTCCCGGTCACCGAGCACCTCTACGTCCAGCACGTCGACGCCCAGCGCCGCTTCGAGGAGTCGTGGGCGGAGGTGCAGGGCTATCTGCTGAGCGTCCTGGACACGATCGGGGTGGACCGGATCGCCGCCGAGGAGCTGACCATCATCCCGGGGGCCGAGGAGGTATTCGCGCTCCTGGAGCTGCGCCGGATGGCGGTCTCGGGGGAGTGGGACACGATCGTGGTCGACTGCGCCCCGACCGCCGAGACGCTGCGGCTGCTCGCCCTTCCCGAGGCCCTGGGCTGGTATCTCGAGCGCATCCTTCCGGTGCAGCGCAAGATGGTGAAGGCGCTCAAGCCGGTGCTGACCAAGGCCTCCGGTGTCCCGATGCCCGGCGACTCCGTCTTCGACGCCCTGGTGCGCCTCCACGACGAGCTCGCGGAGGTCCGAGCCCTGCTGTCCGGCCCCGAGGCGTCCGTACGCATCGTGCTGACCCCCGAGCGGGTCGTGCTCGCCGAAGCGCGACGGTCCTGGACGACGCTCTCCCTCTACGGCTACCGCGTCGACGGTGTCGTCGCCAACCGGATCTTCCCGGCCGGCGGCTCCGACGACTGGCGCGCCGGCTGGGTCAAGGCCCAGGACGACGTGCTCGGCGACGTCGGCGCCTCCTTCGAAGGCCTGCCGGTCTGGCGCTCGTTCTACCGGCCGACCGAGCCGGTGGGGGTCGAGGACCTGCGCGAGGTAGCCGAGGCCGCCTACGCCTGGACCGGCAGCGTCGACCCGCTCGCCGTCCCCGAGACCGCGGCCCCGTTCCGCACCGAGACCACCGGCGAGGCCACGATCGTCCACCTCGCGCTGCCCGGGCTGGCCCAGTGGGTCGACCGCGACCAGGTCCAGCTGGGCCGCAACGGCGACGAGCTGGCGATCACCGTGGGGGCCTACCGGCGCCTGCTGACCCTTCCCGCCGCACTCGCCCGGATGCGCGTCAGCGGGGCGCGGGTCGAGGGCGGGGAGCTGCGAGTAACGTTTTCTCGTCAGACGACGAACACCGAGAGCGAGTTGTCGTGAGCGAGCAGCGCCACGAGTGGGCGGACGAGCCGTTGGGGTCGACCGCCGAGGAGCTCGGCCGGCTGATGGAGGCCATCGGCGAGTGGGCCAAGGACTCCCGGATCGGCCACTTCACCGAGGCGGTCGGAGAGCATCTCGATACCGGGGCACCGGAGTGTGCCTACTGCCCGCTGTGCCGTACCGTACATGTCCTCCGGGAGTCGAGTCCGGAGGTCAAGGTGCACCTGGCCAGCGCTGCCGCATCGTTGATGCAGGCCGCGGTCACGGTGCTCAATGCGGCGGCCACGAGTCCGGGTGCTGGCCCTAGTGAAGGCGAGGATGCTCACAGTGATGGCGTGCGGGCTGAGGAAGATGCGACCCGGGACTGGGCGCAGCGCTCGGAGAAGGTCGAGCGGATCGATCTCGACGGCTGGAGCTGAGGCATGACGGCGACGAAGAAGCTCGCCTGTGGCGTCGACGTCGGTGGCACCAAGATCCTCGGCGGCGTCGTCGACCACGACGGCAACATCATCGAGGACCACCGCGTCGAATCGCCGGCGAAGAGCCCGGAGGCCATCGAGGCCGCCATCATCGAGGTGGTCCTGGAGCTCAAGACCCGCCACCCGATCGAGTGCGTCGGCATCGGCGCCGCGGGCTACATCGACAAGGGCCGCTCGACGGTCATGTTCGCGCCCAACATCGCCTGGCGCGACGTACCGCTCAAGGAGCGCCTGGAGAAGGTCCTCGAGCTGCCGGTCGTGATCGAGAACGACGCCAACGCGGCCGCGTGGGGCGAGTTCGAGTACGGCGCGGGTGCCGAGGTCGACAACATGATGCTGGTGACCGTCGGCACCGGTGTCGGCGGCGGCCTGGTGCTCGAGGGCGAGCTCTACCGCGGTGCCTTCGGCGTCGGCGCCGAGATCGGCCACATGCGGGTCGTACCCAACGGCCACCTGTGCGGCTGCGGCAACCGCGGCTGCTGGGAGCAGTACGCCTCGGGGTCGGCCCTGGTGCGCAACGTCCGCTCTGCCGCGCGCGGCGGCTCCCTGCTGGCCCGCGAGGTCCTGGACCGGGCCGAGGGTGACCTCGACAAGATCAAGGGCCCGCTGATCACCGAGGCGGCACGCGACGGGGACGCCTTCGCGATCGAGGCGCTGACCGACCTCGGCGTCTGGCTCGGCGAGGGGATCGCCTCGATCGCCGCCGTGCTGGACCCGGCCGTGGTGGCCATCGGCGGGGGAGTGGCCGAGGCCGACGACCTGCTGCTCGGGCCCGCTCGGCGTGCCTTCCAGGCTCAGCTGACCGGCCGGGGGCACCGGCCGATGCTCGACGTACGCAAGGCGACGCTCGGCAACCAGGCGGGTCTGATCGGCGCTGCTGACCTGGCTCGCAAGTGAGCCACCACAAGTGAGCGAGCGCCAGCGAGCGACGATAAATCTCAGGCCGCCACGTCCGTATGATTGCGCTTGCGCTACGGAGGTGGCGGCTTGAGCCTGCACATCGGTGTCGACATCGGCGGCACCAAGGTGCTCGCGGCGGAGGTCTCACCGGACGGTGAGGTGCTCCGCACCGCTCAGCGCAGCACACCCGGACGCCGGGTCGAGCTGGAGCTGGTGGAGGACGCGCTGACCGAGGCGGTCACCGAGGTGGCCGCCGGCCGGCCCGTCGCCGGCGTCGGCCTGGCCGCCGCGGGGTTCGTCGACGCGGCCGGGGAGCGGGTCATGTTCGCTCCCCACCTGCCCTGGCGAGGCGAGCCGACTCTGACCCGGCTCTCCTCGCGATGGGGCACCCGGGTGGCGCTCGACAACGACGCCAATTGTGCCGCGCTGGCCGAGCTGGAGCTCGGCGCGGCCCGCGGCGTCGACTCGGCCCTGCTCATCACCCTCGGCACCGGCATCGGCGGCGCCGTGGTCCTGGACGGCCGGATCGTCCGGGGCCGCAACGGCATGGCCGGCGAGTTCGGCCACATGCAGGTCGTGCCCGGCGGGCTCCCGTGCGAGTGCGGCCTCACCGGCTGCTGGGAGCAGTACTCCTCCGGCAACGCGCTGGTCGCCTTCGTGCGTGCCCGCGTGGAGACCGAGGAGTACGCCGGCTGCGCGCTCGACGAGCTGGCCGCCGGCGACCCGCTCAAGATCACCGGCCCGGCGGTCACCGCCGCCGCGGGCCGCGGCGATGCGCTCGCGCTGGCTGCGTACGAGTCGGTGGGGTCGTGGCTGGGGGTCGGGATGGCCGGCCTCGTGGCCGCCTTCGACCCCGAGCTGTTGGTCGTCGGCGGGGGAGTCTCCACCGCGGGCGACCTGCTGCTGGCGCCGGCGCGTACGGCGCTGGAGGCCTCGCTCGTCGGCCGCCTGCACCGCGAGGTGCCGCGGATCGTGGCGACCGCCTTCGGCGCGGAGGCCGGCGTGGTGGGAGCGAGCATCCTGGCTCGCCGCCTCACCGCGAGCCAGAGCTAGACGCGAGCGCCGTCGTCCCAGGGGTCGCGGGGCTCGGACGGCATGGTCGCCAGCAGGTAGACGAAGCCGGCCAGGAAGGCAGCGACGAGGCCACCGATGACCCAGCTGCTGAAGTGCCGGCCGGTGATCTGGGTGACCACGATCAGGACCAGCACGGCGACCGGTGCGCCGAGCACCCCGATCCAGGCGAGCAGGCGCGCCGGGGTCGGCTTCGGGAGCGGCGGTGGAGGCGGCGGGACGTAGCCCTCCTCGTCGTCGCGCCACATGTCGTCATAGGCGTCCGGCTCGTCGACGGTCTCGACGATGTCGATCTTCTTCTCGAAGAGATCGCGGGCGACGGGCTCCTCCTCGAGAGCGGGGCGGTCGCCGTAGTTCTCGACGATCTCGCGCCATGCTTCGTCGTCCGACGGCTGGCCCTCCGAGGGCACGGAGGCGTCGTCGGAGGCCCCGGTCGCGTCCTCGGGCCGGTCGTCTCGGTCACTCACTCCTCCAGCCTAGCCGGATCTCATGACAGGGTGCGGGAGTAGAAGTACCTGTCTCGTTATAGGCTGACCGGTCGAAGGCAAATAGGGAAGGCGATGGGGTGTCGACGAAGCTCTTCTACTCGTTCTTGAAGTGGGTGGCGATCGGGCCCATCCTGCGAACGGTTTTCCGTCCGTCCTATGAGGGCACGGAGAACATCCCGCGCAAAGGCCCGGCGATCATGGCCAGCAACCACCTCTCCTACGCCGACTGGCTCTTCATGCCGCTCGGGATGAAGCGGATGGTGCGTTTTGTGGCCAAGGCGGAGTACTTCACCGGAACGGGCCCCAAGGGCTTCCTGCAGAGGATCTTCTTCTCGGGCACCGGCAACGTGCCGATCGACCGTGGTGGCGCCACCGCCGCCGAGGGGGCGCTCATCGCCGCCAAGCGGGTCCTGGCCGAGGGCGAGCTCTTCGGGATCTACCCCGAGGGCACCCGCTCCCACGACGGCAAGCTCTACCGGGGCCGGACCGGCATCGCCCGACTGGCACTGGACACGGGTGCGCCCGTGATCCCGGTCGCCGTGATCGGCACCGATGTGATCGCGCCTCCGGGCAAGAAGTTCGGCAAGCTCGTGCACCCGCGGGTCATCTACGGCAAGCCGCTCGACTTCTCGCGCTACGAGGGCATGACCAACGACCGCTACATCCTGCGCGCGATCACCGACGAGATCGTCTACGAGATCCTCAAGCTCTCCGGCCAGGAGTACGTCGACATGTACGCCACCGAGGCCAAGAAGCTGGCCGAGGGCAAGAAGCCCGCGAAGAAGTCCGGGCCTACCAAGGACGTAGCCTGACGATCCACTCGTCCCACCCGTTCCCGACGCCGGAGGATCCGGTACGCCGGTTGCGCGGGCGTCTGGGTGGGCGGGTGTCGCTGTGGACCTCCGGCTCTGCCGGTTCCTGGGCCGGGCTGACGGTCTCCTCGCTGATGGTGGCCAACGGGTCGCCCGGAGCCGTCCTCGGTCTGCTCGATCCCGACTCGGACCTCCGTGACGAGCTCGAGGAGACCGGCGTGGGGGTCGTGTCGCTGCTCCACTGGCGTCATCGCGATCTCGCCGAGGCGTTCGGGGGCACCGCTCCCGCTCCCGGCGGCGCGTTCCGGTCCGGGGCGTGGGAGACGACCGAGTTCGGCCCTCGGCTCGCCGACGCGCCGACCTGGGCGGGCGTACGCCTGGTGTCGATGCAGGAAATCGGCTGGTCTGCTCTGGCGACGTGCGAGATCGTGGCGCTCGAGGTCGGTGACGACGCCGACCCGCTGGTCCACCGGCACGGGAGGTATGAGCGATGATCGAGGGCTATCTGCGACGGCTCGGCATCGAAGGACGGCCGGAGGCGACGTACGAGACGCTTGTCGATCTTCATCACCGCCATCTCGACACGCTTCCCTATGAGAATCTCTCGATCATGCTCGCCGCCATCGGGGCTGTGGGGGCGCCGGATCCGGTGGACCCCGAAGTGACGCTGGCGCGGGTCGCGGCCGGGGGCAACGCGGGCTACTGCTTCCACAACAACGGCGTCTTCTCGCTGGCGCTGGAGAAGCTCGGTTTCGATGTCGTACGCCGCTCCGGCCAGATGCTCGAGGCGACCGGTCCTTCGGGCACGCTGGATCATCTGGCGCTGGAGGTGCGTGGCCTGCCGACCGCGTCGAACCCGGCGGGCCGGTGGGCTGCCGACGTGGGCTACGGGGACGGCTTCCGTGACCCGTTGCCGCTGGTCGACGGGCACTTCCGGCAGTCAGGCTTCGTGTACCGGCTGGCGCGGGTGGGGGAGTCGGGATGGACCTTCCACCATGATCCGCACGGTTCCTTCAACGGGAGCTTCGTCCGCGGCGACGTGGCGCAGGAGGCGATCGAGGCGTCGCATCTGCGTCTCTCCACGCCGCCGGAGGGCGACTTCGCTCGCAAGCTCGTCGTGCAGCGTCGCGACGCGACGGGTGCTGACACCGTTCGCTCGATCCGGCACACGCGGAGCGGATCCGGGGCGTCGACCCGCGAGCTGCGGGACTTCGAGGAGTGGCGGGCAGCCCTGGGTGGTCTCGGGCTCTCGTTCCTCGGGGTCGAGGACGACGCGCTGCGCGAGCTCCACAAGCGACAGGCCGCCGACTACGACGAGTGGTTGCTGACGCGGTAGTCCGCGACGTGCTGAGATGGCGGACATGAGCGACGACGCACCTGCCCCCGAGCTGCTCGACATCGCGGCCGAGCTCTACGGGCTGCCGCTGGCCGACTTCACACCGGAACGCGACGCGCGGGTCAAGAGCCTGAAGGGGACGCCCCTGGCGGGCGCGGTCAAGGCGCTGAAGAAGCCCTCGACCGCGGCGTGGGTGGTGAACCTGCTGGTGCGCTACGAGACCGAGCAGGTGGAGCAGGTGATCTCGGTCGGCGCCCTGCTGCGCGAGGCGCAGACGGGCATGGACGCCGCCCAGCTGCGGGAGCTCACCAAGCAGCGGCGCCAGCTGACCGCGGCGGTGACGACCCGTGCCCGCGGCCTCGCGCGCGAGCACGGTCTCCGGGTGACCGAGGCGGTCGCAACCCAGGTCGAGGCCACGTTGACCGCGGCGATGATCGACGAGTCCGCCGCCCAGGCCGTACGCAGCGGTCTGCTCGTCTCCGCATTGGCCGCCACCGGGGTCGACGCCGTGAACGCGGCGTCCGCCGTCGCGCTCCCGGATGCCTTGGGCTTCGAGGTCTCCGAGGTGGTCCCTCCTCCCCGGGAGCCGCTGCGGGCCGTCCCGGATCTGCCCGACACCGCCGCGCTCGACGAGGCCCGGGAGGCGCTCGCGGAGGCCGAGTCCGCGCTCTCCGGTGCGGAGGAGCAGCGCGACAAGGCCATGTCGGCGTTCAAGGACGTCGAGGCGAGGTCGCTCCAGGTGAAGTCGGAGATCGAGGAGCTACGCCGCCGGCTGGCCGACCTGGAGTCGGCCGCCGCCGACGTCGACGACGAGCTCACCGAGGCGGAGGATGCCCGCGACTCGGCCGAGACCGCGGTCTCGGAGGCGGCCGCTGCCCGCGATTCCGCCGCCGCAGAGGTCGAGCGCCTCGGCGGATAGGTCTTTCTGACCGTCCGTGGACGCGGTCAATGTCGAGTTGTTTGGTCGACTATTCTGGCGGGGTGACCAAGACTGCCCCCGGCTCCGCCGTCGCCGCCCGCTACCGCGACCCCGCTCTCGCTGCCTTGGCGGCGACCAGCGCGGTGATCGAGCACCAGCTCGGACACCGGTCGGTGCGCTCGTTCTTGAGCGACCCGGTCACCGACGACCAGCTCACCGCGATCGTCGCAGCCGCCTCCTCGGCGCCCACCTCGTCCAACCTGCAGACCTGGAGCGTCGTCGCCGTACGCGACCCGGCCCGCAAGGCGCGACTCGCCAGGCTGGCCGGTGACCAGGCGTTCATCGAGGCGGCGCCGCTCTTCCTGCTCTGGGTCGCCGACCTCAGCCGCGCCCGCCGGCTCGCTGCGGCCGCCGGGACCCGGGTCGAGGCGACCGACTACCTGGAGTCGACGCTCCTCGGTGTGATCGATGCCACCCTCGCCGCTCAGAACGCCATCGTCGCCGCATCCTCGCTCGGCCTGGGCACGGTCTGCGTCGGCGGCGCCCGCAACCACCCTGAGGAGATCGCGGCTGAGATCGGCCTGCCTCCGGGCGCGTTCGTCGTCTTCGGCCTCGCGGTAGGCGTTCCTGACCCTGCTGAGGAGGCCGGCGTCAAGCCACGGCTTCCTCAGTCCGTCGTTCTCCACCACGAGACCTACTCGCCCCCGGGTGCCGATGACCTCGCAGGGTACGACGATCGGCTCGGCGGCTACAACGCCACCTACGGTCTCGGCGGCGGCTGGTCCGAGCGCGTCCTGACGCGCCTCGTCGGGCCCGCCAGCATGTCCGGTCGCCACCGGCTCCGGGCGCAGCTCGAGCGCCTCGGGCTCGCCGGCCGCTGACTCAGATGCTCTTCCGCATCCGGACCAGCGGGACGGGTGCGCCGCCACGGTCGTCGGTGATCCGCTCGACGGGTTCGAAGCCGTACGCCGTGTAGAGCGGCTCGCCGGAGAGGGTGCCCATCAGCTCGAGGGTGGTGAAGCCCTCCGCTGCCGCCGCCTGCTCGCAGAGGTCGAGGATCAGCCTGCCCACGCCGCGTCGGGCGAAGGCCGGGTTGGTGTACATCGCCCGCACCCGGGCCGGGTCCGTCCTCGGGTCCAGGAGCTTCGGCTCGCGGCCCGGGGTGTGGTCGCCGCCGTAGAGCGTCGCCCTTCTGCTCCAGCCGCCGCAGCCGGCGATCTGATGGTCCTCTTCGACCACGAAGTAGGAGCCGTCCTCGATCAGCTGGGTGTCGATGCCCATCACGGTTCGGCTCGAGGTGATCTGGGCCGCGGTCAGAAAGCCCTTCTGGAGCTCTCCGATCGACACGTTCATGATCGCCGTCAGGGCTGGGATGTCTTCTTGGGTTGCGATGCGGTGGGTGAAGGGCACAGGTCAAAGCGTGTCATGACGCTGCGATGTCCTTGCCGCGTGGCCAGAACCAGGATTCCTGTGTGAGGTAAGTCACGTGAATTCGGTCGAACCTATTGACGCTGTAAAACGATGTCGATAACGTTTTCCAGCGAGTTCGCGCGAGCTCTGAGGTACACCGACCACCTTTCATTCCGGGAGAACAGGATCGATGATGACCCGAGTTCGTGTCAGACCCCTGCGCACCATGAAGGCCAGAGGAACCGCCGCCTTCACCACCCTCGCCGCCCTGGTGATCACCAGCGGTATCGCCATCACCGCCGTCGCCGGGCCCGCCCGGGCCGACGGCTCCACCCTGCAGGCAGCCGCGGCCGAGTCCGGCCGCTACTACGGCACTGCCATCGCCGCGAGTCGGATGTCCGACTCGCAGTACACGACCATCGCGAACCGCGAGTTCAACATGATCACGGCCGAGAACGAGATGAAGATGGACGCGACCGAGCCGTCGCCGAACCAGTTCAGCTTCTCCTCCGGGGACCAGATCGCCAACTGGGCCATCCAGAACGGCAAGCGGGTCCGTGGGCACGCGCTGGCCTGGCACTCACAGCAGCCGGGCTGGATGCAGAACATGGAGGGCAGCTCGCTCCGCAGCGCGATGCTCAATCACATCGCCGGGGTCGCCGGCCACTACCGCGGCAAGATCTACGCCTGGGACGTGGTGAACGAGGCCTTCGAGGACGGCTCCTCCGGGGCGCGCCGCAACTCCAACCTGCAGCGCACCGGCAACGACTGGATCGAGGCCGCCTTCCGTGCCGCCCGCTCCGCCGACCCGAACGCGAAGCTCTGCTACAACGACTACAACACCGACAACTGGAGCCACGCGAAGACGCAGGCCGTCTACAACATGGTCCGCGACTTCAAGTCGCGCGGCGTACCCATCGACTGCGTCGGCTTCCAGGCCCACTTCAACTCGGGCAACCCGGTGCCGAGCAACTACCACGTCACGCTGCAGAACTTCGCCGACCTGGGCGTTGACGTACAGATCACCGAGCTCGACATCGCCGGCTCCGGCACCTCGCAGGCCGAGCAGTTCCGCGGTGTGACCCAGGCCTGCATGGCGGTGACCCGCTGCACCGGCATCACCGTCTGGGGCGTACGCGACACCGACTCGTGGCGGGCCTCGGACACCCCGCTGCTCTTCGACGGCTCCGGCAACAAGAAGCTGGCCTACGGCTACGTCCTCGACCAGCTCAACACCGCGGACGGCGGGTCCAACCCGCCGGCGGGTAGCTGCACGGTGAGCGTCACCCGGACCGAGTCCTGGAACGACCGGTTCAACACCGTGTTCGCCGTCAGCGGCACCGACGACTGGGTGGTCCGGATCAGCACGGGCTCGGGCCAGAGCGTGCAGAACGCCTGGAACGCGACCGTCTCCGGTACGTCGGGAACGCTCACCGCCACACCGAACGGGAACGGCAACCAGTTCGGGATCACGCTCTACTCGGGCGGGAACACCGCGACACCGACCGCGACCTGTACCGCGGCCTGACACCGATACGCCTGAGGCCTCGGCTGCGGATGATCCGCAGCCGAGGCTGCGTCGTCGGACAGTGGCGACGGTCGCCTCAGAGCTCCTCGAGAGCGTCCTCTCCGGAGGCGGGGTCGTAGAGGTAGACCTGCTCGCCCGCGCGTGGGTCGCGGGCGGAGAGCACGTGGAAGGTGGGGGAGGCCGGGTCGGCGAGGTCGACGACGGTCGCGCCGGCGCCGAGCACGCCGCGTACGAGATGCGGGGGAGCGGTGGTGTCGATGCGCGTCACGACGCCGGGGGTCACCCAGACGGGTACGCCGGCGAGGAATCCGCTGGCCTGGAAGTGCAGGTGTCCGGTGAGGATCGCGCGTACGTCGCTGCTCCGCACCACCCGGCCGAGGGCGGAGATGTTTCGCAGGACGACATCGGCGACGTACGGGACCGAGGCGAGGTGAAGGGGCGGATGGTGCAGGACGAGGACGGTTCCGTCGCGTACCGGAGTGGCCAGCTCGTTCGCGAGGCAGGCCAGTTGGTGCTCGTCGAGGAAGCCGTGGGTCTTGCCCGGGACCAGGCTGTCGATGGTGATGACCCTGAGCTCGCCCAGGTAGCTGACCGCCGCGCACAGGTCCGAGTCGGGATCGAGCAGCTGGCCGCGGTCGCTCCCGTCGGGATCGCGATGCCCGCTGCCGAGCACCTCGCGGAACGGTCCGCGGGCATCGTGGTTGCCCGTCGAGTAGAGGTGCGGGATGCCGCGCTCGGCCGCGAACGCGCCCACCCTCTCCAGGACCGCGGCGCAGCCTGCGGCCGAGCCGTCATCGGCGATGTCGCCGCTGACCACGACGGCGTCCAGGCCGGGCAGGTGACGGGCGTCGTGCAGGATGCGCTCGAGAGCGGCGACGGCGTCGACACCGTCCATGTCGACGCCGGTCGCGGAGACGTGGGTGTCGGAGAGATGCAGGATCCGGGTCAAGGTGTGCTTTCTGTCCGAGTCGAATGGGGTCAGGTGGTGAAGGCTGACATGCGAACCTCGGCCACGCCGTCGTGCTCGCCGAGGACGGCGACGTCGAGGTAGTGGGCGTCGACCTCCTCCCCGACCTGGGTGAGGTCGACCTGGACGCAGGCGACCGCGTCCGTGCAGCCGGCCTCGCCCAGCACGGGGGAGCCGGGAACCTGCGCGAGCCAGGTGTCGAGATCGGAACGCGGGACCGTCATGGTGCCCTCCATCTGCCAGTCCTGGAACCCGACATAGGTGCAGGTCGCAGCCGAGCTCCCGGCCGGCAGGTCCGGCACACCGACCGCCTCGGCGAGCTCGACGCAGTCGATCGGCTCGGTCCCCGCGGAATCATCGAGGTTTGTGCCGACCCAGGCGACCAGCCCGACGAGACCGACCAGCACCAGGACCACGAACACGGCACCCGCGACGAGCGCCCAGCCCCACCAGGGCACCCGTCGCGGTGTGCTCATGCCCACTGTCGGGAGCGCTCGACGGCCCGGGTCCAGGAGGCGTACGCCTCATCGGCCGCATCGCGGCGCGACGCGTCGGGGGAGAAGTTGCGGTCCAGGGCCCAGGTCTCGCGGATCTCGTCGAACGAGGACCACACGCCGACCCCGAGGCCGGCGAGGAAGGCCGCGCCGAGACCCGTGGTCTCGACGTAGCGGGGGCGGGAGACGTCGACGCCGAGCTGGTCGGCCTGGAGCTGGCAGAGCAGGTTGTTGGCGGCCGCGCCGCCGTCGACGTTGAGCGAGGCGACGGGCGTCGGCATGGTCGCCATCACGTCGCGTACCTCGAAGGTGATCGCCTCCAGGGTCGCCCGCACGATGTGGGCACGGGTGGTGCCGCGGGTGATGCCGATGATCGTGCCGCGGGCGTCGGGGTCCCAGTGGGGCGCGCCGAGGCCGGTCAGGGCGGGTACGAACACGACGCCCTCGGACGAGGTGACGGTGCGCGCCAGGGCCTCGGTCTCCGCGGCCGAGCCGATGATCTGCAGGCCGTCGCGCAGCCACTGCACCGCGGCGCCGGTCACGAAGATGGAGCCCTCGAGGACGTAGGTGACCTCTCCGTCGGGCGACATCCAGCCCGGCGAGGTGAGCAGCCCGGAGTCCGATCGCTGCGGGGTGGTGCCGGTGTTGGTCAGCACGAACGAGCCGGTGCCGTAGGTGCACTTGGAGTCGCCCACCTCGAACGCGGCCTGCCCGAACAGCGCCGCCTGCTGGTCCCCGGCCACCCCGGCGATCGGCAGCGAGAGATCCAGGAAGGAGCGTGGGTCCGTGACCACGCCCTCGCCCCAGTTGGGACCGATCTCCGGAAGCGCGTCGCGCGGCACCCCGAAGAGGTCGCACAGCTCGTCGGACCAGTCGTTGGCGCCGATGTCGAACAGCAGCGTCCGCGACGCGTTCGAGACGTCGGTGACGTGGTGCATGCCGCGGGTCATCCGGGCGATGAGGTAGGAGTCGACGGTGCCGATCGCGTAGCGCCCCGACTCCACGTGCGCCCAGGTGTGCGGCTCGTTCTCACGGATCCAGGCCAGCTTCGTCGCGCTGAAGTAGGGGTCCAGGCGGAGCCCGGTCAGCTCTCGGACGCGGGCGTCGTGGTCGGCCATCGAGGCGCACATCGCGGTCGTACGCCGGTCCTGCCACACGATCGCTCGCCGCGGCGACCCCAGCGTCTCCCGGTCCCACAGCACGACCGTCTCGCGCTGGTTCGTGATCCCGATGCCGACGAGGTCGTCCTTGCCGTGGGCCGCGAGGACCGTACGGCACGCCTCCAGGGTCGCCTGCCAGATCCCCTCGGGCACGTGCTCGACCCGGCCCGGGCTGGGGAAGAGCTGGTCGAACTCCTCATAGCCCCGAGCCGCGACCTCGCCCTTCTCGGTCACGATCAGGGCGGTGACACCGGTGGTGCCGGCGTCGATGGCGAGGATGGAGCTCACTTGGGCGTCCTGACGATGTCGAGGATGCGCCGGTCGATCCA
Organism: Nocardioides sp. NPDC006303; assembly: GCF_040613175.1. Taxonomy (NCBI): domain Bacteria; kingdom Bacillati; phylum Actinomycetota; class Actinomycetes; order Propionibacteriales; family Nocardioidaceae; genus Nocardioides; species Nocardioides sp. NPDC006303. The sequence goes on from NZ_JBEXRR010000027.1 coordinate 15,588, forward strand.
GGACAGGTCCTCGGCCACCCGCATCTCGTAGTTCTCGGTGGCGACCCAGGCGAGGAAGCCCGTGGCGCCCTGCGCCGCGGCGTACGTCTCCACCTCGGCCTCGATCTCCGGGGTGACCTGCACCTTCTCGGCCTCGGTCGACGCCGTCAGGTAGAAGTCGCTGAGGTCCAGGAGCCGCTTCAGCTCGGTGATCGGCGCCGCGTGGTCATCGACCCGGAGGTCGGCGGCGATGTCGTCGTTGCCGCCGTAGCCGGCCTCCTCGCGCACCACCAGGAGGGCCGCGCTCTGCCGGCCGCGGCTGTCGCCGCCGGCCTCGTCTCCCGCGGCCAGGGCCGCCAGCAGCCGGTGCTGCAACGGGTCCTCGGGGGAGGAGGCCAGCCAGGCGGCCTCCATCGCCTCGACCACCTCGGGGCCGGTGAGGATGTTGCCCTGGATCGCGTACGCCCCATCCTCGGTGGAGCCGGTCCGGCCGCCCGCCCAGGCGAAGCAGGAGGGTCCGGTGTGGGACGCGGCGTTGCCGTCGACGTCGACGATTCCGACCTGACGGTGGTCGCGTCGCTCGTCCTCCTCCAGCAGCCTCTCGAGGGCGACCGAAGCGGTCGCACCCTCGTCGAGGTGAGCGAGCGCGAGACCCTTGTAGGCGACGTTGGCCTCGGCCTGGGTGGCGATGGCTCCGACCCCCGCGACGGCGGCCGGGACGGCCGATCCGACGGCGAGGAACTTCGAAGCGACGGCCACACCCCAGGTGGGCTCCCCGGTGCCTGGATCAACTGCTCTGGCGACGATGGAGAAGGTCATGGCGCGACCCTATCCACGAAATTTCGTTCCGTTACGGCGTGTTGACGAATTGTCGTACACCTGACGGCGAGGTTGGGCTTTGATTGAGGGATCCCTTCATCCCAATTTCGGAACTGAGTTTCGAACGTGACCAGGAAGGACATCATGACAACCCTGGCGAAAGAAGAAACACCCGAGTTGAAGAGAGTGATGGGGCCCTGGCTCCTTCTGCTCTTCATCGTCGGTGACATCCTGGGAGCCGGCGTCTACGCCGTCACCGGGACCATGGCCGGCTACGTGGGAGGCATCCTGTGGCTGCCGTTCCTGCTCGCCTTCGTGGTGGCCACCATGACAGCGTTCTCCTACCTCGAGCTGGTGACGAAGTATCCCAGCGCCGCCGGTGCCGCGCTCTACACGCACAAGGCGTTCGGCATCCACTTCCTCACCTTCATGGTGACCTTCGCGGTCGCCTGCTCGGGCATCACCAGCGCGTCGACCTCGGCCAACACGTTGGCGCAGAACTTCTTCGGCGGTCTGGAGATCAACGGCTGGATGGACGCGCCCAGCGAGGGCGTCGTCACGTTGGTCGCGTTGGGCTTCATGGTCCTGCTCGCGCTGATCAACCTGCGTGGCGTGGGCGAGAGCGTGAAGTTCAACATCGTCCTCACCGTCGTCGAGATGGTCGCGCTGTGCATCGTGATCGGCGTCGGCTTCTACGTGATCGCCCAGGGCAAGGCGGAGATGTCCGAGCTGGTCTCCTTCGACGACTACTCGAACATGGGCGTGGTCTTCGCGGTCACCGCGGCGACCTCGGTGGCCTTCTTCGCGATGGTCGGGTTCGAGGACGCGGTCAACATGGTCGAGGAGACCAAGGAGCCGGAGCGGATCTTCCCGCGCACCATGTTCATGGGCCTGGGAGCAGCCGCGCTCCTCTACATCCTGGTCGCGGTCTCGGTCGTCAGTGTCCTGACCCCCGGAGAGCTCGAGACGATCCGTGAGTCCGAGGGCCGGGCCCTGCTCGAGGTGGTCGAGAAGGGTGCTCCCGACTTCCCGATCGACAAGGTGTTCCCGTTCTTGGCGGTCTTCGCCGTCGCCAACACGGCGCTGATCAACATGCTGATGGCCAGTCGGCTCGTCTACGGCATGGCCAAGCAGCGGGTGCTGCCCAAGCAGCTGGGCGCGGTCCTGCCCGGCCGGCGCACGCCCTACATCGCCATCATGTTCACCACGGTGCTGGCGCTGCTGCTGATCTGGTACGTCTCCAGCGACCCGGACAGCAACATCGTCTCCAACCTCGGCTCGACGACCGCGCTGCTCCTGCTGTGCGTCTTCGCGATCGTCAACATCGCCTGCGTGGTCCTGCGCAACCGACGTGCCGACACCGACAAGGCGTTCTTCACCGCGCCGAGATGGCTGCCGCCCATCGCCGCGATCCTGTGCATCTACCTGGCCGGCCCGTGGGTCGACCGCGACGGGATCGTCTACGAGATCGCCGGCGGCCTGATGGTCATCGGCGTGATCCTGTGGGCCATCACCTGGCTCATCAACAAGTTCGCCAACAAGGACGACGAGCCGCCGCACTTCCAGGACATCGAGCACATGGACGTGAACCCCGAGGACGACAAGTAACCGGGTGAATTCGGTCAGGGCCGGCGTACGAACTCTCGAGGACGTACGCCGGCCCTGCCGTGTCTGAGATGACTTCGTAACAAGCGGGTGATCCGCGTACCCTGAGGCTCGTGAACGACGCCTTCCCCTCCCTCGATCAGCTGCACGCCATCGGAGCACTTCAGCAGCCGACCTATTCCGACCCGGCCGCGCTGGCCGCGGCGGTCGAGAAGCTGAGGAACCAGCCGCCGCTCGTCTTTGCGGGGGAGTGCGACCAGCTCAAGAGCTCGATCGCCGCCGCCGGCCGTGGTGAGGCGTTCATCCTGCAGGGCGGCGACTGCGCCGAGGTCTTCGCCGAGGCGACCGCCGACAACACCCGCAACAAGCTGCGCGTGCTGCTGCAGATGGCCGTGGTCCTGACGTACGCCGCCTCCGTCCCGGTCGTGAAGATCGGCCGGCTCGCGGGGCAGTACGCCAAGCCGCGCTCCTCCGACACCGAGACGCGCGACGGGGTGACCCTGCCGGCCTACCGCGGCGACGCCGTCAACGGCTTCGAGTTCACCGAGGAGTCGCGCATCCCCGACCCGCAGCGGCTGCTGGACGTCTACCACGCGTCCTCCTCGACCCTGAACCTCGTGCGCGCGTTCACCACCGGTGGCTACGCCGACCTGCGTCAGGTGCACACCTGGAACTCCGAGTTCGTGCGCAACTCGCCCGTCGGCGCGAAGTACGAGGCGATGGGCTCCGAGATCGAGCGCGCGATCGCGTTCATGGAGGCCATCGGCGCCGACCCGGAGGAGTTCCACCGGGTCGACTTCTACTCCTCCCACGAGGCGCTGCTGCTCGAGTACGAGCACGCGATGACCCGCATCGACTCGCGCACCGAGACGCCGTACAACGTCTCCGGCCACTTCGTCTGGATCGGTGAGCGCACCCGTCAGCTCGACGGCGCCCACGTCGAGTACTTCCGCCACCTCAACAACCCGATCGGCTGCAAGCTCGGCCCCACCGCGACCCCCGACGACGCGCTCGCGCTGGCCGCCAAGCTCAACCCGAAGAACGAGGAGGGCCGGCTCACCTTCATCACCCGCTTCGGCGCGGGGAAGGTGCGCGACGGGCTGCCCGGGCTGGTCGAGAAGATCACCGCCGAAGGCGTCAACGTCACCTGGATCTCCGACCCGATGCACGGCAACACCTTCTCCACCTCCAACGGCTACAAGACCCGCCGCTTCGAGGACGTCCTCGACGAGGTCCAGGGCTTCTTCGACGTCCACCACGCCCTCGGGACCGTCCCCGGCGGCATCCTCGTCGAGAACACCGGCGACGATGTCACCGAGATCATCGGCGGCGGCGAGGAGCTCGACGAGGCCGGTCTCGTGCACCGCTACGAGTCCGTCGTCGACCCGCGCCTCAACCGCGTCCAGTCGCTCGAGATGGCGTTCCAGGTCGCGGAGATGCTGCGGTCCCGCTAGTCACATGCGTCGCAGGAATACCCGGTTAACCGGGTATTCCTGCACTTCTCTGGCATTGCAACACCCCGGAAGTGCAGGTTTCACCGGTTAACCGGGTATTCCTTCACGCGCCCAGGCGAGCTGCATGATCTCGTCGCCGTCGTGGAGGATGCTGCGGTTGTTGGTGTCGGTGAAGCCGGTGCGCTCGTAGAGGCGCTGGGCGCGCCGGTTGTCGGTGCGGGTCCAGACGCTGAGGCCCTCCCAGCCGCGTGACTGGAGGTCGCGGATCATCTCGGTGCCGACGTGGGAGCCCCAGACGGCGGGGTCGACGAAGACCATCGAGATGTGGCCGTAGCCGGGGAGGGGTACGCCGTCGACTAGATAGGTCTCGGCCACCAGCATCCCCGCCGGACGGGTGCCGTAGTGGGCGAGCAGCGCCAGCTCGGCGGACTCCAGCTTCTCGCGGACGCGGCGGATGCGGGCCTCGGTGGCGGTGCGGCGGCGGGCGGCGTTGGCCGCCCGCCAGACGTCGAGCGCAAGGGCGCGCTGCTCGTCGCTGCTGATCTCGGCGACGATGATTCTCGGCATCTAGGCGGCTACAGCGTCATCAGCCAGATGCCGAGCACGAGCATCACGATCATGAAGATCGCGCCCACCCACAGCAGCACGATCCAGGTCGAGGGGTTGTCCTCGGACTCGGAGGCCATCAGCGAGGAGACGTACTCCTGCTGGGCGCCGTAGTCGCCGAAGTCCTGCTCGATCGGCTCCTGCTCGGCGGCGTAGCCGTAGCCGGTCTGCCAGTCGCCGGCCTCCTCGGTCGCGTAGGCATCCTCCGCGTACCCGGTGGCGTAGGCGGGCTCGGGCTCGTAGATCTCGGCCGCAGTCTCCTGCTCCTGGGGCGGGGCCCAGTGGCGGGCCTGCCCGTTGCGCGACTCCTGGACGAGCATCCCGGAGGGCTGGACGAAGGGCTGGTACGCCGCCTCGACCGTGGTCTCGGAGACCGGCTCGGGCTCGGGGACGGGCTCGGGTCCGGGAAGCGGACCAGGCTCCGGAGTCGGGTCGGGAACGGGCTCCGGGCCGGGGACGGGCTCAGGCTCCGGGACCGGGGTCGGCTCCGGGAAGGGCGAGGGGTCGGGAATGGGCGACGGCTCGGGCTCGGGGATCACGGCCTGCTCCGCGGCGGCCGGCTCGTGCGCCGGCGGGGGAGTGGTCGGCGGCGGGGCGGTCGGCGGGGCGTACGCCGGGCGGACCGCGGTGGTGCCGTCGGGCTCGTCGTCGGTGTCGAGCTTCTCCTCGACGGACGGCGCCTGGCGCCTCGAGGTGCGCTCGGTGGGCTCGTCGTTGGAGGCGGACGATGCCGGACCCGGCACGTTGTCGTCGCCGTAGGCGCTGATCCGAGGCAGGCTCAGGGAGGTCTGCGCCGCGTCGGGCTCGTCCTCGACGGCTTCCGGGGCCGTCGAGGAGACCGGCTTCCGGATCACGGTCGCCTCGTTGGGCTCGTCGAGCTCATCGGGTGTGACGTCATCGTTCGGAGTGGGCTGGATGTCTTCGGGCTTCGCTTCAGCAGCGGACACGGGCGGCGTCCTTTCCTCTACATCGGTGGAGTCAGCCTCGGCTGCTCGGTCGGGCTCCGTGGCGACCTCGAGTCCACACATCGGGCACGCCGGCTCATCGGACAGCCGGTGTCCACACTGTGCGCAGCTGGTCATGCCACCCCCATGGCGTCGAAGATCACTCCCGTGCGTTCCCAAGACTAGGTCACCCGCCTTAACCTTGGGCCGATGCCCGCAGATCGCGGAGCAGCGCGATATCGGGGTTGTCCGCGTCGCGAGAGCCGGGAGTCTCCAGGATGAAGGGGACTCCGTCGGTCGCCGGATGTGCGAAGAGCTCCTCGAAGGCCGCCGTGCCGATGTGGCCCCGGCCGATCTGCTCGTGGCGGTCGAGGTGCTTGCCGCGTACGTCCTTGGAGTCGTTGGCGTGGATCAGCCGGAGGCGTCCGGGGCCGCCGATCTCGACGATGCGGTCGACGCACGCGGTCGCGCCACCGGGCTCGTCCAGCGGGGCGCCGGCGGCGAAGACGTGGCACGTGTCCAGGCAGATCCCGGCCTTGGGGTGGAAGTCGACGGCCTCCAGGTAGGCCGGCAGGTCCTCGACGCCCGCGCACAGCGAGCGTCCCTGGCCGGCGGTCGGCTCCAGCAGCAGCCAGGGCGCGTCGTCGGCGGAGATCTCGTCGAGCACCGGAAGCAGCGCCTCGCGTACCTGCTTCATCGCGACGGCGTGCTTCTCGGTCGCATCCCCGTCGGGGGAGACGAAGGAGCCGGTGTGGATGACGACCCCTTCGGCGCCGATGTCGGCGGCGCGGCGGAGGTTGTGGGCGACCAGGGCGGCTGACCTCTCGTAGGTGGCAGGGGTCGGCGAGCCGAGGTTGACCAGGTAGGGGGCGTGGACGAAGGCGCGCATGCCGCGCCGTTCGAGCTCTGCCCGGAACGCCTTGTCCTCGGCGGGCTTCCCGGCCGAGAGCGCCCAGCCGCGTGGGTTGCCGACGAAGATCTGCAGGGTCTCGCCGCCGACCGCGTCGGTGTTGGCGAGGGCACCGGCGACGAGACCCTTGCCGACCTGTACGTGGGTGCCGATCGGGTTGCGAAGGGAGGTCCGAGAAGTCGTCAAGGTCAGTTCAGCCAGATCGTGATCTCGGAGCCGTAGGGAGCCTCGCCGCCCGCCGGCTCCTGACGGGTCACGTAGCCGAGGCCGAGGTTGATGCCGGCCTCCGGCTCCTCCTTGACCTTGAATCCGGCGGCCTCGAGAGTCTGCCTGGCTGTGGCCTTGTCGGCGCCGACGACGTTGGGAACCGCGACAGCGGCCGGGCCCTTGGCGACCACGAGGGTCACGGTCTCGCCCTTGGGGAGGGTGCCGGAGTTGGGGCTCTGGCTGAGCACGGTGCCGGGCTGGATCTCCTGGTTCTCCTCCTCCTGGATCTCGACCTTCAGGCCGTCGGCCTCCAGCGACTTCTTGGCGCGCTCCGCGCTGCGGCCGGTCCAGTCGACGATGTCGACGGGAGCCGGACCCTTGCTGATCACGAGCACGATCGCCTTGCCGGGCCGCACCAGGGTGCCGGGGCGCGGCTGGGAGTTGATGACGTGGCCCTCGGGGACGTTGTCGTTGAACTTCTCGATCGGGTCGCCGATGCCGAGGCCCTTGTCGCGGATCTCGTCCTGGGCGTCGTCGGCGAGCATGCCCTTCACCTTGGGCACCGAGTATTCCTCGACGCCCTTGCTCACGCTGATCTCGACCGTCGATCCGGGCAGCGCCTTGTCGTCGCGGCCGGGGTCGGAGTCGATCACGACGCCCTCCTCGACGGTGTCGGAGAACTCGGTGTTGGCCGAGACCTCGAAGCCGGCGTCCTGCAGCTGCGTGGTGGCTGCGGCCTTGCTCAGGCCGGCCACCGAGGGCACCCGCTCGTAGCGGCCGTCGATGAACCACCACAGGCCGCCCGCCACCAGCGCGACGGCCACCACGGCGGCTCCGATGGCGAACGGGGCCTTCCAGGTCGCCGGCATGCTCCAGCGCTGCTTCGGCTGCGCGGGGGTCGGGGCGATGCGTACGTTCTCCTCGGGCTCGCTCAGCGAGAGCCGGGTGCCCGCGGGGAGTCCGACGCCCGGAGGCGGTCCCGGCGGACCCGGGGGACGACCCGGCGGCGGACCGGACGGCCCTGACTGTCCGGACGGTCCCAGACCGAGCGCGGGCAGGACGGCGGTCGTCTCGGCGCCGGACTCGTCGTGAGCCCGTGCCGGGGAGTCGGTGCCACCGCTGCCCTGGGCGCCCTGCTCGGGCGCGCCGGGCCGGGGGAGCGCCAGGTCGGCGGTGAGGTCGGGGTCGTCGAAGATGCCCGCGGACAGGGTGGCCATGACCCGGTTGACCATGCGCAGCAGCACGCCGGCGTCGGCCGGGCGCAGCTCGGGATCACGGGCGGTCGCGCGGGCGACCAGGGCGTCGACGTACCGGGGGATGCCGGGGGCGGCTTTCGAGGGCGGCGGGATGTCCTCGTGGACGTGCTTGTAGGCGATCTCGACCGGCGAGGGACCGCTGTGCGGCTTGCGGCCGGTGAGCAGCTCGTAGAGCACGACGCCGGCGGCGTAGACATCGGACCGCGGCCCGGACCTGGACTCGGTGACCAGCTCGGGCGCGAGATAGGAGACGGTGCCGACGAGGTTGCCGGTGGTGGCGTCGTTGGAGTTGTTGTTCATCACCCGGGCCAGACCGAAGTCGGCGACCTTGACCCGCTGCGAGATCGAGGCGGCACCGGTGGTGATGAGCACGTTCTCGGGCTTGATGTCGCGGTGCACGATCCCGACCGCGTGGGCCGCGGTCATCGCGCTCAGGATCGGCTCGATGTAGGCCAGCGCCTTCGCCGCGCCCAGCGGAGCCTGTGAGGCGATGGTGTCGCGCAGGGTGTGTCCCTCGATGTACTCCATCGCGAGGAAGGCGACGCCGTCGTCCTCGTCCTGGTCGTAGACGGCGACCACGTTGGGGTGGGAGAGCTTCGCGGCAGACCTGCCCTCGCGTACGAACCGCTCGGCGAAGTTGCCCTCCTCGTCGAGGTCCTGGTGCATGACCTTGACGGCGACGATGCGGTCCAGCCGCATGTCGTGGGCCACGTAGACCGTCGCCATGCCGCCCTTCGCGACCTTCTCGACGATCCGGTAACGCATCCCCAAGACCTTGCCCAGAAGGGGTTCGGATGCGGTAGCCGAGCCTCCGCCGTGGCGCCCGATGACGTCGTCACGGGGGTCCGCCTCACTAGCCACGCGATCCTCCTGTCTCCGGTTGGAGAAGTATTCCGGACCGGGCAATGGTACGGACCAGCGGGTCCCACTCACGACTTTCCGGACCGGCTACCCGGGCCGGTAATGTGATTGTTATGAGTGACTTGCGGTTGGCGGAGCAGGATCTGGGTGTCCTGGTTGAAGAGTGGATCGACTGGGCTACGGCCGCGTCGCTGCTCGGAGTGACCGTGGGGAAGGTGCGCACCATGATCCGCGAGCACGAGCTCGCCGCGGCGGTGCCTCCGGGGGTGAAGGGCCAGCACATCCCGGCCCTTTTCATCCAGGACGGTCTGCCGGTCAAGGGTCTGAGCGGGCTGCTGCACGTGCTCCACGACGGACGCTACGACGACCGCGAGATCATCGCCTGGCTCTTCCTCGACGACGACCTTCCCGGCCGCCCGATCGACGCGCTTCGGGAGAACCGCGGGTCGGAGGTCAAGCGCCGGGCCCAGGCCATGGCACTCTAGACGACCGGTCCGTACGTCTCGGAGGAACCTCGTGAGGTCGAAGTCTGCCCTGGTCGCCCTGCTGATCGCCGTCCTGATGGCGCTGGTCGCCGGATGTGGAGGCGGCACCGGAGGTGACTCCGGGGCGGACGGTGGCGGGAAGACCGGCACCGACCCCGAGAGCGGGCTCGCCTGGATCGCGGAGTCCGACCTGCCGCCCGAAGGCGTGGAGACGCTCGACCTGATCGACGCCGGCGGCCCGTTCCCCTACCCGGGCAAGGACGGCAGCACCTTCGGCAACCGCGAGGGGATCCTGCCGGAGGAGGAGTCGGACTACTACGCCGAATACACCGTGCCGACGCCTGGCTCCGATGACCGGGGCGCGCGGCGTATCGTCACAGGCGAGGGTGGAGAGTTCTACTTCACCGAGGACCACTACGAGTCGTTCTCACGGATCGACCGGGGGTGATGGAGACATGAGTGGACTGGCAGGTCTCTTGGCAGGGAAGGTCGATCCCGGCGTCTATCGCTGGCACACCGAGCTGGCCGCGGCCGACCTCTCCGAGTCGGTGACGGGCGCGGGCTGGTCGCTGGCGCAGATCGCCGACGTGGCCGAGACCAAGGACGAGGTGCTCGGTGCCATCGGCGCTGCGCTGGGCTTCCCGGCCCACTTCGGCCGCAACCTCGACGCGCTCTGGGACTCGCTGCGCGATCTCTCCGCGCCCACGGTGCTGCTGTGGGAGACATGGGGGTGCGCTGCGTACGCGGATCGGAACGGTTTCGACAGGATCGTCCGGGTCCTCCAGGACCGGGCCGCGGAGATCTCCGAGGACCGGCCGGCGTTCACCGTGCTGCTGCGCGGGGACGGCCCGGAGACGGACCTGACCGACCTGGACTGATCACCCGACGTTGACCGTACGCGTCGGGTAGCCGGTGGCTCCGTCGGGAGCGGGCGGCGCCTCGTCGGCGGTCTGCGGAGTGCCGGTGCGGTCGTACGCCCGCGCCTGGATCCGGTGCTCGCCCTCGGTCGCGTCCCAGCGGTAGGTCCACTGGCGCCAGGTGTCGATGCTGTCCTCGGCGGCGAGCGTGGCGGGCTGCCAGGGGCCGTCGTCGATGCGTACCTCGACCTTGCTCACACCCCGGTGCTGCGCCCAGGCGACGCCGGCGATGGTGCGTTCACCGGGCATGACGTCGTCTCCGGGCAGGTCGATGCGGCACTCGGTCTTGATCGGGCCCTCGGCGGACCAGCCGCGGTCGGTCCAGTACGCGCGGAAGTCGGCGAAGCGGGTGACCTCCAGCTCGGTGAGCCACTTGGTCGCCGAGACGTAGCCGTAGAGGCCCGGGACGACCATGCGTACGGGGAAGCCGTGGTCCCGGGTCAGCGGCTCGCCGTCCTGGGCGATCGCGAGCAGGGAGTCGCGGCCGTCGGTGAGCGCCTCGAGCGGGGTGCCGATGGTGATGCCGTCGGCCCCGGTGGACTTCACCGCGTCGGCGTCGGGAGAGAGGCCGGCGCGCTTGAGGACGTCGCGGATGCGTACGCCGGTCCAGGTCGCGTTGCCGATCAGGTCGCCGCCGACCTCGTTGGATACGCAGCAGATCGTCACGCGGCGCTCGTAGAGCGGCATCGCGAGCAGGTCCTCGTAGGTGAGCTCGACCGGGTCGTCGACCAGACCGTGGATCTTGAGCCGGTAGTCGGCGACGTCGACGCGTGGGGTGAGCAGGGCGATGTCGATGCGGTAGAAGTCGTCGACGGGGGTGAGGTGGGGCGTCAGCCCGTCGATCCGGAGCTCCGCGCCCGCCGGGAGGGGCGCGGCGGGGGAGACCGCCGCGGGGATGGCCACCCTCGTCGCCGGGAGCCGGCGCCCGGCGACCACCTTGGCGCCGACCCCGCCGGCCGCACCCACCGCGGTCACCGCCGCCGCGGCGACCAGGAACCTGCGACGGTCGAAGCCGTCGGGGGCCTCGGCCTCGGTGGGCGGGCTGTCGGTGTCGCGTAGGGGCCGGGTCAGGAGGATCAGTGCGGTGATGCCGACAGCGAGGCCGATCACGATCGCCACGATCCCGGTCGTTCCGTTGCCGGCCCGGTCGGCCAGGAGAGCGGCGATGTCGATGGCCCCGAGGAGCACGAGCATGCCCGCGCCGAGGATGGGGCGGCGTACGGCCAGGGCGCCGGCGACGCCGAGCAGGGCCAGCGTGACCAGCCCGACGCAGGCGAGCAGGATCGGCTTGTCGGCGGTGCCGAAGGTGGCGACCGCCGCCTCCTTGAGCCAGCGAGGGGTGAGGTCGATGACCCGGTCGCCGAGCGCGAGCAGCGGCGAGGCGCCGCCGGCCAGGGCGGCGATGAGCTCGGCGACGCCGAGACCGAGTACGCCGGCGGCGATGCCCGCGAGGGGGCCGTACGGAAGACGTGGTGCCGAAGCGGAGCTCGAGGCCTTCTGCTCGGCGAGGTTGCCGGATGTCATGCTGTGGGTTCGTGGCCGATCGATGGGCGGATGGGACCAATCCTCCCACTCTTCGGCTGCGAACCCGGGATGAGATCTTTCATTTGTCGAAAGGGGTGCGCGTGCGGCGAGCGCTGCGGGTCGTGGGCGACGAGTCGTCGCCTGACCCCGATGACGACCTGGACCCCGCGGCGGCGCTCGCCGCGGTAGCCGGTGGCGACCTCGACGCCTTCGGCCGGCTCTACGACGAGCTGGCTCCGCTGGTCTTCGGCGTCGCCCGGCGGGTCGTGCGGGACCCCTCGCGTGCGGAGGAGGTGACCCAGGAGGTGTTCACCGAGGTGTGGCGCCAGGCGGCCCGGTTCGACCCGTCGCGCGGCTCCGCCCGGACCTGGGTGCTGACGATCGCGCACCGTCGCGCGGTCGACACCGTGCGCTCCACGCAGGCCTCGCGAGCGCGGGAGGAGCACGTCGGCCGGCGTGAGCCGGTGGACGTCGCCGGCCCGGAGGACGCTGTCGTCATGGCGGCGGAGCACGAAGGCGTACGCCGCTGCCTGGACTCCCTCACGCCGCTGCAGTCCCAGGCCGTGCGGCTGGCCTACTACCAGGGCTTCACCTATCCCGAGGTCGCCGAGCTGCTCGGCCGGCCCTTGCCGACGGTGAAGTCGCGGATGCGGGACGGGCTGATCCGTCTCAGAGATTGCCTGGCCGAAGCGGAGCCCGAGGCAAAGGGTGGAGGGGCTGGTCATGGCGCCTGACGTACACGGTCTGGTCGGGGCCTACCTCCTCCACGCACTGGAGCCCGGTGAGCGAGCAGAGGTCGAGGCGCACCTGGCTGCCTGCCCCGACTGCCGCGAGGAGGTCGACTCGCTGCGGTCGGCGACCGCTTCGCTGGCCGATGAGGTCGCCGAGACCCCTCCGGCATCGCTGCGCGCGCGGGTGATGCGTACGGCCTCGGAGACTCCGCAGCTACCGCCCGTGGTCGCCGCGGGCCGCGCTCGTCGTCGTTGGTTCGCGGGCGTGATCGCCGCGGTCGCGGCCCTGGTCATCGGTGTCGGAGTGACGGTCAGCGTGGTCGTACGAGATGACGACCCGCCCGCGATGACCGCCGCCGAAGTGATGTCGGCCCCGGACGCGCGGATGCACAAGGAGGAGACCTCCGACGGCGAGCTGATGGTCGCGATGTCCCACGAGATGCACATGGTCGCCGTCGACACCGCCCACCTCGACCGTCCCGACGGCATGACCTACCAGGTCTGGTGGCACACCGACGCCGGCATGGAGTCCGCAGGCGTCCTCGACGAGGAGATGGCCGTCGCCGTACCGGTCGAGGACGGCGACCTGATGGTCACCATGGAACCCGAGGGCGGCTCCGACCAGCCCTCCGAGAAGGTCCTCTTCGAGATGCCTGCCGAGCGCCTCTGACGCCGGGTCAGACCGTGCGCTGGGTGGCGGCGGTGGCGAGGGCGCGGAGGACTTCGGCGGCGTTGGCGTCGAGTACGCCTGACGACTTGGCGTCGTCGAGGGCGGTGAGGCCCTGGTCGGCGAGCTCGGTGATGGTCTTCTCGACCTGCTGCTCGGCGCCGGAGGAGGCGATGATCGTACGCAGCGCCGCGACCTGGTCCACGCTGAGCGGCTGGCCGAGGGAGCGGTCCAGGAGGTCGGCGTCGGTGGTCGGTGAGGCCTTCAGGGCGAGGGCGACCAGGACGGTGCGCTTGCCCTCGACGAGGTCGTCGCCGGCGGGCTTGCCGGTGACCGAGGGGTCGCCGAAGACACCGAGAAGGTCGTCGCGGAGCTGGAAGGCCTCGCCGACGGGGAGGCCGTAGGCCGACAGCGCCTCGATCTGCTCCGGAGAGGCGCCGGCCAGGGCGGCGCCGACGTGGAGGGGGCGCTCGACGGAGTACTTGGCCGCCTTGTAGCGCACCACCTTCATCGCCGCCTCGACGTCCGCGGCGCCACGGGCCTGGACGGTGATGTCGAGGAACTGCCCGGCGATCACCTCGCTGCGGGTGTGGTCGAACACCGAGAGGGCGGCGGAGGTCTCGGAGCCCCCGAACCCAGAGGTACGCAGCAGCTCGTCCGACCAGGTCAGCAGCAGGTCGCCGAGGAGCACGGCCGCGGCGTCGCCATAGGCTCGGGACCGGCCCGGCCAGCCTGCGGCGGAGTGGTCGGCCTCGAACGCGCGGTGCGCGGCCGGCGCTCCGCGCCGGGTGTCGGAGTCGTCGATGACGTCGTCGTGGACGAGCGCCGAGGCCTGGAGCAGCTCGAGCGCGGCGGCCGCCCGGACGAGCGACTCCTCCTCGGCCGGCGAGGGGGAGGGGCGGACCGCGTGGAAGCCCCAGTAGCAGAACGCGGCCCGCAGCCGCTTGCCACCGGACATCGACTCGCGGGCCCGGCGCAGCAGCAGTTCGACCTCGTCACCGAGCGGAGCCAGCCGCTCGGACTGCGTCTCGAGGAAGGTGTCCAGTGCCCCCTGGACGCGACTGCGGAATTCATCGGCGTCCCACGTTTCATTCACTCTCCGAGCCTAGGGCACTGCCTAGGATGGCCCGATGGTGACTGGACGTGGACGCTCCCTGGCGGAGCTGATCAACCAAGGCGAGCGCTCGTTCTCCTTCGAGTTCTTCCCACCGAAGGACGAGGCCGGCGAGGAGCAGCTGTGGAACGCCGTACGCGCGCTGGAGCCCTACCGCCCCACCTTCGTGAGCGTCACCTACGGCGCCGGCGGCTCGACCCGTGACAAGACGGTCGCCATCACCGGCCGGATCGCCGCGGAGACCGAGCTGCTGCCGGTCGCCCACCTGACCTGCGTCGGCCACACCCGCGACGAAGTCACCGGGATCCTGGACTCCTATGCGGCGAAGGGAGTCGCGCACGTGATGGCGCTGCGCGGCGACCCCGCCGAGGGGCCGCGCGCCGAGTGGACCCCGACCCCGGGCGGCCTCGACTACGCGATCGACGTGGTGAAGCTGGCCCGCGAGCGCGGCGACTTCCGCATCGGCGTCGCCGCCTTCCCGGAGGGCCACCCGAGTGCCGAGTCGCTCGAGGCCGACGCCGAAGTACTGGTCGCCAAGGCGAAGGCCGGCGCGGAGTTCGCGGTCACCCAGATGTTCTTCCGTGCGGCCGACTACTTCGGTCTCGTCGACCGGGTCCGAGCCCGCGGCGTCGACATCCCGATCCTGCCCGGGATCATGCCGATCCTGAACCTCGCGGCCATCCGGCGCCAGAGCGAGCTGATCGGCGCCGAGGTCCCCGAGGAGATCGTCGAGCGCCTCAGCGCCGCCGGCCCCGAGCCTGCCGACATCCGTGCCGAGGGCATCGCCGTGGCCGCCGAGCTCTGCCAGGAGCTCCTCGACGGAGGCGCCCCGGGGCTGCACTTCTACACCCTCAACCGCTCCAAGGCGACGCTGGAGATCTTCGCCAAGCTCAACGTGACGGTCTAGGCCGCGCTCACTTCTCGGCTCACTTCTCGGCGGGCCCGACCGACTGCGCGACCAGCGCGGACGAGAGCCCGGCGAACGGCAGCCCGGAGCCGGGCGTGGCGTGGGCGCCGGCGGCGTAGACGTTGGGGAGCGGGGTGCGCGGCCCGAGGCGCTGGAACACCGTCCCGCGACCCGCCCACTTCACGCCCAGCGGCGACCCGCGCCAGCGGCGTACGAGCTCGGCGGCGCCCAGGTCGACACGGTGCACGACGTGCTCGCGCAGGTCGATCTTGTGGCGCGCCAGCGCGAGCAGGACGTCCTCCATCAGCTTGCCGTGGGAGTGGATCGTCCAGGCGTGCTGCCCCTCGGGGGCGAGGCCGCGGGTGCGTACGACCAGGGTGGGCTCGCCGTGGAGCACCAGCTCGTCGGGAAGATCGACGAGGTGCTCGGGCAGCGAGGAGAGTCCGAGGTGGAACGTCATCGGCGGGATCGCCGGCAACGTACGTTCCACCAGCGGCCGCAGCGCCGGCAGCGAGCGCGGATCGAAGGCGACCACGACCGCTCCGTCGGCGCCGAGATCGATCTCGCCGGCGGTGGTGCTGACCGCGACCGCCCGTCCGTCGCGTACGACGATGTCCTCCACGCGGGTCGCGGTCTGCACCGAGACCCGGCGGGTGGCCATCCGGGCGGCGAGGACCTCGGCCACGACCCCCATCCCGCCCTCGACCCGCCAGGCGCCGAAGCGCTGCTCGAGATAGGCGGTGAGCCCCGCCCAGGCAGGTACGTCACGCAGCTCCTGCCCCGCCGCGACGAACGGGTGCGCCGCGACCAGCCGGAGCCGCTCGTCCTTGAACGTCTTGCGCAGCCGCTTGTGGAGGGTCTCGCGCGACCGGAACCGCTCCGCGACGGCCGCGGGCAGCGCCGAGGGCTCCCACGGCACCTCGAAGTAGTGCTGGCGCAGCACCTCCCAGTCCTCGCTGAACCTGGCGACATAGTCGGTCCACTGCTGGCCCATGCCCGGGCCCAGCTCGTCGAAGGCCGCCAGCTGGGCGCCGCGGGTGCCGCCGGGCACCGACACCGAGGTCTTGTCGGCGAACCGGTGCTCGCGGATGACGTCCATCGGCACCAGCTCCAGCTCACGCTCGGCCGGCCGTCCGGACTTGCGGAACAGGTCGCGCATCACCGCGGGCAGGAGCGTCGAGGTCGCCGAGGCGTCCCAGGCGAACCCCTCCTCACGCACCGGCACCAGGGCGCCGCCTAGCTGACCGGAGGCCTCGAGAAGGGTCACCGAGTGGCCGAGCTTGGCCAGCCTGGCGGCGCTGGCCATCCCGGCGTACCCGCCCCCGAGGACGACGATGCTCGTCATTGGACGGGGTAGGGCTTGGTAGTGCCGTCGGAGGGCCCCTCCGGAGGCGGTGCACCCCGTCGTCCGCGGCGGGTGAGCCTGCGCCAGCCCCCGCGAACGGTGCGGATGATGAAGTACACCAGCACCAGCCCGGCCGCCAGCAGGGCCGCGGCGATGCCGGCGGCGGCCAGCGGGTGCTCGGTCGCGAACCAGACCACGCCGAGGACGAGGCCGTCCTCGGCCAGGCTGACCACCGAGTTGGAGACCGGCTCGGGGGAGGAGTTGACCGCCAGTCGCTCGCTGGCCTTGACCAGGTGGGACATGAACGCCGAGGTGCCGCCCACGACGCCGCCGACGGCCGCGTTGAGCGAGTCGGCCTCACCGGCGAGCAGGACACCGATCACGGCGCCGATCGTGGGCCGGATCACCGTGGAGATCGAGTCCCAGGTCGAGTCGACGTAGGGCACCTTGTCCGCGACGAACTCGATCGCGAACATCGCCCCCGCGGCCGCCAGCACCGGCCAGGTGCCGAGCACGTCAGGGATCTCCTCGGCCCCCGTCGTACGCTGCACGACGCCGAGCACCAGCACGACCAGATAGGCGTTGATGCCACTGGCCCACCCGCTGGAGAAGGTCAGCGCTAGAGATTCCATGGAGACATCTTGGCGTACGACACCGACAGCTCGGACCTGGCCCGAGACCAAGCGCACGCGATCCCGTATTTACCTCCGTTGTGCACCGTGCGGCAGAATGGGCTGATCAACGCAGAGTTCCCCCCACGTCGCAAGGAGACCGGATGACCATGACGACACCCGACGAGAACGAAGGTGTGGTCGTGAACGAGGACCCGGAGGTCGCCTACGAGGTCGCCGCCCTCGCTGCTGAGCCCGTGCCGCGCGAGATGACGTGGGCGGTTCGGCTGATCGTCGGTCTGATCGCGTTCAGCGCCGTCGTGGTCGTGGTCATGGTGCTGCGTTCCGATGACCTGGTGCGCGCGTGGGCGGAGGGCAACGCCTCGGCCAAGCGCATCCTGGAGACCGAGGGGCTCGAGGCCCTCATCAATCCGCCCACCGACAACCGGGTCAGCGCGCCGGCGTTCATCGCCCCCGCAATCACCCTGTTCGGGGTGATGGCCGGCATGCTCGGTGTGCTCGCGGTCTTCCTCCGCAACGGCTTCGAGTGGGCCCGCATCGTGATCACGTTCCTGGTGTTCATCTCCGCGGTGGCCAGCGTCGGCGGCATCCTGACCGGCCCGCCGGTGATCATCAGCGTGCTCACCACGATCGCGATCGTCATCGCCGCAGGGCTGCTGGTGGTCATGTGGCTGCCGGCCAACACCCGCTACATCCACCCGCCGCACCTCATCCGCGGCGCCGTCGCCGACGACTGAGCGACCCGCAGCACCGCTCGACACGCCCCGCCACCGAAACGTCTTGTGACTGTCGGTGGTGGGGTGTAGTTTGATCACGTGTTCGAACAGATGTTCGAACAACCAGGCTCTGGCGGGCGTCGTCCTCGACCCCCGACGCCCGCCAGAGCCGTCCACTGCGGGGTCGACCGTGAGCGAGAAGGACGACCCGATGCATCTGCTGCCGGCCACGACGCACAGCTACCTCTTCCGAGCCACCGAGACCCTCGCGGAGGCGATCGTGGCCGACGACGTGCCGAGCAGGTACGCCATCGCTCACGTCGCCGCACTCCAGGCCGCCGCCGCTCTGATCGCCGCCCGCACCGATCCCGTCGAGGCCGCGAGCCGCGCCGGTCGCCGTCGCCCGTGGAACGCCTGGGTCCGCCTCAAGAAGGTCGCGCCCGAGCTCTCCGAGTGGGCCGACTACTTCGCCGCCGGCGCCGCCAAGCGCGCCGCTGCGGAGGCCGGCTCCATCCGTGCGGTCACCGCGGAGGAGGCCGACGAGCAGGTGCGTGACGCCGACCGGTTCCTCGCCGTCGTCGAGGAGTCGCTCGGGCTGATGGCCCACACCTCGCAGGCCACCCCGCTCCGCCACGACCGCCTCGTGGGCTGATCCAGGTGTGGCGTACGCAGGGTGGGAGGCAGGGCCTACGCTTGGCCCCATGTCAGCTGGCTCCGCTCCGCGCTCCGCGCGGTCACTCCCTCGCTCGGCGCGAACGGACGAGCAAGCTCGCCGTTCGGCCTCGCTCCCGTCGTCTCCAACCAGTCGTCGGGCAGGCGCCCGGACCGTCGCCGTCTGGGACGCGCTCGACCCGGTCCTGGCCTCCGGCCCGCTCGACGTCCTCGACATCGGCGGCGGCACCGGCACCTCAGCCGTACGTATCGCCGGGCTCGGCCACCGGGTCACCGTCGTCGACCCCAGCCCCGATGCGCTGGCCGCGCTCGACCGCCGGGCCCGCGAGGCCGGCGTCTCCGTCGACGCGCGCCAGGGCGACCTGGCCGCACTCTCCGATGTCGCCGACCCCAGCGGTGCCGACGTGGTGCTCTGCCACGGCGTCCTCGAGGTCGTTCCCGACCCTGCTGCCGCACTGGCGGGGATCCGCGAGGTGCTCCGGCCCGGCGGAACGCTCAGCCTGCTGGTCGCCCAGCGCACCGCCGCCGTCCTCTCCCGCGCTCTGGCCGGCCACTTCGCGCAAGCGGCCGAGCTTCTCGACGACACCGCTCCGCAGGGGCGCTCGGGTCGGCGCTTCGCCCTCGACGAGGTCACCGGGCTGCTCGAGGCCGCCGGCTTCGCGGTCTCGGATGTTCGCGGCGTACGTGTCTTCGTGGATCACGTTCCCGGGTCTCTGCTCGACGTCGATCCTGGCGCGACCAGTGCGCTCGTCGAGCTCGAGCAGCGTGCTTCTACCCGCGCTGATTACCTGCCGCTGGCCTCGCAGGTGCACTTGCTCGCTTCGCTTCGCTGACGGCTCGCTTGTCCGCGCCCTTGGAGGATCGGGGTGACCTCCTCCGCTGGCGCTCCGGAGGCCACCCCGATCCTCCATGTCGACATGGACGCCTTCTTCGTATCGGTGGCCATCAGGCACCAACCTGAGCTCTGGGACCAGCCGGTGGTGGTCGGGGGACACGCCCGTGGCGTGGTGACCTGCGCCAACTATCCGGCGCGGGCCTACGGCGTGCGGGCCGCGATGCCGGGCTCGATGGCGAGACGGCTGTGCCCTCAGCTCGTCTCGGTCCGTCTCGACTTCGGTGAGGTCGCCGAGGTCTCCCACCAGGTCCGGGAGATCTTCCGCCGCGCCACGCCGCTGGTGGAGGTGGTCAGCGTCGACGAGGCGTTCCTCGACGTACGGGGAGCGACCAGGCTCTTCGGGAGCCCCGAGGAGATCGCCCAGCGGATCCGCCGCCAGATCGCCGAGGAGCTGAGCATCACCTGCTCGGTCGGTGTCGCGCCCACCCCGAGCGTCGCCAAGGTCGGCAGCCGCAAGGCGAAGCCCGACGGCGTCGTGGTCGTCCGGCCGGAGGAGATCCCCGGCTTCCTCCACCCGCTCGACGTCGGCGAGCTCTACGGCGTCGGCCCGAGCACCCGGACCCGGCTGAGGCGGCTCGGCTTCGAAACGGTGGGCGACATCGCCCGCACCCCGGTGCCGACCCTCCACCAGATCCTCGGCCCGCGCCTCGGCGGCCACCTGCACCGGCTCGCCACCGGCACCGACCGGCGCGAGCTGACCGGCCGGCTGGGCCCCGACCTGCCCGACCGGTCCACCGGCGCCCAGGAGACCTTCGGTCACGACCTGAGCGACCGCGAGGACATCGTCCGCGAGCTGCTGCGCCTCTCGGCCCGGGTCACCCGGCGGATGCGGCGGGCCGGCACGGTCGGCCGCACGGTCGCGCTGACGGTGCGGTTCACCGACTTCAAGACCATCTCGCGCTCGCGCACGCTGCCTGATCCCACCGACGTCACCCAGGAGGTGCACGCCACCGCGGTCCGCCTCTACGACGAGCTGAATCTCCGGGGCCGGGCCCTGCGCCTGGTCGGGGTCCGGGTCGAGCACCTGGTCACCCGCGAGGGCACCGACCGGCAGCTGGTGCTCGGCGAGCGGGAGCGGGGCTGGTCCGAGGCCGACCGCGCCATCGACAAGGTCGCCGAACGCTTCGGATCCAGCCTCGTACGCCGCGCGAGCCTGCTCGATCAGGGCCGGGGTTGACGCACCCGCCACTTTGCTTGACACAATCAGTCCTGGTTGTGCCATGTGGCAGAACGTCAAGGGGCAAGAATTTTCTGGGCTCACTACCGCCTTCAGGGTGGCCAGCCTAGACTTGGAGATGCCCCAACAGGACATGGGAGGTACGGTGCCACTCTCGGAAGAGGAGCTTCGCCTGCTCGAGCAGATGGAGCGCGCGCTCTCGGCGGAGGACCCGAAGTTCGCCTCCGCCCTCCGAGGCACGGCCTTGCGTCGTGCCCAACGTCGACACGCGGTCATCGCGGGCATCGTGCTCGCCGGTGGTGTCGCGTTGCTGATGACCGGTGTGATCTCACGGATGTGGATCGTCGGGGTGGTCGGCTTCTTGGTGATGCTGGCCTCGACCTCCGTGCTGCTCACCGCTCTTCGTGGTGCTGCCGCGGTCGAGGAGGACGACGGGGACCACACGCCCCGCAGCTCGTTCTTCGACCGGGCCAGCGAGCGCTGGAAGCAGCGCCGCCGCGACAACGACCTCTGAGAGAACGACCTCTCAGAGGGACCTCTAGGACGAGATCAGCTCCCGCTCGGACCGCGCAACCGGTCCGTCGGAGGTTGGCGCGGGCCGGCGGCGGAAGACCGACGCCGGCCACAGGCGTGCCCGGCGACGGGCACGCCGATCGGCGTGCTCCCTGAGCGTGGCCGAGACCAGGCGTACGTCGTCCCCGACCGCTGCGGTGTCGCGATGCTCCGCATAGCGGTTGCGCTCGACGGCGGCCACGATCCGTTGCAGCGCGAGCATCGGCTCGCGATCCTGCAGATGCGGGGCCAGGCCGGTGGCCTCCTCCCGGGGTGAACGGGTCCCGGTCCAGGGGAGACCGAGGTCGATCGCGGTGTCGCCCAGCTCGCTCCAGCCGGCCTCGGCGTCGCCCGCGAGGCGAGTCGTACGCCGCCGGCGCCGGATCACCGCCGGCGCCGCGAGGGCGATCAGGCCGACCAGGGCGACGATCCCCAGGCCGGTCCAGACGGCGCCGGCGTTGGACTCCTCGGTGCCGGTGTCGGCGACCTCGGGCGTGTCCGGCTCCTCGCGCTGCGGCCGGTTGGGCACCGGCGCGACGCTCGTGCCGGCGCTGGGAACCGGCGCCTCCGGCTCGTTGCGGGCGTTGCCCAGCGCACCGGTGGTGTAGCCGGGCTCGCTGGTGTCGGCGGCCGACGGGGTCGGCTCGAAGCGGATCCAGCCGATGTCCTCGAACCACAGCTCGGGCCAGGCGTGCAGGTCGCGGCCGCGGAACTGCCACACGCCGTCCTCGTCCTGGTCGCCGCCCAGGAAGCCGAAGGCGACCCGGGCCGGGATGCCGAGCTCGCGAGCGAGCACGGCCATGGCCGTGGCGTACTGCTGGCAGTAGCCGATCTTGTTGTCGGTCAGGAAGTCCAGCAGGGCCGCGCTGTCGGCGCCGACGTCACGCTCCAGGCTGTAGGTGAACTCGCCGCTGTGGCGGAACCAGTTCTGCAGGGCGACCGCCTTGGCGAACGGCCGGTCCTGGCCGGCGGTCCGCTCCAGGGCGATCTCCTCGATCTCGTCGGGGAGCAGCGGCAGGTCGGTCATGCCCGGCGGGGCGCCGACGCCGGGGTCGCCGGCGGCGAGGAGTCGCTCCTGGGACGGCTCGACGGGGGCGGCGGTCATCCGCCAGCTCTGCCCGGCGACGGTCTGGTCCCTGCCCTCGGTGGACATGAAGTCGAGGGTGTCCTCGTCGTAGCGCCACGGCCCCCGGGCGGTGACCTCGAGGGGATGGGCGAAGATCGGCAGCCAGGTCGACTGGAACTTCGCGCTCGCCCGCAGCTGGTAGGTCGTGGGATCACCCAGCAGGGTCGCGTCGGACATCGGCGGCTCGAAGGTGGCCACGCCGCTGTGGTCGGAGGGCACGTCACGGTTGCCGGAGGTCCACTCCGTGCCGGTGAACTTGGTCAGGGCCCCGACGCGGAGATAGGACGGGGGAGTCTCGGTGTCGCCGTAGACGGGTGTCACGGACACCATCACCTGGTCGCTCTGCCGGCGCAGGTCGTCGTAGAGCCCGACGGTCGGGTTGATCACTCGCAGCGGGCCGTTGCCGTCACCCGGACCCAGGCCGGGAAGGGAGACGTTCGGGCTGGGCAGCCACGCCGGGGTGAGCAGGGCGATCACGACCGCGGAGACGCCGATGACCGCCGGCCCGGCGGCGGGCACCACCGGGAGGTCGTCGTCGAGGCGCCGGCCCCAGCGGCTCAGCTGCTGGGCACGATCGAGGCGCAGCATCACCAGGAACGAGATCGCGGTGAGTGCGAAGACGACCCAGGAGACACCGCCCCAGCCGCCAGCGCCGATGATGCTGAACGGCACCGTGAAGACGCCCAGCACCACGAGCCCCATCATCGGCGGCCGCCGCAGAGAGACGGCGAGGATGTCCGCCAGCAGCACCGCCGCGACACCGCCCGGGATGAGGTAGGGCGCCACCTCCGGCCCGGACATCGGCAGGTCGAACGGGTTGAACGCGACGTACGCCTCGGTCATCTCCGCCGTGACCCGTGCCCGGCCGCCGCCGGTGACTGGGAAGGGGTGCTGCACGACCAGGAGGCCGGTCGCGATCGTGCCGAGAAGCAACTGCAGCAGGACCACGACCGAGCCGTGCACGCGCAGCAGCCGCGCGGAGATGCCGGTGCCGACCACGAGCAGGCCGGCGACCAGGATCGGGCCGAGGTAGGGGAACCGGGTGCTCGTGAACGAGCCCCATGACGACAGCGCGAACAGGACGGTCAGGAAGCAGGTCAGCGGCACCGCCATGGCGGGCACGACGCCGCGTGTGTCTCTGGAGGTCATCATCGCGCTGCCCCCGCTCCCGCCGCCGCGCCCCGGGTGCCGAGCTCGCGCCAGCGCGTGGCCACCGAGTCGCCGACCCCGAGCTCGACCGCCTTCCAGCCGTGCTGGATGAGCAGAGGTACGCCGCTGGGCCGCCGTTGCTCGGGCGCCAGGTGCACCGCGCTCCAGCCGTCGACGGCGAGCGAGAAGGCGAGCGCGGCGCCGGTGTGGTGTCGCACCCGGCGAAGCACGCCGGCGTCGTCCTCGTCGAGCGAGCCGAGCACCGCGACGGTGACGCCACCCTGGCCGGCCTCGCCGATCCAGGAGGCGTCGATGCGGTGGTGCTGGACGGTCTCGACCACGGCGAGCGCCTCCAGCAGGGCGGCCGCGTCGGCCTGACCCTCGCGGTCGTGCCAGCCGGCGTTGAGCTCACCGCTGCCCGCGACGCCGGGGGTGTTTCCGCCGGAGGTCACCAGCCGCACCGAGTAGCCGGCCTCGACCAGGTGCACCGCGACCGAGGCGGCGACCACGACGGCGTGCTCGAAGGAGGAGCTCGCGCCCTGGCCGCGGTGGACCGAGCGACGGTTGTCGAGGAAGACGGTGGCCCGGGCCTGCCAGGGCTGCTCCTCGCGGCGCACCATCAGCTCGCCGAGGCGCGCCGAGCTGCGCCAGTGCACCCGCCGCAGCTCGTCGCCGCGGCGGTACTCACGCACCGTGACGTCCTCCGCGCTGCCACCGAGGAACGCCCGCGGCCGGGAGTCGCCCGACGAGGTGGCGTTGCCGGTCAGGGGAGTCGGGGGCAACGGGACCACTCTCGGGGTGACCGTGAACGGGACAGTGGACTGGAAGGCGCGGTTGAGCTCGACCAGGCCGAACGGGTCGGCCACGGTCACGCGCATCGGGCCGATGTCGAAGCGGCCCCGGATCTCGGAGCGGATCTGGTAGCCGAGCTTGTGACGCCACCCGAAGCCGATCCGGTCGACCACGAAGCGCGGGCGCCCACCCAGGGCGTACGGCACCGTCTCCTCCAGCAGCAGGGTCCCGGTGGGGATCCGGCCCTCGTTGGCGATGGTGAGCTCGACCTTGGCCGGCTGACCGGCCTCGGTCAGGTGCGGCTCGATGTGGCGGACGAGCGCGAGCCGGTAGCGGCCCCAGGCGGCGACCACCGCGGTGACCAGCGGCAGGGCGACCAGCAGCATCCCGATCCGGGACAGCGTGGACTGGTCCAGCAGGATCCCGCAGACGATGGCGGTGATCCCGGCGGCCAGGAAAGCCCGGCCTCGGATGGTCAGTCCGGACAGTGCCTCACGCATATCGGACGGTTCCCTCGTGGATCAGGACTGTGGCACCGGGACGGCGGACACGACGGACTCGAGGATGTCGGTGACCGACCGGCCGTGCATCGCCGCGGAGGCGCTGGGGAGGAGACGGTGGGCAAGGACCGGACCGGTCAGCCTGCGTACGTCATCGGGGAGGACGAACTCGCGTCCGTGCAGGGCGGCATGAGCCTTGGCGGCCCGCAGCAGGTGGAGGCTCGCCCGCGGCGAGGCACCCAGAGCGAGCTCGTTGTTGGTGCGGGTCGCCGCGGTCAGCGCGACGGTGTAGCGGCGGACCGCCTCCGACACGTAGATCTGGTTGACGACGCCGACGAGCTTGCGGATCTCCACGGCGTCGGTGACCGGGTCGAGGTCGTCGAGCGGGTTGGCCGCGCTGTGGCTGGCCAGCATCGCGATCTCGGAGCCGACCGGCGGATAGCCGACCGACACCCGCGCCATGAACCGGTCGCGCTGCGCCTCGGGGAGGGCGTACGTCCCCTCCATCTCGATCGGGTTCTGGGTCGCGATCACCATGAACGGCGACTCCAGCTGGTAGGTCACGTTGTCGACGGTGACCTGATGCTCCTCCATGCACTCCAGCAACGCCGACTGGGTCTTGGGAGAGGCACGGTTGATCTCGTCGCCGACCACGATGTTGGCGAAGATGCCACCCGGGCGGAACTCGAACTCCCGGGTGTTCTGGTTGAAGATCGACACCCCGGTGACATCGCTCGGGAGCAGGTCGGGCGTGAACTGGATGCGGCGCACCGAACAGTCGATCGAGCGCGCCAGTGCCTTCGCGAGCTGGGTCTTGCCGACCCCGGGCACATCCTCGATCAGGAGGTGTCCCTCGGCGAGCAGCACGGTCAGCGTGGAGTCGACGACGTCGGTCTTTCCTTCGATCACCTTCTCGATGCTGTCGCGAATGCGGCCCGCGACCCGCACCAATGTCTCGATCTCTGTCCCATGCACTGGACCCGATCCTGGGGCCTCCAACGGCGTCGTCACGTCGCGTCCTTCCGACTCACCCTGCTTATGGGAACACCGTACGGGGTAGCGCCTACGGGCGTCTGCGTCATTCACCCGACTGTGACCTGTAGGCGGTATGCCGCCGGCTTCCGCCCGACGCGGACCGGGGGAGCGGGCGGTGGTGGGAAATCGCCTAGTGGGGGAGGAAGGTGGTTTGAATGTGGGGGATTGTGGGGTACGGTGGGGCAAAGTGGAGGAACGATCCACGTTGAGCTGACCGCGGGGGCGAGCACATGTTCTTCATGGGCACGTACACGCCGAAGCTCGATGAGAAGGGCCGGATCTTCCTCCCGGCAAAGTTCCGAGATCGACTGGCGGAGGGGGTTGTCGTGACGCAAGGTCAGGAGAACTGCCTCGTGGTGTGGCCCGAGGACGTCTTCATGCAGGAGGCGCAGCGGGCCCAGCAGACGCCGCTCACCTCTCGGGACGCACGTGACTACGCCCGTGTCCTCTTTGCGGGGGCCGAGCAGACGACACCCGACAAGCAGGGCCGGATCGGCATTCCGCCGCTCCTGCGCGACTACGCCGGGATCGTCAAGGACGTGGTCGTGATCGGTGTGATGGACCGGATCGAGATCTGGGACCCGGCCAAGTGGGCGGAGTACTCCGCGGGTGCACAGGCCAAGTTCGCAGACCTCGACGAGTCGACGGACTGATAAAGGGACAGATCGACAAAGCGACAAGCAGCAGAGCTGATCAGAAACGAAACAAGTCAACAGCGGATCCGCAGGACGAGGTCTCAGTCCCGCTCCACTCATCCACTCATCCAGCCATCCGGGGCACCTTCCCCGGCTCCGGACGGCACCTGGTGGTGACGGAGCGGGCATGAGACCTGGCTCTGCGGATCCGTGGCGTTGTCAGCCCGTGGCTCTATCAAAGAGGCAGGGCAGCACACACACCAGACGAAGCCGTGCGATGGGGGTCGAGGCGGTGACGAACCAGAAGCACGTGCCGGTGATGCTCGACCGCATCGTCGACCTGCTCGCGCCGGCGCTCGCCGATGGTGGCGTGCTGGTCGACTGCACGACGGGTCACGGTGGTCACACCGAGGCCGTCCTCGAGCGGATCGCTGGATCACGCGTGATCGGCATCGACCGGGACACCTATGCCCTCGGCATCGCGGGGGAGCGGCTGGCCCGCTTCGGCGACCGGTGGACAGGCGTCCACGCGGTCTACGACGAGATCCTCGACGTCGTCGCCGGGCAGGGCCTGGACGAGGTCCAGGCGGTCCTTTTCGACCTCGGTGTCTCCTCGATGCAGCTCGACCAGCGCGAGCGCGGCTTCGCCTACGCGGAGGACGCGCCGCTCGACATGCGGATGGACGCCACCCGGGGTCAGACCGCGGCGGACGTCCTCAACAACTACTCCGCGGCGGACCTGACCCGGATCCTGAGGGACTACGGCGAGGAGAAGTTCGCCAAGAAGATCGCCTACGCCATCGTCAAGCGTCGCGAGACGGTGCCGTTCACGACGAGCGGTCCTCTGGTGGAGCTTCTCTACGCGGAGATCCCGGCACCTGCCCGTCGCACCGGCGGACATCCGGCCAAGCGCACCTTCCAGGCGCTGCGGATGGAGGTCAACGACGAGCTCGGGGCACTGCGTACGGCACTGCCGGACTCGCTCGAGGCCGTCGGCGTCGGTGGCCGGGTGGTCGTCGAGTCCTACCACTCGCTCGAGGACCGGCTCACCAAGCGGGCCTTCACCGAGGCGACCAAGCTGGACGTACCTCCGGACATGCCGTTCGTGCCGCCCGAGGCCGAGCCGTCGTTCCGCCTGCTCACCCGTGGTTCCGAGCAGGCCAACGAAGCCGAGATCGAGGAGAACCCGCGCGCCGCCTCGGTGCGACTGCGCGCGGTGGAGCGCACCAAGCCCCGAACCAACCTTCCCAAGTCGAACCCTGGAGCAGCCAGATGAGCATCGCCGCCGCGCCACAGGCGCCCGTGCGCAGCCCGGACCGGGCCACCGAGACGACCCAGACACGGCTCACCGCCGTGCCGGCGCCGCTGCCTGCCCCGATGGCGCCGCGACTGCCGTTCGTCGTGCTCGTCTCGATGCTGCTCATCGGTGGCGTCGTGGGTCTGCTCGTCTTCAACACCTCCATGCAGCAGTCGGCCTTCCAAGAGGCGCGCCTGCAGGAGCAGGCGACCACGCTGGCCGCCCGGGAGCAGGCGCTCGACGGTGAGCTGAAGAAGATGGAGGACCCGCACAAGATCGCCGCCAAGGCGAAGGATCTCGGCATGGTCGTCCCGCAGAACGCGGCCATGCTCCGGGTCCCCGAGGCGAAGATCGAGGGCGAGGCGGCCGCGGCCGACCGGTCCGCGACGCCGCCGCTGCACCCGAAGGTCGCCAAGCCCTACAGCGTGCTGGTCGCCGAGCAGAAGGCGGCCGAGGCGGCCGCCGCGAAGAAGAAGGCGGCCGAGCTTGCCGAGAAGAAGCGCGAGCAGGAGGCGGCAGAGAAGCAGACGGCCGAGGAGCAGCAGCGTACGTCTTCGGGCGAGGCTCGGTAGGGGAGCGGAGCGATGGCCCAGCGACAGGTCAAGCGGAAGGTCCGCCGGCCGGCGCGCCGCTCTGCCTCGCGGTCCACGCCGAAGGCGACGCAGCGACGCGGGCCGGTGCACATCCGGCTCCGCGTCGGCTTCATCCTGGTGGCGATGGTGCTCTCGGTCTTCGGGGGCCGGCTGGTGCAGCTGCAGGGCATCGACCCGCACTCGTACGCCGCGATGGCGGCCGCCGAGAACGTCGTCGACGTCGTGCTGCCGGCCGAGCGCGGCGAGATCCTCGACCGTGACGGCGAGGCGCTGGCGGACTCCTCCGACGGGCTGATGGTGCTGGCCGATCCGAAGCAGACGAAGAAGGACGCTCCGGCGATCGCCGCGTTCCTGGCGAAGGAGCTCGGCGTCGACTACGCCTCGGCGCTCGCCAAGCTCCGCAAGGACGGCAGCCGGTTCCAGTACATCAAGCGTCAGGTGCCCGCGACCCAGGCGACCGCCGCGGTCGAGAAGGCGGGCGAGGAGGGCTACCAGGGCCTGTGGACCAGCCGTGACCCGCTGCGCAACTACCCCAACGGCGACGTCGCGGCCAACCTCGTCGGCTTCCTCGGCAACGACGGCCCGCTGGCGGGCCTCGAGGCCGCCTTCGACAAGCACCTGGCCGGCAAGGACGGCCACGCCGAGTACGACGCGACCAGCCCGGTCAGCGGCACGCGGATGCCGCTGGGCACCAACAACCGCGTCGACCCGGTCGACGGCAACGACCTGAGGCTCACCATCGACCGCGACCTGCAGTACTACGTGCAGCAGACCCTGATGGACGCCGTGCAGAAGTCGCGCGCGGAGTCGGGGATGGCGGTGGTCATGGACACCCAGACCGGCGAGATCCTGAGCCTGGCCGACTACCCGACCTTCGATGCCCGCGACCCGGCCGCCTCGCCGAAGTCGCTGCGCGGGAGCAACGCCCTCTCCAACGTCTACGAGCCCGGCTCGGTGCAGAAGGTGCTCACCGTCGCCGGCCTGCTCGACCAGGGGCTCGTCTCGCCCTCGACCAGGCTCAAGGTGCCGGGGTCCTACCGCTCGGGCGATGCCGACATCCACGACTGGTACGAGCACGGCATGGAGAAGCTCACCCTGGCCGGTGTGATCGCGAAGTCCTCCAACATCGGCACCGTGATGGCCGCGAACAAGTACGAGGACGGCCAGCTGCGCGACTACCTGGCCGCCTTCGGTCAGGGTCGGCGCACCGGCCTCGGCCTCGACACCGAGTCGGCCGGTCTGCTCGCCTCGCCGGAGACCTGGAACCCGGCAGATGAGGACCGCATCGACTTCGGCCAGTCGATCTCGGTCAACGCCGTGCAGATGACCGCCGCGCTCAACACGATCGCCAACGGCGGCGTACGCATCGACCCCAGCCTCATCGCCGGGAGCGCCACCAACAACTCCGGCATCGAGGTCGGCACCGACACCGCCGATCGCACCCGCGTGGTCTCCGAGGAGGCCGCCTCCCAGACCGGGGAGATGATGGAGCGGGTCATCAACGACCCGGACAACGCCACCGCTCCGCAGGCCGCCGTTCCCGGCTACCGCGTCTCCGGCAAGACCGGTACCGCGCAGCGGGTCAACTCCGAGTGCAAGTGCTACGACGGCACCACCACGGTCTCCTTCGGCGGTTTCGCCCCCACCGACGACCCGCGGTTCACGGTCTACGTGGCCATCCACAACCCCGGCAACGGTGGTGGCGGTGGCACCGTCACCGGCCCGGTCTTCTCCCAGATCATGTCATTCGCCCTGCGTCGCTACGGCGTCCCGCCGACCGGCACCGAGCCTTCGAAGATGCCCACTGGTTGGTGAGTTGCGCGGCTGCAGGAATACCCGGTTAACCGGGTATTCCTGCACTTCTCGGGCATTGCAACACCAGAGAAGTGCAGGCATTGCCTGTGCGCTGTGACGGATGAGACAGATGATCCAACCCAAATGCATAACATAGGTATGTTATGTTTCTCGGGTGAGTACGACACCTGCCTCCGGACGTGACCTGTCGCTCGCCCTCGAGAAGGTGGTGCGACTGGTGCGGGAGGTGTCGACCGCTGGGGACGTGTCGCCGACGGCGGCCACGGTGCTGGCCGGGCTGGCGAGGACGGGACCGCAGCGGGTCACGGACCTGGCAAAGGTCGCCGGGGTGTCCCAGCCCGCGATGACGCAGCTGGTCAACCGGCTCACCCAGCAGGGGATGCTCGCCCGGGTCGCCGATGACGCCGACAGGCGCGCGGTCCTGGTCGAGGTCACCGACGCCGGACGTGAGGTCCTCGAGACCAGGCGCGGGCAGCGAGCCGGTGTGCTCGACGCCGCCCTGGCCCGGGTCTCGACCGAGGACCGTGCCGCCATCGCGGCGGCGCTGCCCGCACTCGACCGGCTCGTCGACGCCGTGCTCGATTCCTGACGCGCCGGCCTGCCGGCGACGCGTCGAAACCAACGTCTGAGAAGAGGCAAGAAGAATGAGCTCCCACCAAGGGGCAGCTGCCGCAAGTCCGTTCAAGCAACCACGCGCCGTGTGGGCGGTCGCGTTCGCGTGCGTGGTGTCGTTCATGGGCATCGGGCTCGTCGACCCGATCCTGCCGGTGCTCGCCGAGGAGCTGGCCGCGACACCCGCGCAGGTGTCGCTGCTGTTCACCAGCTACCTCGTGGTGACCGCCGTGGCGATGATCGGCGTCGGCTGGGTCTCCAGCCGGATCGGCGCCAAGTGGACCCTGATCCTCGGCCTGGTGCTGATCGTGGTCTTCGCCGGGCTGGCCGGGACTGTCGACGGTGTCGACGGCATCGTCGGCTTCCGGGCCGGCTGGGGCCTGGGCAACGCGCTGTTCATCTCCACCAGCCTCGCCGTCATCGTCGGCTCGGCGACCGGAGGGTTCGCGGGGGCGATCATCCTCTACGAGACCGCGCTCGGCCTCGGCATCGCGGTCGGCCCGCTCCTCGGCGGCGTCCTCGGTGGCATCTCCTGGCGCGGCCCGTTCTTCGGCGTCTCCGCGCTGATGGCGATCGCGCTGGTCGCCACGCTGGTCTTTCTGCCGCCGACGCCCAAGCCGGAGAAGAAGGTCACCCTGCTCGCGCCGCTCGCCGCGCTGCGCCACCGCGGGCTGCTGACGATGGGCATCATGGCGCTGCTCTACAACTGGGGCTTCTTCACCCTGCTCGGCTACGCGCCCTACCCGATGGGGCTGCACGACCCGCTCCAGCTCGGCTGGGTCTTCTTCGCCTGGGGCATCCTCGTCGCTGTCTTCGCCGTGTGGGGTGCGCCGTGGGCGCAGCGCCGCTTCGGCACCGCGCCGACCCTCTACGTCAACCTGCTCGGTCTCGGCGCCCTGCTCGCCGTCATCGGCCTCGGTGTCTCCTCGCCGACCGTGGTCATCGTGGCCGTGATCCTGTCCGGCATCTTCGTCGGCCTCAACAACACGCTGACCACCCAGGCGGTCATGCTGGTCTCGCCGGTGGAGCGGCCGATCGCGTCGTCGGCCTACGGTTTCGTACGCTTCATCGGCGGCGGTCTCGCGCCCTTCGCCGCGGGCAAGATCGCCGAGGCGACTGACCAGTCGGTGGCCTTCTATGTCGGCGCCGCCGCGTTCCTGGTCGCGATCCCCGTCCTGGCCAGCGGCCACAAGCTGATCACGGCCGCCGAGTCGGCCGAGACCGCCGAGCCGGTCGCACCGACGCTCGAGCCCGTCGGCCCGGTCCGTGGTGAGGGCCGTCCCGTGCTGGTCGCCGTCGGCGCCACCCTCGATGCCGAC
Organism: Nocardioides sp. NPDC006303; assembly: GCF_040613175.1. NCBI lineage: Bacteria > Bacillati > Actinomycetota > Actinomycetes > Propionibacteriales > Nocardioidaceae > Nocardioides > Nocardioides sp. NPDC006303. The sequence continues at coordinate 47,436 of NZ_JBEXRR010000027.1, forward strand.
GCGGTCGTCGACCGGGCAGCAGAGATGGCCGCGGCCGAGGGCGCTCCGCTCGAGGTCGTCCACGTCCGCGAGACCGAGGTCGTCGAGGAGCTCGCCATCGACGCCGAGGAGCCGGAGATGGCCGCTGCGACCGTACGCGCCCACCTGGACCGCCTCGCCGCCCGCGGCGTGAGCGCGTCCGGCCTGGTGCTGCACAGCGTCGGCGACCACGCCAGCGCTGGGATGGTGCTGGCCAGGTACGCCACCGAGGCCCGGGTCCGCACGATCGCGCTCGGCTCCTCGCCCCGGGGCCGTGCCGCCCAGCTCGCCGACGGCTCGATCACCTCCGCGGTCGTGCGGAACGCCGGCGTACCCGTCGTGCTCGTCGTTCCAGGCCAGGAGCCGCACGAGCTCAGCGCCGCAGCATTGACCCAGCTACGCCACGCCTGAACGCCACGCCTGAGGTCGGCCCGGCGGGACCTGGTCCCGCCGGGCGGATAACCTTCGCCAGGTGAGCAGTGCGTACGAGACGGCGGATCCCAAGAGCCCGACCCGCCCGCGAGTGACCGAGCCGGTGACGCTGGCCGAGCTGGCCGGCGAGTTCGGCCTGGACGTACGGGGCGAGGCCCGTGTCACCGGGGTCACGCTGAGCTCCCAACGGGTGCTGCCCGGTGACCTCTACGCCGCCGTCCCCGGGAGCCGGGCACACGGCGCCAGCTACGCCGCCAGTGCCGTCGAGGCCGGAGCGGTCGCGGTGCTCACCGACGCCGCCGGCGCCGCCGAGCTGGAGTCCCAGGGTCTCGGTGAGGTGCCCGTGCTGCTCGTCGAGAAACCGCGCAAGGTGCTCGGCTCGGTCTCGGCCCGCGTCTACGGCAACCCGTCGGGCAAGCTGCGGCTGATCGGGGTCACCGGCACCCAGGGCAAGACGACGACCACCCGGCTGGCCGAGAGCGCGCTGCTCGACGCCGGCCACCGCGCCGGCGTCATCGGCACCGTCGGCACCCGGATCGGTGGGCGCGACGTGAAGACGCCGCTGACCACGCCCGAGGCTCCCGACCTGCACGGTCTCTTCGCCCGGATGGTCGAGGAGGGGACCGAGGCGTGCGCCATGGAGGTCTCCTCCCACGCCCTGGTGATGGGCCGCGTCGACGGGGTCGTCTTCGACGTCGCCGTCTTCCTCAACCTGGGCCGCGACCACCTCGACTTCCACGAGACGGTCGAGGACTACTACGCGGCGAAGGCCGACCTGTTCACCCCGGAGCGGGCGATGTTGGGCATTGTCAACATCGACGACGAGCACGGCCGGCGCCTCGCCGCCGAGGCGACGATCCCGATCGTCACCTACGCCCTGCACGACGACACCGCCGACTGGCGCGCCACCGACGTCGAGCTGCGCCCCGACGGCTCCACCTTCACCGTCCACGGCCCCGGCGGGCTGGAGTTCCCGGGCGCCAGCCCTCTGGCCGGCGACTACAACGTCAGCAACACCCTCGCCGCCCTGGCCAGCATCCACCACGCGTACGGCGAGGAGACCGTGGTGCGCGACGTCGCCACCGCCCTCGCCAAGGGCTCCGGCGTCCCGGGACGCCTCGAGCGGATCGACGAGGGCCAGCCGTTCACCGTCGTGGTCGACTACGCGCACAAGCCGGATGCGGTCGAGGCCGCGCTCGGCACGCTCCGTCCGCTGACCGAGTCCCGGCTGATCGTGGTGATCGGTGCCGGGGGAGACCGCGACACCGGCAAGCGGCCGATCATGGGGGAGATCAGCGCGCGCCTGGCCGACCACGTGATCGTCACCGACGACAACCCCCGCACCGAGGACCCGGCGAGCATCCGGCGGCAGGTGCTCGAGGGCACCACCGACGGCAGCGCGAGCGTCGAGGAGATCGGCGACCGGCGGGCCGCGATCGTACGCGCCATCACTCTCGCCGAGCCCGGCGACATCGTCGTCGTCGCAGGTAAGGGGCATGAGACGGGCCAGGAGATCAACGGCGTCACGCACCCGTTCGACGACCGCGAGGTCGTCCGTGCGGCGTTGGCCACACAGTGATCGATGTGCCGATACGGCGGGGTGCCGCAGAGCCGGCGAAGCCGTAGGGAAGAATGCCGGGGGCCGGTGTCTTCGCTATGCACACCGGCCCGGGGGCAAGGACATGAACGGCATGGCAAGGAAGGCACCCGGCTGACATGAGAGCGATCTTGCTGAGCGGAGCGATTGCGCTTCTGTTCTCGCTGCTCGGCACCCGATTTGCGATCGTACAGTTCACGAAGTTGGGCTACGGCCAGGAGATCCGCGAGGACGGGCCGACCACCCATCGCACCAAGCGAGGCACCCCGACCATGGGTGGCGTCGCGATCGTGATCTCGGTCGTCGTGGGCTACTTCGCGGCCAAGCTGTTGACCGGGGACGCCCCGAGCGCGACGGCCTATCTGCTGCTCTTCCTCCTGGTGGGAATGGCCGCGGTCGGCTTCGTCGACGACTTCATCAAGGTCTTCATGCAGCGCAACCTCGGTCTGCGCGCGTGGTCCAAGATGGTCGGGCAGACGCTGGTCGCGGTGGGCTTCGGTGCGGTGGCGATCCACCCCGGGCTGGCCAACGCCGACGGCATCACGCCGGCGGCCGACCAGCTCTCCTTCATCCGTGACTTCGGTCCACACTTCCTCGCCGGGGACGGGATCCTCTACTGGCTCGGTGGAGCCCTCCTGCTGGTGATCTTCTGGATCATGGTCACCGGCACCTCCAACGCCACCAACCTCACCGACGGCCTGGACGGGCTGCTGGCGGCCTCCTCTGCGATCGTCTTCGCCGCCTACACGATCATCTCGATCTGGCAGAACAACCAGCGCTGCGGCCGCCCGAGCGTGGAGATCGGCACCTGCTACGAGGTGCGCGACCCGCTCGACATGGCGATCCTCGGCGCCGCGATCAGCGGCGCCTGCATCGGCTTCCTGTGGTGGAACGCGAGCCCGGCGAGGATCTTCATGGGCGACACCGGCTCGCTGGCGCTCGGCTCCGTGCTGGCCGGGTTCGCGATCCTGTCGCACACCGAGTTCCTGCTGATCATCCTCGGCGGCCTCTTCGTGACCGAGACGGTCTCGGTGATCCTGCAGACCGGTTGGTTCAAGATCACCCGCAAGGTGACCGGCACCCCGAAGCGGATCTTCCGGATGACACCGATCCATCACCACTTCGAGATGCTCGGCTGGGAACAGGTGACCGTGGTGATCCGGTTCTGGATCATCACCGGCCTCTGCGTCGCGGCCGGTCTGGGAATCTTCTACGCCGAATGGGTGGCGACCATCTGATGACTGAGCCAGAGGACAAGTCCGAGAAGCTCGACAAGCTCGGCCGCAACGACTCCTGGGAGGGCGTGAAGGCGGTCGTGGCCGGCTTCGGCGTCTCCGGTTTCGCCGCCGCCGACAACCTCACCCACCTGGGTGCCTCGGTGATCGCGCTCGACGAGTCGCCGGGCGACGAAGAACGCCAGGAGAAGGCCAAGCTCCTCGGCATCCTGGGTGCCGACGTACGCCTCGGCGAGGGCGCCACCCACGTGCTGCCCGACGACGTCGACGTCGTGGTCACCTCGCCCGGCTGGAGGCCGACGGCTCCGCTGCTCGCCCAGGCGCGCGAGCGCGGGATCCCGATCTGGGGAGAGGTCGAGCTCGCCTGGCGGCTTCGCGACCCCGACAACGCCGCCCCCTGGCTGGCGGTCACCGGCACCAACGGCAAGACCACGACCGTGCAGATGCTCGACAACATCCTGCGTACCGCCGGGCTCCGGTCCGTCGCCGTCGGCAACGTCGGCCTGCCGATCGTCGAGGCCGTGATGGACCCCGAGCCCTACGACGTCTTCGCCGTGGAGCTCTCCTCCTTCCAGCTCCACTACACCTCCTCGATGGGCGCCGAGGCGGCCGTCGTCCTCAACATCGCCGAGGACCACCTCGACTGGTACCCCTCGATGAAGGAGTACGCCGCCGACAAGGGCCGCGTCTACGAGGGCGTCGAGCTGGCCTGCGTCTACAACGTCGCCGACGAGGCCACGCTCCACCTGGTCGAGGAGGCCGACGTCGTCGAGGGCGCCCGCGCGATCGGCTTCACCCTCGGCACCCCGGCGGTGGGTCAGCTCGGGATCGTCGAGGACATCCTGGTCGACCGGGCCTTCATCGAGGAGCGTCAGACCTCCGCCGCGGAGCTGTGCCAGATCTCCGACCTCGCCTCCTCCGCGCCCCACTACGTCCAGAACGCGCTGGCCGCGGCCGCGCTCGCCCGGGCGCACGGGGTCTCCCAGGCCGCCGTACGCGACGGGCTGAAGTCGTTCCGTCCCGACGGCCACCGCATCGAGGTCGTCGCCGAGGCCGGCGGCGTCACCTGGGTCGACGACTCCAAGGCGACCAACCCGCACGCCGCCCAGGCCTCGCTGCAGGCCTACGACCCGGTGATCTGGATCGCCGGCGGGCTGGCCAAGGGCGCCCGCTTCGAGGACCTGGTCGCCTCCATCCACGACCGGCTGCGGGCCGTCATCCTGATCGGCCAGGACCGCGACGTCATCGCCTCCGCCCTCGCCGCCCACGCCGGCGACCTGGAGATCGTCGAGCTCGACGACCCCGACGGCGTGGCCGCTCTCGCGGAGGCCGTCGAGATCGCCGCAGCGCTGGCCAAGCCCGGCGACACCGTGCTCCTGGCCCCCGGCTGCGCCAGCCAGGACCAGTTCCGCGACTACAAGGCCCGCGGCGAAGCCTTCGCCGACGCCGTACGCCGCCAGCTCTGACCCCACTCGCCTCGGCAGGGGCGACACGCGGGGGAGATGCGCCGCGAACGCGGAGACGGCGGCGAGAATGTAATGGACGTACGTCGCACCGCAACTGGGAGGTAGGCCGTGACGACCACCAGCCCCGACCAGACCGGTTCCGGATCGGCCGAGCAGGCCAAGGCGTACCCGAAGTCGGTTCTCGGCTACCTCAAGGCCTGGTTCCACGCGCTGAGGGTGGCGCTGAACCGGCCGCTGGCCGCCTACTACCTGCTGCTCACCAGCACCGCGCTGCTGCTGACCATCGGGCTGATCATGGTGCTGAGCGCCTCGAGCGTGTGGGCCTACACCCAGATGGGCAACTCCTACGCGATCGTCGGGCGGCAGGTGCTGTGGGTGATCATCGGCATCCCGTGTGCGTTCATCGCCTCCAGGATCAGGCCGAAGCACCTGCGACGGCTGGCCTGGCCGGGGTACGTCATCGCCTGCGTGCTGCTCTTCCTGACCATCTTCCTGGGCCACGACGTCAACGGGCAGCAGAACTGGATCGGGGCCGGCCCGGTCAAGATCCAGCCGAGCGAGATCGCCAAGCTGGGGATCGTGCTGTGGGCGGCCCACGTCTACGCGCTCAAGGAGCGCCGGCTCGACAGCCTCCACGAGGTGCTGATGCCGGTCCTGCCGGGCATCGCGCTGGCCACCGGCCTCGTCCTCGCCGGCCGGGACCTCGGCACCGCGCTGGTCTTCTTCGCGATCGTGCTCGGGATGCTGTGGGTGGTCGGAGCGCCCGGGCGGCTGTTCGGGATGGCGATCTCGATCATCGGTGTCTCGGTGCTCTTCCTGATCAGCACCGACACCGAGCGCCTTGCCCGGCTGACCAGCTTCGCAGACCCGTTCAAGGACTACCACGGACAGGGCTGGCAGCCCTCCCACGGTCTCTACGCCCTCAGCTCGGGCGGCATCCTGGGGCAGGGGATCGGGGCGTCACAGCAGAAGTGGGGCGACCTGCCCGAGGCCCACACCGACTACATCTTCGCGGTGCTCGGCGAGGAGCTCGGCCTGGTCGGCACCCTGCTCGTCGTCGGCCTCTTCCTGACCCTCGCCTTCGCGCTGATCAAGGTCGCGCGCCAGACCGACCGGCCGTTCGTACGCTACTTCAGCTTCGGCGTGCTGGTCTGGCTGCTGGGCCAGATGATCATCAACGTCGGCATGGTGCTCGCGCTGCTGCCGGTCATCGGCATCCCGCTGCCGCTGGTCTCCTACGGCGGCTCGGCGCTGATCCCGTCGATGGTGGCGCTGGGCGTCGTGATCGGCTTCGCCCGTCGTGAACCTGCGGCAGCCGCGGCGCTGAAGCAGCGTAAAGCCTTGGCAAAGGATCGAGCCCGCCAGGCAGCCGCTTACCGGTCCGCTCAACGCAACCGATAAGTTCGGACGCATCATGAAGGCCCTCCTCGCCGGTGGTGGCACCGCCGGACACACATCCCCCCTGCTCGCCACGGCTGACGCCCTGCGCCGTCTGGACCCCAGCGTGGAGGTGACCTGCCTCGGCACGCCTCGCGGCCTGGAGAACCAGGTCGTTCCCGCCGCGGGCTACCCGCTCGAGCTGATCCCGCCCGTCCCGATGCCGCGCCAGCTCAGCAGCGACCTGCTGAAGGTGCCGGCCAACCTGAAGGGCGCGGTCGACGCGACGTACGAGGTGCTCGACCGGGTCCGGCCCGACGTGGTCGTCGGCTACGGCGGGTACGTCTCGGTGCCTGCCTACATCGCCGCGAAGCGGCGCCACATCCCGGTGATCGTCCATGAGGGCAACTCGATGCCCGGCTACGCCAACAAGGTCGGTGCTCGGCTTGCCGACCGGGTCGCGGTGAGCTTCCCGGACACCAAGCTGCCCAAGGCCGAATACATCGGGCTGCCGATCCGCCGGATGATCTCGACGTTGGACCGCTGGGCGCTGCGCGCCGAGGCACGCAGCTTCTTCGGGCTCGACCAGCACCGCCCCACGATCGTGGTCACCGGTGGCTCACAGGGCGCCCGGACGATCAACGAGTCGGTCTCCGGCGCCTACCCGGCCCTGGCCAGCAACGGGATCCAGGTGCTCCACGTGATCGGCCCGAAGAACGAGATGGTCTCGCCCGGCCCCGGCTACCACGTGCTCAACTACGTCGACCGGATGGACCTCGCGCTGGCCGCCGCGGACCTGATGATCTGTCGCTCCGGCGCCAACTCGGTGATCGAGGCGAGCGCCGTCGGGGTCCCAGCCGTCTACGTACCTCTCCCGATCGGCAACGGCGAGCAGGCCCTCAACGCCCGCGCCGTCGTCGACGCAGGTGGCGCCGTGCTCGTCTCCGACGCCGACATGAATGCCGCCTGGGTCACCAGCCACGTACCCCCGATCGTCACCGACCGCGCCCGCCTCGAGGCGATGTCGAAGGCCGCCAGCGACCTGGTGCCGCGCGACGCCGACGAACGGCTGGCGCGGATGATCTTCGAGGTCGTAGCAGGAGGCAGGTCATGAGAGTTCCGGTTCCTGAGCACATCCTTCCGGCCGAGCAGCTGGGCCGGGTCCACTTCATCGGCATCGGTGGGGCGGGCCTGTCCGCGATCGCCCGGGTCATGCTGGCCCGCGGGATCGAGGTCTCCGGCAGCGACGGCGCCGACTCGTCGATGGTCGCAGCGCTGCGCGAGGAGGGCGCGACCGTCTACGTCGGTCACGACGCCTCCCAGGTCGACGGCGTCGACACGCTGATCGTCTCCACCGCGATCCGCGAGGACAACCCCGAGTACGTCGCGGCCGTCGAGAAGGGCCTGCGGATCTACCCGCGCTCGGCCGGCCTGGCCTCGGTGATGGAGGGCCGCCGCGTCCTCGCCGTCGCCGGCACCCACGGCAAGACCACCACCACCTCCCTGTTGACCGTCTCCCTTCAGACCGCGGGCGCCGCGCCGACCTACACCGTCGGTGGCGAGCTGGCCGCCTCGGGCACCAACGCTGCCGAGGGTTCGGGCGACCTCTTCGTCGCCGAGGCGGACGAGTCCGACGGCGCCTTCTTGGTCTACAAGCCGTACGCCGCGGTCGTCACCAACGTCGAGGCCGACCACCTCGACCAGTGGGGGACCGAGGAGGCCTACCGCGAGGGTTTCGCCCAGTTCGTGGGGCGACTGGCTCCCGACGGGTTCCTGGTCGCGGTCATCGACGACCCCGGCGCCGCCGACCTGCGTCACGTCGCCCACTCGCTCGGCCGCCGCTTCATCGGCGTCGGTGAGTCGGAGCTGGCCGACGTACGTGCCGTCGACGTCGTCCTGGAGGGCACCACCTCCTCCTTCACCGTCGTCGACGGGCTCGACGAGCTGGGCCGGATCACGCTGCAGATCCCCGGCCGCCACTACGTCGCCGACGCGCTGGCCGCGTTGACGGTCGGCCTGCGTCTCGGTCACTCCTTCGACCTGCTCAAGGCGGGGCTGGAGTCGTTCACCGGCACCCGGCGGCGGATGGAGCGCAAGGGAGAGGCCGCAGGCGTACGCGTCTACGACTCCTACGCCCACCACCCCTCCGAGATCGCCGGCGACCTCGTCTCCGGCCGGTCCGTGGCGGGGCAGGGGCGGCTCATCGTCGCCTTCCAGCCGCACATGGTCTCCCGCACCCGGATCTTCGGCGAGGAGATGGGCCGCGTGCTCGGTGCCGCCGACGAGGTCGTCGTCCTCGACGTCTACCTCGCCCGCGAGGACTACGACCCCGAGGTCACCGGCAAGCTCGTCGCCGACGCAGTGCCGCTGCCGCCCGACCGGGTCGTCAGCGTCGCCGGGCTCGAGGAGGCCGCCGCCGAGCTGGCCCGCCGCGCCCGGCCGGGTGACCTGGTTCTGACGCTCGGGGCAGGTACCGTGACCGAGGTGGGCCCGATGGTGCTCGCCAGGCTACGTACGGCAGAGCAGTAACGCTGGGGGAGGCGAGCATGGGGGAGAAGGGGCCCGGTGTGGAGACCGAGATCGCCGAGGCCCTGGAGATCGCCCAGTCGGCGTCCGGGGAGCGAGAGATCGACCTCGAGTCGGAGGAGGCCAAGGCCGGCGCCGAGTCGAGCACCGAACCGGAGCCGGCGGAGTCTCAGGACGAGCCTGCGGCGGTCGATCCGGCGACGCTGAAGAGCCGCAAGGCCTTCGCCAGGCGGCAGTGGCGCCGGCGCTGGCTGGCGTGGCGCTATCTGATCGTCGGCACCCTGGTCATCGCGCTCCTGCTCGGTGGGATCTGGGCGGTCTACTTCTCCACCTGGCTGCAGGTCAAGGGCACCTCCGTGCACGGCTCGATGAAGATGACCAATGCGAAGCAGGTCGTCGAGTTCGCGGCAGTCCCGGTCGGCGAGCCGCTGGCGACCGCCGACCTCGAGGCCGTGCAGGTGCGCGTGCTCAACGGGCTGCCGATGGTGCGCTCGGTCAACGTCTCGCGCGAGTGGCCCGACAAGATCCGGGTCGACGTCACCGAACGTACGCCGGTGGCCGTCGTCTCCATCGGCGGCCGGCTCCGTGCTCTCGACGAGACCGGCACGGTCTTCTGGGACTACAAGAAGGCGCCGCGAGGTCTGCCGATGGTGAACACCGTCACCGGCACCAACTCCGACGCGCTCCGCGAGGCCGCCTCGGTGGCCTCGGCGCTCCCGGCCGACCTCGCCAAGACGGTCGACCACGTCGAGGTGACCACCGTCGACTCGATCTCCCTGGAGCTGCGCAACGACAAGCGGGTGGTGTGGGGGAGCAGCGCCCAGTCCGACACCAAGGCCGACGTCCTGGTCGCGTTGATGAAGGCCGAGCCCGACGTGGCCCGCTACGACGTCTCCGTGCCCGGCCAGCCCGTCACCAGCAAGAGCGTCGACTGACCTTCTCTACTCGAAGGCAACGGATCGGCACAACTGATCCGCATCCGCGTGTCGCGCCAGTTTGAGGACGTACGTCTGCCTACTGTTCTGAGAACGGCGAGGTTGACATAACTATAACCCTCAGGCTGAGGGTAAGGGTTGAGAAGCCCGTCGTAAGGACCAACCAGCGATCGAAGGGGCGACCACCGTGGGAGCTGCACAGAACTATCTGGCGATCATCAAGGTCGTCGGCATCGGTGGCGGCGGCGTCAACGCTGTCAACCGGATGATCGAGGTCGGCCTCAAGGGGGTCGAGTTCATCGCCATCAACACCGACGCCCAGGCGCTGCTGATGAGCGACGCCGACGTCAAGCTCGACATCGGTCGCGAGCTGACCCGCGGTCTCGGTGCCGGCGCCAACCCGAGCGTGGGGGAGAGTGCCGCCGAGGACCACGCCGATGAGATCGAAGAGGTCATGAAGGGCGCCGACATGGTCTTCGTGACTGCCGGCGAGGGTGGCGGCACCGGCACCGGTGGCGCCCCGGTCGTGGCCCGCATCGCCCGCTCCCTCGGCGCACTGACCATCGGTGTGGTGACCCGCCCGTTCGCCTTCGAGGGCCGTCGTCGCGCCAACTCCGCCGAGGACGGGATCGCCAAGCTCCGCGAGGAGGTCGACACCCTCATCGTCATCCCCAACGACCGGCTGCTGTCGATCTCGGACCGCAACGTTTCGGTGATGGACGCCTTCCGCCAGGCCGACCAGGTGCTGCTGCAGGGTGTCTCCGGCATCACCGACCTGATCACCACGCCCGGCCTGATCAACCTCGACTTCGCCGACGTGAAGTCGGTCATGTCCAACGCCGGCTCGGCGCTTATGGGCATCGGCTCCGCCCGCGGTGACAACCGCAGCGTCGAGGCCGCCGAGATGGCCGTCTCCTCGCCGCTGCTGGAGGCGTCGATCGACGGCGCCCACGGAGTCCTGCTCTCGATCGCGGGCGGCTCCGACCTCGGCCTCTTCGAGATCAACGAGGCCGCTGCGCTGGTCGCCGACGCGGTCCACCAGGAGGCCAACATCATCTTCGGCGCGACCATCGACGACGCGCTCGGCGACGAGGTCCGGGTCACCGTGATCGCGGCCGGCTTCGACGGTGGCATGCCCAAGCGCCGCGAGGGCCAGTCGGCACTCGGCACCATGCAGAGCCGCTCGACCAGCTCCCAGTCGGCCAACAACGGCGAGACCGCCGCCGTGGCCACCGCGGTCGCGACCCGGCGCGCCGAGGAGGCCGAGGAGACCCCGGCCGCCGAGCCGGCCAAGCCCGCCAAGCCGGCCCCGGCCACGCCTCCCCCCGCGGCTCCGCCGGCCGAGCCCGCGCCGGTCGCCAAGAAGCCCGCTCCGAGCGTCCAGTACAGCGATGACGAGCTCGACGTTCCCGACTTCCTCAAGTAAACACAGTTTGAAGTAGGTCCCTTTCTTGTATTCGTTCCGAGCCTCAGCAGGCCTCGTCGACCTGGCGTTCACCGACAGGTACGGCGGGGTCAGTCTCGCTCCGTACGCCGAGCTCAACCTGGCGGTCAACGGATCGGACTCGCCGGAGGCGAAGGCCGAGAACCATCGGCTGCTGCTGGCCGACTTCGCCGACGGCGCGCCCTACGCCGACCTCTACCAGGTCCACGGCAACGCGGTCGTCGACGCGGAGTGCGGCACCCGCCCCGAGGCGGACGGAATCGTCACCACCGAGCGCGACCTGGTGCTGCTGGTCCGCACCGCCGACTGCGTACCCGTGCTGTTCGCGGACGAGGCGGCCGGGGTCATCGGTGCGGCGCACGCCGGACGCAAGGGGATGGCGGCCGGCGTCGTGCCCGAGACGATCGCCCGGATGCGCGCGCTCGGCGCGACCCGGATCAGCGCCTGGGTGGGGCCGCACGTGTGCGGCAAGTGCTACGAGGTGCCTGCCGAGATGCAGGAGGAGATCGCCGCGGTCGAGCCGGCCGCGCGCGCCACCACGAGCTGGGGCACGCCGAGCCTCGACGTCGGCGCCGGAGTGCTCGCCCAGCTGGCCCGCGAGGGCGTCGAGACGGTCGACGCCGGCCGCTGCACCCGCGAGTCCGACGACCTCTACTCCTACCGCCGCGACGGCGCCGGCATGTCGCTGGGCGCCCTGATCCGGCTGCGTGGTGCCTGATGGCGACCGATCGCGCCGATGAGATCGCCGCGGGGCTCGCCGAGACCCGCGAGCGGATCGCGGTGGCCGCCAAGGCCGCTGGTCGCCCCGCCGACGACGTCCACCTCGTCGTGGTCACCAAGTTCTTCCCCGCCTCCGACGTACGCATCCTGGCCGGCCTCGGCGTCACCGACGTCGGCGAGAACCGCCACCAGGAGGCGGCGGCCAAGGCAGCCGAGTGCGCCGACCTCGGTCTGCGCTGGCATTACATCGGCGGGCTCCAGTCCAACAAGGCGGCCGCCGTGGCCGGCTACGCCGACGTGGTCGAGTCCGTCGACCGGTCCTCGCTGCTGCCCCGGCTCAGCCGCGGCGCGGGGGAGCGTGGCCAGATCCTCGACGTGCTCCTGCAGGTGTCCCTCGACCCGCCCGGACGCGAGGGTCGCGCCGGGGCGGATCCCGGCGACGTACGCGACCTGGCTGCTGAGGTCGAGACGACCGACGGGCTCCGGCTGCGGGGCCTGATGGCGGTCGCGCCTCTCGGCGAGGAACCGGAGCAGGCATTCGTCCGGCTCGCGCGGATCCGCGAGGACTTCCTGGTCGAGTATCCCGAGGCGACGGTGCTGTCGGCGGGGATGAGCGGCGACCTGGAGCAGGCGATTGCCCATGGCGCGACACACGTACGTGTCGGGTCTGCGGTCCTCGGAGAGAGGCCAACTGTCAAGTAATGTCTCGGTCAGCAATACTTTGGGGAAGGTGGCGACATGAGCGGCGCGATGCGCAGGTTCGGTGAATACCTCGGCCTGCTTGAGGACACCGGGTACGACGACGATGTCTACGAGGGTGACGACGACGAGACCCGCTCCCACGAGGCAGTCAAGGCGCCGGTGCGGTCGAAGCAGTCACGCCCGGCTCCGGTGGCAGACCTTTCCGAGCGGCGACGAGCAACGGTGGTGCCTGCAGTGGCAGAGCTTTCCAAGATCATCACGCTGACCCCGACGTCCTACAACGAAGCGCGTCAGATCGGCGAGAACTACCGCGACGGCACGCCGGTGATCATGAACCTCACCGAGATGAACGATCCGGACGCGAAACGGCTCGTCGACTTTGCGGCGGGCCTGATCTTTGCTACCTATGGGAACATCGAGAGGGTCACCAACAAGGTGTTTCTTATCTCACCTGCGAACGTTTCGGTCACGGCTGAGGCCAAGCAGAGGATCGTTGAGGGCGGCTTCTTCAACCAGAGCTGAGGCCTTCGACACCTGCTCGTAGGTGCCTGGATGCGGTCCGCATCTGGCATGTCTACGGACAGGCGCTAGAGTTTCGACAGCATTACCTGATGCCGCCCCCCGGCGGTGCAGTCCGTACGTCTGAGTCAACCGAGTAATGAATGGGTGAGGTCATGCCGCTGACGCCAGAGGACGTGAGCAACAAGCGCTTTACTCCCGTCCGGCTCCGCGAGGGCTACGACATGGGCGAGGTGGACCAGTTCCTCGACGAGGTCGAGGCCGAACTGGCACGTCTCACCCGGGAGAACGACGACCTTCGCGGGAAGTTGGCATCTGCGCAGTCGGGTGGGGGTCCGTCCTTCCCGATGGCTCCCGAGCCGCCTGCTCCTGAGCCGATGCCGGCTCCTGAGCCGGTCTCGCACCAGATGCCGATGTATCAGGAGGCACCGCAGACCGGCGGCATCGAGACGATCCGGGTCGAGACCGTGCCGGAGGCGTCCAACGCCGCCGCGCGCCTGCTCGAGCTGGCCACGCGCAACCACGACGCGCTCATCGACACTGCCAAGAACGACGCCGACAAGATCGTCGGCGAGGCCCGCACCAAGGCCGAGCGCCTCGAGGCCGAGTCGAAGTCGAAGGCCGACCGCATGGAGGCCGACGCGCGAACTCGTGCGCAGATGCTCGACAGCGAGACCGCCGAGCGTCGCCAGCAGCTCTTCGGCGAGCTCGAGCGTGAGAAGGACAACCTGACCACCGAGGTCGACACACTGCGTAACTTCGAGCGTGAGTACCGCTCCCGCCTGAAGAGCTACTTCACGCAGCAGCTCGACGCGCTCAACAACTCGGCTGAGTCACAGGCGCCCGTGATGGCCGCCGCCGTCAACGAGTCGGGCCCGGCGCCCAAGCGCCTGCGCTCCATCCTGGGGGAGGACGAGGGCTGAGGTCCTCGTAGTCAGGCTTCCATCGGCCGGTCCCGCATCGCGGGGCCGGCCGATGCGTACGTCCGCTGCGTCCTGACGGAGCCCGCCGGCCGCGGCAGGAACGCGTTGTAGCAGGTGAGGCGGGTCCTGTAAGAGGATTTCGGAGTTTTTCCGCGCTGCGGACCAATATGCGTGCAGTTTCGGTGTGTTAGTTGAGTGGAGCCGAATCCCGGGCTACATTCCGGGCACGCACTCCGCACCGACTCGGCGGCGCGAAGTGACGGCAGGAGAAAGGGGACTCCATGTCTGTACCGATGAGGTGTCGCGCCAGCGCGGCAGTCGGGCGCGTCCACGTGGCGACGCCCGAGCTTTCTGGGAATACCAGCTCCTACGTCACGGCTTCCACGTCGGTGGCCGCGGCGAGCGCCTAAGCCAAAACTGACCACCGTGCGGCCCGGGGGGGCCGTGTCTCACACCAGAAAGCGAGTGCCGTGCCTAAGAAAGCAACCAAGACCGTCGTCTCTCCTGACCAGCTGAAGGTCAAGGACGGCGAGGACCCGTGGACGAAGGATGAGCTCAACGAGGTCATCGACGAGCTTCACGAGATGAGGGCTCACAGCCTCGAGGTGCTCACCGCTCTCGAAGCCGAGCTCTCCGGCCTGATGAAGGACTCCGGCGACGGTGCCGGCCAGGACCAGGCCGACATGGGCGCGACCAGCTTCGAGCGTGACCACGAGCTGACCGTGGTCAACAGCGAGAAGGACAAGCTGGCCCAGATCGAGCGTGTCCTGGGATACCTCGAGGACGGCTCGTACGGCATCTGTGAGTCGTGTGGGGAGCCGATCGGCAAGATGCGGCTCATGGCATTCCCGCGTGCCACACTGTGCATGACATGCAAGCAGCGCGAGGAGCGTCGCTGAGCGACGCACATACCGGTCCTGAGTCCGACGTGCGCCCTGTTCGATGGGCCGAGTTCGCGACCGTCGCAGTGTTTCTCCTGGTCATCGACCAGATCACGAAGCTCTGGGCGGTCGCGACGCTCGTTCCCGGGCAGCCGCAGGAGCTGATCGGCTCGGTCCTCCAGCTCAACATCATCCGTAACCCGGGAGCGGCCTTCTCGACCGGCACCGGCTACACCTGGGTCTTCACGACGCTCTCGATCGTGGCCACGATCGGTGTGCTCTGGTTCGCGCGCCGGGTGCGCCACCGGGGCTGGGCCATCGCGCTCGGCATCCTGGTCGCCGGCATCAGCGGCAACCTGGTCGACCGGCTCCTGCGTGAGCCGGGCTTCTACGTCGGGCACGTGGTCGACTTCCTGCAGCTGCCCAACTGGCCGATCTTCAACGTCGCCGACATGTGCATCAACGTCGCCGCGGTGCTGATCGTGATCTTCTCGTTCAAGGGGATCGGGCTGGACGGGTCGATCGACGGCGGTGCGGCGGACGAGTCCGATGACACCTCGGACGAGCCCGAGGGCGAGAAGAAGTGAACTTCGGTCACGCCGATCAGCGCACGCTGCACGTCCCGGACGGCCTGGAGGGGGAACGGGTCGACGCCGCCATGGCGCGGCTGTTCGGCCTCTCCCGCACCCGCGCGGCGGAGCTGATCGCCGAAGGGCTGGTGACCGTTGACGGCTCGGTCGTGGCCAAGAGCGACCGGGTCAGCGCCGGGTCGATGCTCGACGCGACGATCCCGTCGCAGGCGGACCCTCTGGAGATCAAGCCCGAGATCGTCGAGGGCATCAAGATCATCTACGACGACGACGCCTTCGTGGTGATCGACAAGCCCGTCGGTGTCGCCGTCCACCCCTCGCCGGGCTGGCAGGGGAAGACCGTCGTCGGTCACCTCGTCGCGGCCGGCTTCCGGATCTCCACCTCAGGAGCCAAGGAGCGCGAGGGCATCGTCCAGCGCCTCGACGTCGGCACCTCGGGCGTGATGGTGATCGCCAAGTCCGAGCACGCCTACTCCGTCCTCAAGAACGCGTTCCGGCAGCGTACGGTCGACAAGACCTACCACGCGCTGGTCCAGGGCCATCCCGACCCGCTCGAGGGGACGATCGACGCGCCGATCGGGCGCAACCCGAAGTACGACTACAAGTTCGCGGTCCGCGCGGACGGGCGTCAGTCGGTGACCCACTACGAGACGCTCGAGGCGCATCGGTTCGCCTCGCTGCTCGAGATCCACCTCGAGACCGGGCGCACCCACCAGATCCGCGTCCACATGTCTGCGCTGAAGCACCCGTGCGTCGGCGACCTCACCTACGGCGCCGACCCCGCTCTGGCGCGGCGAGTCGGGGTCGAGCGGCAGTGGCTGCACGCGGTGCAGCTCGGCTTCGAGCACCCGGAGACCGGTGAGTACGTCACCTTCGAGTCGACCTATCCCGACGACCTCCAGCACGCCCTCGATGTCATTCGCGACTCCGACTGAGGCGGTGCTCCGCCCGGCGGAGTCCGAGGACATCGCCGAGATCGTCCGCACCTACGTCGAGGCACGTGCCGCCGCGCCGATGCCGGCGCCGATCTACCCGGAGTCGGACATCCGGGAGTGGCTCGCGGTCAAGGTCCTGGCGCCCCAGAAGGGGTCGCAGGTCTGGGTCGCGGAGGTCGACGGCGTCGTCTCGGCCTTCGTCGCCTTCACCCCGACCTGGCTCGACGACCTCTTCGTCCACCCCCGCGCCCAGGGGACCGGGATCGGCACCATGCTGCTCGACCTGGTGAAGTCGCTGACCCCCGACGGCTTCGGCCTGTGGGTCTTCGAGATGAACACCCCCGCGCGAGCCTTCTACGCCCGCCACGGACTGCGTGAGGTCGAGCGGACCGACGGCTCGGCCAACCAGGAGAAGACTCCCGACGTACGGATGGCCTGGTCCTGACCTACTCGCCCTTCAGGTGGTCCATCTCGGCCGCGATGAGGGCGATCTCGGCGGGTCCGACGCGGCAGCAGCCACCGACGTACGCAGCCCCGGACCGCGCCCAGGAGAGGGCCTCTCCGGGCCGGAAGTGAGGGCTGCCGGTCCAGGCGCCGTCGGCGTAGGTCTCTCCGGTGTTGGGGTAGACGACGGCGGGCTCGCCGGTGGCGGCGGCCAGCTGGACGGCGGCGGGGACGTCGGCCGGGTCGCAGCAGTTGACGCCGACGGCGACCACCGAGCGGATGCCCGCGGCCAGCGCCAGGGCGTCGGCCAGGGGCTGATCGGCGCGGGTGCGGGTGCCGGCGCAGGAGTAGGAGAACCACACCGGAAGACCGATGTCGTCGAGGAGGTCGACCAGCACCTCGGCCTCCTCGATGTCGGGGATGGTCTCGACCGCGATGAGGTCGGGGTCCTCGGTCTCGAGCAGCGCCAGCCGGGGTGCGTGGAAGTCACGCAGCACGGCCGCCGAGACGCCGTAGCGGCCGCGGTACTCGGACCCGTCGGCCAGGTAGGCGCCATAGGGTCCGATCGAGGCGGCGACCAGGCGTCCAGGAGCCTCCTCGGCGACCTCGCGCGCGACGCGGACGCTGCGGCGCAGCAGCTCGGTGGCGTACGTCTGGGTCATCCCGGCCTCCACGAAACCGGGCACGCTGGCCTGGTAGCTGGCGGTCGTGGCGACGTCGGCGCCGGCGGTGAAGTAGGCGCGGTGGACCGCGGCGATCTCCGCGGGCGACTCGTCAAGCAGCCGGGCCGTCCACAGGGCCCCGGAGACATCGTGACCGCGTGCTTCCAGCGCGTTGGACAGGCCGCCGTCGAGGATCGTCACCACAACTCAAGACTGTACGGCCAGCCGCCCGAAAAACTGTCGGTGGCGCCAGATAGTCTGTAGTCCTTCCCCCAGGTCGTCCGTTTGAGCACGGGCTCCTGCGCCCGCTCCATCCGTTCGACCTCGAGGAGGGCTCCACGCCAATGGCGGCCGGCTCCAAGGACTCTTTCGTCCACCTGCACGTCCACACCGAATACTCGATGCTGGACGGAGCCTCGCTCCTCGACGGGTTGTTCTCGCGCACCGCCGAGCTGGAGATGCCGGCGATCGCGATGACCGACCACGGCAACATGCACGGCGCCTACGACTTCTGGTCGAAGGCGCGTAAGCACGACGTGAAGCCGATCATCGGCATCGAGGCCTACATCACGCCGAACACCCCGCGCGGCGAGCGCAAGCGGGTGCGCTGGGGCAAGGGCGACCAGGCGCAGGAGGGCGGCGACGACGTCTCGGGTGGTGGTGCCTACACCCACATGACGATGTGGGCCGAGTCCACCGAGGGGATGCACAACCTCTTCCGGCTCTCGAGCCGCTCCAGCCTGGAGGGCTACTACTTCAAGCCGCGGATGGACAAGGAGATCCTCGCCGAGCACTCCAAGGGGATCATCGTCTCCACCGGCTGCCCCTCGGGCGCGATCCAGACCCGGCTGCGGCTGGGCCAGTGGGACGAGGCGCTCAAGGAGGCCGGTGAGCTGCAGGACATCTTCGGGAAGGACAACGTCTTCCTCGAGCTGATGGACCACGGCATCTCCATCGAGAAGCGGGTCCGTGACGACCTGCTCAAGCTCGGCAAGGCGATGAACATCCGCCCGGTCGCGACCAACGACTCCCACTACAACAACCCCGAGGACGCCGCCGCCCACGAGGCGCTGCTGTGCGTCCAGTCGGGCAGCCGGATGACCGAGCCGCCCTACTCCAAGGGCGGCAAGCGGTTCGCGTTCGAGGGCAGCGGCTACTACATCAAGACCGCCGCCGAGATGCGCGAGCTGTGGGGCCGGCAGGACCTGATCGAGGCCTGCGACAACACCCTGCTGATCGCCGAGCGCTGCGACGTGCAGTTCACCGAGTCGACCGGTGGCTACATGGCGCTCGCCGACATCCCCGAGGGCGAGACCGAGGAGTCGTGGCTGCGCAAGGAGACCTGGCGCGGCATCGAGCTGCGCTACCCGGGCGAGAAGACGACCCAAGAGGTCCGGGACCGCGTCGAGTTCGAGATCGACGTCATCCTGCAGAAGGGCTACCCGGGCTACTTCCTGGTGGTCGCCGACTTCATCCAGTGGTCCAAGGACAACGGCATCCGGATCGGACCGGGCCGTGGTTCCGGTGCCGGCTCGATCGTGGCGTACGCGCTGCGGATCACCGATCTCGACCCGCTCGAGCACGGACTCTTCTTCGAGCGGTTCCTCAACCCCGAGCGTCCCTCGATGCCCGACTTCGACATCGACTTCGACGACCATCGCCGCGGCGAGACGATCAAGTACGTCACCGAGAAGTACGGCGCGGAGAAGGTCGCCCAGATCGCCACCTTCGGCCGGATCAAGGCCAAGCAGGCGATCAAGGACGCCGCCCGCATCCTCGACCACGGCTTCGCGATCGGCGACCGGATCACCAAGGCGCTGCCGCCCGACGTGATGGGCAAGGGCGTTCCGCTCAAGGAGCTGTTCAACCCCGACCACAAGCGCTACGGCGAGGGTGGCGACTTCCGGGCTCTGCACGACACCGACCCCGACGTCCGCAAGATCTACGAGACCGCGCTCGGTCTCGAGGGCCAGATCCGGCAGACCGGCATCCACGCCGCGGGCGTGATCATGGCCTCTGAGCCGATCATCGACATCGTCCCGCTGATGGAGCCCAAGCAGGACGGCCAGGTCGTCACGCAGTTCGAGTATCCGACCTGCGAGGCGCTCGGCCTGGTCAAGATGGACTTCCTGGGCCTCTCCAACCTCCACACCCTCGAGGACGCGCTCGGCAACATCCGCGCCAACCGCGACATCGACCTGGTGCTCGAGGAGGTCCCCTTCGACGACAAGCCGACCTATGAGCTGATGCAGCGCGGCGACACGCTCGGCGTCTTCCAGCTCGATGGTGGTGGCATGCGGGCGCTGCTGCGCTCGATGCTCCCCGACCGGTTCGCCGACATCACCGCGGTCTCCGCGCTCTACCGACCCGGCCCGATGGGTGCCGACTCCCACAACAAGTACGCCCACCGCAAGAACGGCCGCGAGCCGATCGTGCCGATCCACCCCGAGCTCGAGAAGCCGCTCGCCGAGGTGCTGGGGGAGACGTACGGCCTGATCGTCTATCAGGAGCAGGTGATGTCGATCGCCCAGGTCCTGGCCGGGTTCTCGCTCGGACAGGCCGACAACCTGCGCCGCGCGATGGGCAAGAAGAAGAAGGCCGAGCTCGACAAGCAGTACGCCGGCTTCCAGGCCGGCATGCTCGAGCGCGGCTACTCCCAGAAGGCGATCGACACGATCTGGGAGATCCTGCTGCCGTTCTCCGACTACGCCTTCAACAAGTCGCACTCGGCGGCCTACGGCGTGGTCACCTACTGGACCGCCTACCTCAAGGCCAACTACCCGACCGAATACATGGCCGCGCTCTTGACCTCGGTCAAGAACGACAAGGACAAGATGGCGATCTACCTCAACGAGTGTCGCCGGATGAAGATCGCGGTGCTGCCGCCCGACGTCAACGAGTCCGCCCACGACTTCACCGCGGTCGGCAGCGACATCCGCTTCGGCCTGACCGCCGTGCGCAACGTCGGCGCCCAGGTGGTCGACGGCATCGTCGAGGCCCGCACCTCCAAGGGGCGCTTCGAGGACTTCAACGACTATCTCTCCAAGGTGCCCGAGCGGGCCTGCAACAAGCGCGTGATCGAGTCGCTGATCAAGGCCGGTGCCTTCGACGACATGAAGCACCGCCGCCGCGCGCTGGTGGCGATCCATGAGACCGCCGTGGACCAGTACATCGACATCAAGCGCAACGAGGCGATCGGCCAGGACTCGCTCTTCGGCGGCCTCGACGAGGACGGCGGCGACGGCTTCGGCGTCTCGGTGGCCATCCCCGACATGGACGAGTGGGACAAGATGACCCTGCTCGGCCATGAGCGGGAGATGCTGGGTCTCTACGTCTCCGACCACCCGCTGATGGGCCTGGAGCACGTCCTCGCCAACGGCACCGACTGCACCATCGGTCAGCTGATGACCGACGAGACGCGACCCCACAACACCACCGTCACGGTCTCCGGACTGGTCACCAACGTCAACCGGCGCATCACCAAGAAGGGCGACGCCTGGGCGACGGTGACCCTGGAGGACCTCGAGGGCTCGGTCGAGGTGCTGCTCTTCCCGTCGTCCTACCAGCTGGCCGCGCCGCATCTGGTCGAGGACTCGATCATCCGGGTCAAGGGCCAGCTCTCCCGCGACAAGGACCAGCCCGAGCTGCGTGGCCAGGAGGTCACCGTCCCCGACCTGACCGGCGGCCCGGGTGCCGCCGGGGGACCGGTGGTGATCTCGCTGCCCTCGACGCGGTGCACGCCGCAGGTGATCGCGTCGCTGCGTGACGTACTGACCACCTATCCCGGAGTAGCCGAGGTCAGGCTACGGTTGATGACACGGGACGCGACCCGGGTCATGAAGCTCGATGACCGGCTGCGGGTGGCACCGACTCCCGAGCTGTTCGCCGACCTCAAACAACTCCTCGGACCAGGATGCCTGACAATCTGATCGTGCCGCCGCCGCCCAGTCTCTACGCGACCGGCCACCGCTCCGCCCGCCCCGACCTGTCCCGTCCGGTGCTGGTCCAGGTGGCCATCATCGTGGCCGCCTTCATCGCCGGCGGCCTCGTGGCTGGTCTCGCGGCGGCGACGTTGTGGACGCCGCCGACCGGGATGGTGCTCGAGGACAAGTGGTACCGCGGGCTCATCTCGATCGACCCGCCCGCCATCGGGCAGAACATCGATCAGGGCGTCTTCGCCGCGACAGCGTGGTTCTCGGTCTGCGCGATCGTGCTCGGCCTGCTGGTCGGCATCGCGGCCGCAGTCTGGCTCAACCGCTCCGAGCTGGTCACCCTCGGTGCGCTGATGGTCGGCGGTGCGATCGGTGGCGGCCTGATGCTGCTGATCACCTCGCTGCTCTCGCCCGAGGACCCCAATGGTCTCGCCAAGGGTGCCGCCGACGGCACCGTGCTGGAGGACAGCTTCCAGCTGGCCTCGCCGTGGCTGGTCCTCCTCGTCCCGGGCTCGGCGATGCTGGCGCTCATGGTCATCTTCTTGATGTGGGCGCCGCACCCTCCCGCGGATCACGAGCTCGAGGGGCAGCAGGCCGCGACCGAAAGGTAAATTCGGCGGACAGCCGCCGTTGGTCGGCGTAGATTCAACAGGTTGGACGGTTGGCACAGTGCTGACCGACAGAACCTGAAAGTCACTGATGTCAGAGAACACGCCCGGTCAGAACCCGTCTGGACCGGAGGCGACAGAGATCCTCGACCTCGGCGGGGACCCTGCTGGAAAGAGCAGGAAGCCGCTGATCATCGGCGCGGCAGCTGTCGTCGGCGTCGCTGTGCTGGCGACCGCCGGCACCGTCACCGCGGTCGCACTGAGCAACGCCGGGAGCTCCCCGGCAGAGGCGTTCCCCGCCTCGACCGTCGCTTACGCCGAGATCGACCTGACCGAGGCCAAGGACGCCCTGCCGACGCTGCGAAAGCTGCCTTCGCTCGAGAAGGAGCTCGGCCTGAAGCAGGGCGAGGACCCGCGCGAGATGCTGTTCACGAACGCCTGTGACGAGCTCGACTTCGCCGCGGACGTCGAGCCGTGGATCGGCTACAAGGCCGCGGTCGGCGCAGTCCCCACGGACGCGGAGCCGGTGCTCGCGTTCGCCCTCCAGGTCACCGACGAGTCCGATGCCGAGGCCGGCCTTCCCAAGCTCGCCGAGTGCGGCGGCTCGGAGTCCGCGTGGGCGGTCTCTGATGGTTGGGCGCTCATCGCGGAGACCGACGACGATCTGGCCGCGATCGAGAAGGCGGTGGAGGCTGGCACCCTGGCCGAGGACGCCGGCTTCGAGAAGTGGACCGGTGACGTCGGCGGCACCGGGTTCATCACGGCGTACGCCGCCAAGGAGCTGCCCGACGCGATCGCCGACGCGGCTGAGAACGGCGTGTTCGACGAGGCCGAGGGAGAGCTCGCCGAGAACCCGATGGGTGGGATCGCGCCGATGCCCGACCCGGCCGCCCTGGCCGACACGATCCGGTCGGCGATGAAGGACTTCGGTGGCGGGGCCTTCACCGTACGTGCCGACGAGAACGCCTTCGAGCTCGAGGCCGCCTCGACGGTGGGTGAGCAGGCCGAGTCCATGGAGGCCGGCACCATCGCCGGCACCCTGCCGAAGGACACCACCGCGGTGATCGCGGCCAACCCGGCCGACGGCTGGCTCACGACCGGCCTGGCCGGGAGCGGCGCGGAGGACCAGTTCACGCAGATGCTCGGGATGGCGCCCGGTGACCTAGAGAAGCTCCTCGGAGACAGCTTCGCGATCGCTGCCGGCGAGATCGACCTGAGTGCTCCGGACTCCCTGGACATCGGGATCAAGCTCGACGGTGCCGACTCTGCCGATGTCGAGAAGTTCGTCGGCGACCTCGCCGCGGGCTTCGGTGCTCAGGGCATCGTCAGCGTCGACAGCGAGGGCGAGGTGACCTCCGTCGGGACGGGCGACTACAGCAAGGACCTGCTCGCCGACGGTGGTCTGGCAGAGACCGACAAGTTCAAGAACGCGGTCCCCAACGCCGAGGACTCCTCCGGGGTGGTCTACGTCGACTTCGACGGTCTCGACGACCTAGTGGCGGCCGAGGCTCCCGAGGTCGCCGACGACATCGAGGCGCTCGGCCAGCTCGGCTTCAGCGCCTACCTGGACGGCGACACCTCGCGAGCCCTGGCTCGCATCACCGTCGACTGACCTGCCGAGCCGAGTCGGCTCGAACTGACAGGATCCGTCGCCGAGTCGGCTCGTCATGACGAGCCGACTCGGCGTGGGTTTTGGTCAGTTCGCGCCGACTCGGGGGTCATCTGGCGATGGGGGCCGTGGTGGCGTCCGTGATCTTGATCAGGTCGGCGGGGGAGAGCTCGATGTCCAGGCCGCGGCGGCCGCCGGAGACGTAGATCGAGTCGTACGTCGTGGCGGACTCGTCCAGGACGGTCGGGTGGGGACGCTTCTGGCCGACGGGGGAGATTCCGCCGGCGACGTAGCCGGTCGCACGCTCGGCGGCGGTCACCTCGGCCATCTGCGCCTTCGAGCCACCCAGCGCGCGGGCCAGCGCCTTGAGATCGAGCTGGCCGGTGACGGGCACGATGCCGACGACGAGCTTCCCGTCCAGGGCGGCCATCAGCGTCTTGAAGACCTGCTTCGGCTCGACGCCGAGGGCCTCGGCGGCCTCCAGGCCGTAGGACTCGGCGCGCGGATCGTGCTCGTACGGGTGCAGGGTGTAGTCGATGCCGGCCTGGGTGAGGGCGACGGTCGCCGGGGTTCCTCCGCCGGCTCGCTTCCCGGACTGCTTCCCGCCCTGTTTCTTCGGCATCAGTTGGGGGACCACTTCGTGCGGGCGACCTCGGTCGCGGGCAACGAGGGGATGACGTTCATCGCCTTGAGCTCGGAGCGGAGCAGGTCGGTGGCCATGCCGAGGCGTACGCCGGCGTCGGGTGCCTCCAGGAGCGCCTGCCGGTCGGGCATGGGCAGGGGAGTGGTGGCCGAGATGGTCCAGGAGAGGAACTCCGGGTCCTTCGGGAGCGAGCCGGAGAACGGGTCGTCGCGGAACTCCAGCAGCGCGGCTCGGTAGGCGGTGAAGGTCGCTCGTGCGGTGTCGACGATGGCGTGCGGGACCGCGACGTGATCCTCGGGGAGGTCCTCGATGTCGGCGAGGGGGAAGTCGCCCGAGCTGACCAGGCTGTCCATCCGGATCCGGTCGACCGCGAGCACCTCGAGGTCGAAGGAGCCGTCGTCGTGCCGCTCCACCTCGGTGATCAGCAGCTTCACCCCGACGCGGTAGAGCGACTGCGCGCCGGTCTCGCCGACCTCGTAGCCCTCGCGGATCGCGACCGAGCCGAAGTGGCGGTCCTCCTCTTCCTGGCGGAGCAGGTGGTGCACCATCGCGCGGTAGCGGTCCTCGAAGACGCGCAGCGGCAGGGTCACGCCGGGAAACAGGACCGCGTTGAGCGGGAACATGGGTAGTCGCTGGCGCTCGTTCACGGGCACCAACCTATGGGGGCCGCGGGCGTGTGCGCCCGCGAACCCCCGTGTTGTTTCAGCTGCCGACCCGAGTCGTCAGTCGTCGTAGACCGCCCGGTCGATCTTGGTGTGGTAGCGCTGACCGGCGGCGGCGCCGACGAGTGCCCCGACGAGCATCACGGCCAGGAGTGCGATGCCGGTGATCACGGCGCCCCAGCTGAGCTGGTCGGTGCTCAGCCCCACGCTGGGCAGGTCGACCTGCCGCATGATGTCGTAGCTGGTGCCGAACAGGGTGCCTGCGATGGCAGCGATGATCATCGCCACGATCGCAACGATCCAGACGCCCAGGCCCTGTCGGCGGGCGTCGAAGCGGGACATCCGGCCGGCGACGTACCCGCCGGCGTAGTAGCCGACGAACATCACCACGGCGAGCGTGATCGCCGCCGCGATACCGACCGTGCCGGACATCTCCTCCAGGTCCGTCTGGGTCCAGTTCTGGTTGGCTCCGATCGCCGAGGCGACGGCGCTGATGATCGCCCCGAGAAGAACGGTGACTCCGATGGCGACCAGCCAGCCGAAGAAGCAGGCGCCCCAGTTCATGCCTCCGTAGGTGTCGTGGAGAGCGGCACGTCGGCCCTCCTCGGCGTGGCGATGGTGCTCGACGGCGTCGCCCGCGCGCAGGGGGCCGGCCTCGCCCTCGGCGTTGTGCGGGCGCTCGACGCGGTCGTCGTGGCCGACGACCGCCGGACCACCGGGGTGGTAGTCGCGGGTCGAGGCGTGGTTCTCGTCGACGCCGGGCTGGTTCTCGTCTGCTTGCTGGTGTTGTCGGTGGAACGGTCGTGTCAGTGCCATGACGATCCTCCTTTGGTGGGTCGGATCTCCGAGTACCCGGATCGGGGCGCCATATGCGTCTCTCCGCCGCGTGTCGGGCGGCGTCCACGTGGCGTCGGCAGATCGGCTCCGGAGGCCGCCCACTCGTAGACTTGAGGCATGATCCGCCGCATCGACCTGAGGGGTGCCGACAGAGGCGCCGCTTCGACCATCGACTACCGCGCCGCCGTTCCGCGTGCCGAGTTCGACATCGAGGCGGCCACTCATGCGGTGCAGCCGATCATCGACGCCGTCCGCGAGCGCGGCCGGGAGGCGATCGCCGAGTTCTCCGAGAAGTTCGACGGCGTCCGCGTCGACGACATCCGGGTCCCGGCCGCGGCGCTGACCAAGGCGCTCGACGAGCTCGACCCGGCGATCCGGGCCGGGCTCGAGGAGTCGATCGCGCGGCTGCGTACGACCTGTGCCGCCGAGCTCGAGCAGGACGCGGTCACCGACCTGGCGCCCGGCGCCCGGGTGACGCACCGCAAGGTGCCGGTGGGGCGCGTGGGGCTCTATGTGCCCGGTGGTCTGGCTCCGCTGGTCTCCTCGGTGCTGATGAACGTCGTTCCGGCGCAGGTCGCCGGGGTGCCCTCGATCGCGCTGGCCTCGCCGCCGCAGAAAGAGTTCGGTGGGCTTCCGCAGCCCACCATCCTGGCCGCGTGCGCGCTGCTGGGCGTCGATGAGGTCTACGCCGTCGGCGGCGCCCAAGCGATCGCGATGTTCGCCTACGGCGTCGATCCGTGCGAGCGCGTCGACATGGTCACCGGCCCCGGCAACATCTACGTCGTCACCGCGAAGCGCCTGCTCAAGGGCCAGGTCGGGATCGACTCCGAGGCGGGCCCGACCGAGATCGCGATCCTCGCCGACGAGACCGCCGAGGCCGCCTACGTCGCCGCCGACCTGATCTCCCAGGCCGAGCACGACCCGCTGGCCGCCTCGGTGCTGGTCACCGACTCCGAGACGCTCGCCGCCGACGTGGAGGCCGAGCTCGACAAGCAGGTCGCCGCGACCAAGCACGTCGAGAGGATCCGTACGTCGCTGACCGGCGCGCAGTCGGGCATCGTGCTCGTCGATGACATCGACCAGGGCGTCGACGTCGTGAACGCGTACGCCGCCGAGCACCTCGAGATCCACACCCCCGACGCCGCCCGGGTCGCCGGCCGGATCCGCAACGCCGGCGCGATCTTCGTCGGCTCCTACGCTCCGGTGTCCCTGGGCGACTACTGCGCCGGGTCCAACCACGTGCTGCCCACCGGCGGCTGCGCCTGCCACTCCTCGGGTCTCTCGGTGCGAGCCTTCACCAAGTCGATCCACGTCGTCGACTACTCCCGCGAGGGGCTGGCCGCGGTCAAGGACCACGTGGTCACGCTCGCCGAGGCCGAGGACCTGCCGGGCCACGGCGCGGCCGTGTCGGTGAGGTTCTCCTCATGAGCTGGCCCCCGATCCGTGCCGAGCTCGCCGGGATCGAGCCCTACGGCGCTCCGCAGCTGGACGTCCCGGTCCAGCTCAACGTCAACGAGAACCCTTACCAGCCCTCCGCCGAGACGGTCGCCGACATCGCGGCCAGCGTCGGCGAGGCGGCGCGCACGCTCAACCGCTACCCGGACCGCGAGTTCGTCGCGCTGCGGGAGGGGCTGGCTGCGTACCTCTCCTCGGATGTGGAGGCGCAGATCGCGCCGGAGCAGGTGTGGGCGGCCAACGGGTCCAACGAGGTGATGCTGCAGCTGCTGCAGGCCTTCGGTGGTCCGGGGCGCACCGCGATCAGCTTCGCGCCGACCTACTCGATGTATCCGGAGTACGCCCGCGACACCAACACCGAGTGGGTCGTCGGACACCGCGAGAGCGACTTCGCGATCGACCTGGAGAAGGCGCGGGCGCTGGTCGAGGAGACCCGGCCCCACGTCGTACTGCTGCCGAGCCCCAACAACCCCACCGGCACCGCGCTGCCGCCGGAGGCGGTCACCGTGCTGTGCGAGGCCGTCGGCGACGGCGGCATCGTCGTGGTCGACGAGGCCTACGGCGAGTTCCGGCGGGCCGGGGTGCCCTCGGCGCTCGAGCTGCTCTCCGAGCACCGCAACCTGGTCGTCACCCGCACGATGTCGAAGGCGTTCGCCGGGGCCGGGCTGCGGCTCGGCTACCTGGCGGCCGACCCGGCGATCTGTGACGCGATCCGCGTCGTACGCCTGCCCTACCACCTCTCCGCGGTGACCCAGGCGGCGGCGAGCGCGGCCCTGCGGCACGCGCCGGAGCTGCTGGGCTACGTGGCCGATCTTCGCGAGGAGCGGGACACGCTGGTCGAGTGGCTGCGTGAGCAGGGGCTCGAGGTCGCCGACTCGGACGCCAACTTCGTCCTCTTCGGGCGTTACGCCGATCGGCACGCCGTCTGGCAGGGGCTCCTCGACCGCGGAGTGCTGATCCGCGAGACCGGGCCCGACGGATGGCTGCGGGTCTCGGTCGGGACACCCGACGAGATGACCGCTTTCAAGCAAGCTTTGACCGATGTGAACGGAGCACGCGTATGAGTTCGGCACGGACTGCCCGGATCGAGCGGGAGACCTCGGAGTCGAAGGTCGTCGTCGAGGTGAACCTCGACGGCACCGGACGGGTGGACGTCTCGACGGGCGTCGGCTTCTACGACCACATGCTGACCGCCTTCGGGCGGCACTCCCTCGTCGACCTGACCGTGCACTCCGAGGGCGACGTACACATCGACGCCCACCACACCGTCGAGGACACCGCGATCGTCCTCGGCCAGGCGCTTCGCCAGGCGCTCGGTGACAAGAAGGGCATCCGTCGCTACGGCGACGCGACCGTCCCGCTCGACGAGGCGCTCGTACGCTGCGTCGTGGACGTCTCCGGCCGGCCGTACTCGGTCCACACCGGCGAGCCGGAGGGCCAGCAGTACGTGCTGCTCGGCGGCTCGGGTGTGCCCTACCTCGGCTCCCTGACCCAGCACATCTTCGACTCCATCGCCCACCACGCTCACCTGACGATGCACGTCAACGTGCTCGCCGGGCGCGAGCCGCACCACATCGTGGAGACGCAGTTCAAGGCGTTCGCGCGCGCGTTCCGCGACGCGGTCGCCTACGACCCGCGCGAGACCGGGATCCCGTCGACGAAGGGCGCACTGTGAGCGAGCGTCAGCGAGTGAACAATCGTGTCAATACAGCGCCGCGTTCGTATTCTGGCGCTTGCGCTACGGACGTGGTGCTGTGAGTGCACCCTCCGTCGTCGTCCTGGACTACGGCTCCGGAAATGTACGCTCCGCCGTCCGCGCCGTCGAGCGCGCCGGTGCCTCGGTCGAGCTGACCGGTGACCTCGACGCCGCGATGGCGGCCGACGGTCTGCTGGTGCCCGGTGTGGGGGCTTTCGAGGCCTGCATGAAGGGCCTGCGCGCGATCCGCGGCGAGCGGATCATCGCCCGGCGTCTCGCCGGCGGCCGTCCGGTCATGGGGATCTGCGTCGGCATGCAGATCCTCTTCGAGACCGGCATCGAGCACGGTGTCGAGACCGAGGGCTGCGGTGAGTGGCCCGGCGTCGTCGAGCGCCTCCAGGCGCCGATCGTGCCCCACATGGGCTGGAACACGCTCGACGCGCCGTCCGGGACGTCCCTGTTCGCGGGTGTCGAGAAGGAACGGTTCTACTTCGTGCACTCCTACGGCGTACGCGACTGGACCCTGGTCACCAACGACCGCACCGTCGCGCCGCTGGTCACCTGGGCCGAGCACGGCGGCGACCGGTTCGTGGCCGCCGTCGAGAACGGCCCGCTGACCGCTACCCAGTTCCACCCGGAGAAGTCCGGCGACGCCGGCGCCGCGGTCCTGCGCAACTGGGTGTCCTCCTTGAAGGCGGCGTAGGTGGCCCAGACCGGAGCCCGGGCGAAGGCCCGTGCCGAGCGTGAGCGGCTGGCCGCCGAGGCCGCCGAGCAGCAGGCCGCCCGCGCGGCCCGCTCCTCGGCGCGTCGAGCGCGGCGTGAACGGTTGACTGCTTGGGTTCCGGCTCGCCGCTCCCGGCCGGTCAGTGCGCTCGCGGAGCGCCGGCGGCGCAACGTACGGATCCTGATCGTCGTCCTGCTCCTCCTCAATGCGCTCGTCTACCTCGTCACCGAGGATGTCGGCACGGTGACCTTCTCGGCCATCGCATCGGTGCTGGTCGCGCCTGTGGTCTACACGCTGCTGTTCCGCCGCTAAAGTGGCCGGATGGCAGCCAAGACGACCTGGACCGACGCCGATCCGGTGGGTTTCATAGAGGCTGTCGAGCCTCCCGGTCGCCGTCGGGACGCCGTCACGCTGCTGGAGCTGATGCGGCGCGCCACAGGGGTGGAGCCCCGGATGTTCGGGTCCGCGATCGTGGGTTTCGGCGAGTACCACTACAAGTACGCCAGCGGCACCGAAGGCGATGCTCCGGCCGCGGGCTTCTCGCCCCGCAAGTCCGCCTCGGTCGTCTACCTCAACGACGGCATCTCGGCCCACGAAGATCTCCTCGCCCGCCTCGGCCCACACACCCACGGCGTCGGCTGCCTCTATCTCAAGGACGTCGACGCGGTCGATCTGAGCGTTCTCGAGGAGATCGTCCGCCGCTCGTACGCCACCCTCACCAGCGGCACCTACGGCAAGCGCGCAGCGGAGGGCTGAGCGTCGTGATCGACGACTTCGCGAAGGCGCATCTGCACGACAAGCTCCGCAGCGTCCGGGAGGCGCTGGTGTGGAAGGTCGAGGGACTCTCCGAGCACGACGTCCGCCGACCGATGACGCCGACGGGCACCAACCTGCTCGGGCTGGTCAAGCACAACGCCCTCTCCGACGCCCGCTACTTCGGCGAGGTCTTCGGCCGTACGCCGCCGCTCGATCTCCCGCCGTGGGACACCGCCGGGTGGTGGGATGCCACCCACCGGGCGACGGATCACGAGAGCCGGAGCGATGTCCTCGACCTCGCCGACCGCGTCTGGTCCCACGTGGACGCCACCATCGAGGCGCTCCCGATCGACGCTCCCGGCCACGTGCCGTGGTGGGACGAGGACGTCATGCTCTTCAACATCATGGCCGCCCGCCTCTGCGACGCCACCCGTCACGCCGGCCACGCCGACATCCTCCGCGAGACCATCGACGGCTCGGTCGGCGTGAACCCCGAGAGCGCCTGAGTGGTGGCGCCGAGCGTGCACAGGTGGGCGATCCCCGAGCGGGAGTACGCGCGACACGAGACTCGGCGGGGACGGCGCTACGCATATCAGAGCCTCGACCCAGCCAGGACCGCGCTGGTCGTCGTCGACCTCGTGCCGTTCTTCTACGAGGCGAACGAGACGTGCTACGCGATCACCCCGAACGTACGTCTGCTGGCGGATGTCCTCCGTGAGGCAGGCGGCATCGTCGCATGGGTTGTGCCGGGAGACCCCGGACCGACGACCTGGGCGCGGGAGTTCCGCGGGGAGGAGGTCGCCGAGATGTTCCGGCGCAGCGGTGGCGCGGGGCCGATCGAGGGGCGGCTCGGGCCTGGTCTGGAGGCGCACGAGGGTGACCTGCTCGCCGAGAAGACCGCGACGAGCGCGCTCTTCCCTGGTAGCTCGACGCTGCACGACCAGCTTCGGGAGCGTGACGTCGAGACCGTTGTCGTCACCGGCACGCTCACCGAGGTCTGCGTCGCCGGCACGGCGCGGGACGCGGCAACGCTGGGATATCGCACGATCCTGGTCGGCGACGCCACCGCCGGTCGCGACGACGAGTCCCACAACGCGACGCTGACGACCATCTATCGCACCTTCGGCGACGTACGCAGCACCGACGATGTCCTCGAGCTCGTCGCCGCCGGAGGTAGTGTCGGTACATGACCGACTACGAGGTCTCCAGGTCAGCGGTCCTGCCGTGCGACGTCGGGCGCGCGCACGCGCTGCTCGACGACTTCCATCAATGGCCGGCCTGGTCGCCATGGGAGGGACTTGACCCGGACATGTCGCGGACCTACTCGGGCGCAGAATCCGGTGTCGGGGCGCGCTATGCGTGGTCGGGCAACAAGCGCGCGGGGGCCGGCGCGATGGAGATCACCGAGTCGAGCCCCGAGCACATCGAGGTCGCGCTGGAGTTCCTCAAGCCGTTCAAGAGCCGGAGCACGGTGAGCTTCGACCTCGCCACCGTCGCCGACGGCACCCAGCTGATGTGGACCCATGCCGGATCGGTGGGTGGCGTGATGGGCCTGATGGCCAAGGTCTACCCGATGGAGAAGGCCATTGCGCCCGACATGGAGAAGGGGTTGGCCAACCTGATGACCCTGGCCGCGCGCCCTGCGGACATGGACTGATCCGGTCGGAGCTGCTCCGAAACAGATTGCGTACCGATCGCGGCGCGACCTAGGTTGCCGGACATGACACCTCGGCGGTTCGGGATCTGTATCGATGCCAACGACCCGGAGAAGGTCGCGGGATTCTGGGCAGCGGTGCTGCGCCGGGAGACCGAGACGAATGGCGATGAGATCCGGCTGCTGCCACGCACGGAGGACGACCTCCGGATCCGGTTCATGCCAACGAAGGCGCCGAAGACGCTGGCCAATCCGCACCATCTCCATCTGACCAGCAGCCTGCCCGATGACCAGCAGCGCACCGTCGACCGGCTGATCGGCCTCGGGGCCACCCACCTCGATGTCGGCCAGCGGCCGGACGAGGACCACATCGTGCTCGGCGACCCGGAGGGCAACGAGCTGTGCGTGATCCCGGCCGGCAACCGTTGGCTGGAGGGGACGGGCTTCTTGGGCGAGGTGGCCGCGGACGGGTCGCGGGAGAACGGGACCTTCTGGAGCGCCGCGCTCGGCTGGCCGCTGGTCTGGGACCAGGACGGCGAGACCGCGGTCGCGACCCCGTCGGGCAGTGCCAAGGTCGCCTGGGGCGGGCCGCCACCGGTGCCGCGTGGGCCGCGGGACCGGTTCCGCTTCGACCTGATCGCGCCCGAGGACACCAGCCCTGCTGATGAGATCCAGCGCCTCGTCGGGCTCGGCGCCACGGTCGTCGCCGAGACGTACGGTGACGGGCGGTGGGCGAGGATGACCGACTTGGATGCGTACGAGTTCGAGCTGCTGGCGCCTTGCTAGATGTGTTCCTTGGTCGAGGTATGCAGCCGAAGGGCCGCTTCCCGCGCGGAACTCCGGGAGGGATGTGTTCCTTCGTCTGCATACCTTGATGGAGGAACCGTCTCGCAGCAGGACGGCGGGGCAGGAGTGGAGGCGTACAGAACATAGGATCGTCCTCATGGGTGACTACCTCGAGCTCCTGCCGGCCGTCGATGTGAAGGGCGGGCAGGCGGTGCAGCTTGTCCAGGGCGTGGACGGGTCGGAGAAGCGGTTCGGCGATCCCTACGAGGCCGCGCTGCGGTGGCAGGAGACCGGGGCCGAGTGGATCCATCTGGTCGACCTCGACGCCGCCTTCGGTCACGGCAACAACCGCGAGATCCTCGCCGGGATCGTCGGCAAGCTCGACATCAAGGTCGAGATGAGCGGTGGGATCCGCGACGACGAGTCGCTCGAGGCCGCGATGGCGACCGGCTGCCGCCGCGTCAACGTCGGCACCGCCGCGCTGGAGAACCCGGAGTGGACCAGGCAGGCGATCGCGACCTACGGCGACCGGGTCGCGGTGGGTCTGGACGTACGCGGCCGAACCCTCGCCGCGCGTGGCTGGACCAAGGACGGCGGCGACCTCTACGAGACGCTCACCCGCCTCGACTCCGAGGGCTGCGCGCGCTACGTCGTCACCGACGTCAACAAGGACGGCATGCTCCAGGGCCCCAACCTCGACCTGCTGCGCGCGGTCTGCGAGGCCACCGATCGCCCGGTCGTGGCGAGCGGGGGAGTGACCACCATCGACGACATCGAGGCCCTCATGGGTCTGGTCGAGGTCGGCGTGGAGGGTGCGATCGCCGGCACGGCTCTCTACACCGGTTCCCTGGACCTCGCCGAGGCGCTCGACCTCACGCTCGGCCGGCCGCGTGGAGACCTGTCATGAGTTTGGCGGTACGTGTCATTCCCTGCCTCGACGTCGACGCCGGTCGCGTCGTCAAGGGGATCAACTTCAAGGAGCTGCGCGACGCCGGCGACCCGGTGGAGCTGGCCGCGACGTACGACAAGGAAGGCGCCGACGAGCTCACCTTCCTCGACATCTCCGCCTCCCACGAGGGGCGGGCGACGACGCTCGAGATCGTCACCCGCACCGCTGAGCAGGTCTTCATCCCGCTCACGGTCGGCGGCGGGATCCGCAGCGTCGACGACGTGGACCGGATGCTTCGTGCCGGCGCGGACAAGATCGCCGTCAACACCGCGGCCATCGACCGCCCCGAGCTGATCGCCGAGATCGCCGACCGGTTCGGTAACCAGGTGCTCGTGCTCTCCGTCGATGCCCGGCGGGCGCCGGCGACCGACTCCGGTTTCGAGGTCACCACGCATGGCGGTCGCAAGTCAGCGGGTCTGGATGCGATCGAATGGGCGGCGAAGGCCGTCGAGCTCGGCGCCGGCGAGATCCTGCTCAACGCGATGGACGCCGACGGCACCGAGGACGGCTTCGACATCGACCTGATCAAGGCCGTACGCAGCGAGGTGACCGTCCCGGTCATCGCCTCCGGTGGCGCCGGTAAGGCCGACCACTTCCCGCCCGCGGTCGACGCCGGCGCCGACGCCGTCCTCGCGGCCACGATCTTCCACTTCGGCAAGGTGCGGATCGGCGAGGTCAAGCAGGCGCTCTCCGGCGCCGGCGCGGCTGTTCGCTGACGGTCGCCCGCGCGGCAGAATCCCGCCATGGCGGGATTCTGCTTCTCTCCACCGGATAGCCCGCCGCGTTATCGCACACTTTGGTCGCTGCCCGGCTACCGCACAGCCCCGTCGCCGGGACAGGCTGGCCTGGCGCAGATTCCCGCCATGGCGGGAATCTGCGCCCCGGCGCGGGCGGCTAGCTCAGCAGAGAGCTCGGGATCTGCCCGTGGCGTACGCGCTGGGGGTGGTTGCCGACGTCGAGGTAGGCGAGCTCCTTGCCGGTGCGGAAGTCGATCACGGCGACCGCGTCGGCGTCGGACAGCGATGCCCAGCAGGTACTGCCGATGCCTTCGGTGGTCCAGTAGGGCTTGCCGTAGAAGTGGCCGGTGGTCTCCTCGTCGAGGATGGTGTGCTCGCCGCTGGAGCGGTCGACCATCGCGACGTAGTCGTCCATCGTGCCCGCCGCACACAGGGTCTCGCCCTTGGAATCGATCGAGAGGCCGTGGTGGGCGGAGTCGTTGACATAGAGCTCGCGCGGCAGCGGGGTGCGCTTGGGGAGCTGGATGACTCGGGTGACGGCGCCGGTGCGGGGCTCCTCGACGGAGCCGGTGGAGTAGCCGACCTTTCCGTCGATGTCGGCCGCCTGGGTGTCGAACTCGACCAGGCCGTGCAGGAACGACATCTGGAAGTAGATGAACCGCTCACCGGGCGCGACCGCCATGGGACGTACGGCTGAGGAGATCGAGGGGTAGCCGGCCTCCTCCAGCTCCTTGCCCATCTCCCAGCGCTGGGAGACCTCGAAGCTGGACTCGTCGACGATCTCGAACCAGCGGTCGCCCTTGATCGCGTCGTGGATCGGGCCGATCTTGATCGGCGGGAGGAGGTCGGTGCCGGGGATGGTGCCGAGGCCGAGCTGGTCGAGATTGATCAGCGGCAGCGAGTCGAGGGAGATCTCCTTCTGGTCGCCGGGCAGGTAGACGCGGCCGATGGAGGCGTGGAAGATGCGCGAGCCGTCCTTGGAGTAGTTGTTCTCGTGGGGCGTCTCGCCCGACTCGAACGTACGCAGCCGCTCACCCGTCCGCGGGTCGCCCGCTCCGCCCATCCAGTACTCGTGCACCGAGCGCGAGGTCGAGTCCGAGACCAGCAGCTTCGTGCCGTCGGGGGAGAGGCCCATGTGGTCGGTGCGGTGGCCGTCCATCTGCTGCTCGACCACGACGGGGTCCGGCGAGCCCGCGAGCGCCTTCTCGATGTCGATCCAGACCACGTCGGCCAGGCTGGGGCGTGAGACCGCCAGCAGCTTGCCGTCCCGGGTGGTGAACATGTCGTCCACAAGCTGGTCGTTGCCTTCGCCGGGGCCGTAGCGGACGAGGTAGTACATCGCCAGCCGCTCGGGATCCTGATGGATCGCGGCGATCTCCTCGTCCTTGTCCGGCACCAGGTCGATGTCCTTGCGCAGCACCTCGAAGCTGCGGGCATCGACGATCGAAGCCGTCCCGTCCCAGTTGTTGCCCACGACCATCACGTCCCGCAGCTCTGGTGTCGCGCTCGCGCTCACTGCTGGAGCGGCTGCGCTGAGTGAGAAGACGAAGAGCATGGCGACGGTGACTGCTGCCGCACGACGCATCGTGGGACCTCCTGGGGGATTCGGTTATCTGAGACACAACGTCCGTGGGTGGGGGAGGTTACGGGCGGGTAGGGGTCTTGGGCGTACACGGACTGTTTCTTCGGGGTTGGGGTGGGCCGCCGACCCGTTCTTTGAGGGTCTTCTCGACGGTCCCCGGAGTAAAGGACGGCCTTCGGCCGCCGGCTTCGCCGGCCGCTTCGCGGTCCTTGACACCGGGGCCCGTCGAGAAAAGATTTGGCTGGCTATCGGGGCGGCGGCC
>NZ_JBEXRR010000028.1:0-81005 GCF_040613175.1 Nocardioides sp. NPDC006303
GTGCCGAGGACCTGGTCCTCGCCGAGAAGCTGCTGGTCGACTACGCCACCGGGTTGACCGCGAACGAGCTCCGCGTCGTCGGGAAAAGGATCCTGGCCGAGATCGACCCGGCCCGATTCGAGGACGCCGAAGCCAAAGCCCTCCTCGCTGAGGAAGAACGCGCCCACCAGAAGACTGCACTGCGGGTCTGGGACAACCACGACGGCACCGTCGGGTTCGAGGGTGTGTTGCCGGTCTCGATGGGGATGAGGTTCAAGCGGCTGGTCGAGGCCTACGCCCAACCCCGCAAACAGCAGCTCGTTGGCAAGGGCGCGCCGCTGCCGCCGTGGGAGCGGCTGATGGGCCAGGGGTTCGCCCGGTTGTTGGAGACCGTGGACCCGGCGGCGCTGCCCCGGCACGGTGGCGATGCGACCACCATCAACGTGGTCATCTCCCTCGAGGAACTCCGCAAAGACCTCGGCATCGCCACCCTGGGCTATGACGAGACCAACGGCACCACGATCACCGCGGCCGAGGCACGGCGGATGGCGTGCAACGCGACGATCATCCCTTGGGTCCTCGGCGGCGACAGCGAGGTTCTCGATGCTGGCCGGGGCAGCCGGTTCTTCCAGCCCATCCAACGCAAAGCACTCCGGCTGCAGCAGAAGTGCTGCCAGGCCGAGGGCTGTGACATGCCGCCGGAATGGTGCGACGCCCACCACCTCGACCCCTGGGCCGCCGGCGGGAAGACAGATCTGAAAGACGGGGCATTGCTCTGCCCGCATCATCACCGCTTGGCGCACAACCCTGCCTACGTCCATGAGCGGCTACCCGACGGCAGCATCCGGTTCACCCGCCGCCCCTAACCGGCGAGGCCAGGAATCACTACACCGGGTCTCACCCGCCGGGTCTCACCCGCCGGGTCTCACCCGCCGGGTCTCACCCGCCGGGCCCGACGACCCCGCCGCCGACCGGTCGCAGCTCTCGCTGAAGCCGTCCGTCCCGGTGCCCCACGAGCGTTCCGGCCAGCTCTCTCCACTTCACCCTCGCCGCTTCCCTGCTGATGGGGACATCTCCCCACGGCAGTGAAGGTTCCCCACGCTCCGGAGGATGGGGAACCTCCACGCCCGTGGGGAACTCTTCAGATAAGTGGGGAACTCGTGACCCGCCGGCACCGAACCCGACCCAGCCAAAGCGACGGCCCGCTTGTGAACGATTCACAAGGTCCCGCCCACTGCCATAGGCACCCACGAGGCACCGACCCGTCCGCACACGACCAGCCCATAGCCCCAAGCCCGCACCCAAACTGAATCCGCTGCGCCACACCCTCGCCGCCGACCCGATACAGGCCAAATCTTTCTCGATCGGGTGCCGGGTCAAGGATGGCCGCAGGCGACCGGCGAAGCCGGCGGCCGAAGGCCGTCCTTGACGCGGTGCGTGATCGAGAAACAATCGAACCAAGGGTCGGCGGCGAACGCCGAAACGAAGCCACGGTCACCTCCGCGCGCCCTCCCGAGACCAACCCAAGGACTCGACACGAGTCGGCCCCAGAAGCCAACCGGCAAGCTAGGAGACGCTGGAGATCTCCCCCGCCCACCGCCCGATCAGCTCGGCCTCATGCGGAGGCGGACCGGGGAGGCGGCGGCTGGCTGCCTCGGCGCGCAGGCCGTCGCAGACAAGGGCGAGGTATCGGCGGCGCAGGGCGGCGCTGCGTACGTCATCTCCTACGTCGATGCGGCTGATCTGCTCGAGGAGAACGGTGATGTCGGCGCGGGTGACGTCGGGGCGGAGGATGCCGCTGCCGCGGGCGCCGCGCAGGAGGCGGTTGGTGGTGTGTACGGCGAGGTTGTCCAGCTCACGCAGGACCTGGTCGAAGCTGACCTCGTCGCGCAGGGCGAGGGTGAGCCGCGGGAGTCCGTCGTCGAGCACCTGGCCCAGGAAGCCCGTGAACGCGTGCCACGGGTCGTCGGTGTCGCTCAGAGCCGCCTCCGCGAAGGCGATGTAGCGGCGGTAGCTGTCGGCGGCGACGGCCCGCAGCAGCGCCTGCTTGTTGGCGTAGCGGCGATAGAGCCCGGCCACTCCCATCCCGGCCTCCTCTGCGACCGCGGCCATGGTCGCGCGGGGGTCCCTGAGCAGGACCTCCCGAGCAGCGATCAGGACCGCGCGGTCCGCGTTGAGGGGCGGCATGCCCCACACCCTACGTGCGGGCGCCCTGCTCAGGCGGTTTGTACCTGTGTGATGTCGGCCAAGGCCGCGATCGGGCGGTTCGGGTAGTCGGCGAACACCCCGTCCACACCGGCCTCGAAGAGGCGATTCGCCTGGTCGCGGCCTGCTTTCAGCGTCCACACGAAGACCAGCAGACCGTGCCGGTGAGCCTCGTCGGCCAAGCCGGTGGGCGGCTGCCCCTTCTTGCGGACCATCGACTTCTTGGGGCCGATGGCCTGGGCGTACGTCGCGATCTCCGCGCAGTCGACCGCACCCCACTTCTTGTCGACCAGCTGCACCAGCGGAAGGTCGGTGCGGGTGCTCATCTCCCGCACCCACGCCTCGTCGAAGCTCTGCAGCCACAGCCGCTGGGTGGGCAGGCCCGGAAGGCTGTTCCAGCCGTCGACGCCGTGGTCCGCGAGGGTCTGGAGCAGGGTCTCGGTGACGGGCAGGCCGATGGAGGCGAAGTACGTCGGGTGCTTGACCTCTACGTGCAGCCCGACCCGACGCCCGCGGCGCTGCGACTCGTCTGCGACCAGCAGCAGCAACGTGTCGAGGGTGATGATCGGCTGGCTCGTCGTCGGCGCCCCGAGGCTGAGCAGCTCGGAGAAGGTGAAGTCCTCGGTGAACCAGCCAGTCCACTTCTTGCCGCTGATGACCTTGGTCGTACGCCGCTCCGCGAACTCCGGGCGCGAGGCCACGTCCGTGGTGCGGGTGAGCTCGTTCTCGTGGCGGAGCACCATCACTCCGTCGCTCGTCATCACCACGTCGGTCTCGAGCGCGTCCACGCCTTGGCGCAGCGCCAGACGGTAGGACTCCAGGGAGTGCTCCGGCAGATAGCCGGGAGCTCCGCGATGGCCGATCACAAGGGGGCGGTGGGCCGATGCCATGGCGTCAAGCGTGCGTGGCGGCAGCGACGCCGCGGCGGGCGCAATGTGAATGGGACGTTACGAACGGCGGGCCGTTCGGTCGGAGATCCATTTGACCTGAACCGAGGTCCAGGTCGGAGGCTTGCGCCATGAGTGAGCAAGAAGTGCAGTTCGGCATCGGCGAGGTCGCCGCGCGTACCGGCCTCGAGCCCGACACACTGCGGTACTTCGAGAGGCAGGGGATCCTGCCTGCCCCTCGGCGTGACGCTTCTGGGCGCCGTCAGTACGTCGCGGCTGATGTCGACCTGATCCGCATGCTGGTCCACTTACGCGAAACCGGGATGCCCCTGGCCGACATCGCGCAGTTCACCGGAGCCGACGCCGAGGTCACCGACCCGTCGCGGTTGCGGCTGGAGCTGCTCACCGCGCATCGCCGTCGTGTCGAAGAACGACGTGAGGCGTTGGACCGGGCCCTCGAGGTGATCAGCCGCAAGATCGCGGACTACACCGATCAGGCAACCGGCTCGATGAACGTCCTCGAGCGGCCCGACACGGAGATCACCTACAGCGTCCAGGGCGCGGGGCCGCTACTCTTCCTCGTAGGAGCGCCGGCAGGACGAGCTGGGTTCGCAGCTCTCGCGGAGGAGCTGGCGGAGCAGTTCACCGTCGTCACCCATGATCCTCGCGGCATCGGGGCCAGTCGCGTGACGCCTGGAATGGCTGGGCCGACGCCCGAAGTCCTCGCTGGAGACCTTGCCGCGCTGGTCGACGCATTCACCGGTGCGCCGGCGTTCTTCGTCGGTACGAGCGGCGGAGCTGTGACCCTTCTCGAGCTCGCCAAGCAGCATCCCGAGATCATCGGATCGGCCGTGCTGCACGAGCCGCCCCTGATCATTCTCCTGGACGATTCCGCCCTCGCTGACCGCGCTGCCTCGGCGTTCGCTGTCGCGACGACTGATCCTCAGCAGGCCGTGCAGGAGTTCTTCGACCTCAGCGGCGCCGCCCACCACACAGGCCGGGATCAGGTGCCTCCCGCGCATATCGCGCTGCCGGACCTACCGACCGAGGAACTCGAGAAGAACCGCTACTTCCTCGGCCAGATGGCCGGCCCCAGCGTCTTCTACGAGCCCGACATCGAGGCCGTACGTCGAGCCCGGCTGACCGTGTGCGCCGGCACGCTGAGCCATCACCAGATGGCGCGTCGGGCGGCCCAGGCCCTGGCCGCTCTGCTGGGTCAACCCTTGATCGACATGCCCGGCAACCACGTGGGCGCAAGTGCGGTTCCCGCAGAGTTCGCTCGCGCTCTCGTGCCGCTGCTCGACCTCTGAGCACACGGGACAGGGATCAGGGGGTGTCCTCGCCGGACCAGACGACGTTCTCGCGGATCAGTCGGGCGGGGACGCCGGCCACGGCCGTACGCGGCTCCACCTTCTGGTTGCGGACCATCGCGCGCATGCCGACGACGGCACCGTCACCGATCTCGGCGTGGCCGGTGACGATCACGTCGCGGCCGAGCCAGACGTGCTCGCCGAAGCGGATGTTGGCGCCGTACGGATTGATCCGCTGCCCCGTCTCAGCGTCCTCGAGCCGGTGCATGTCGTCGGTCGCGACGTAGACGTTGGCCGCCCAGAGCTGGTCGCGGGCAGCCACGATCGAGCCGCCGTTGCGGGCGTCGATCTGGGCGCGCGAGGTCGCGACGAGACCACCGGAGAGGATCACCGCCGAACCGCCGCCGCAGTAGATCTCGCCCCAGACCATGCTGGTGTCCGGGCCGATGAAGATGGTCGGCGAGTCGCCGCCGACCAGCAGCGCCTGCATCGAGGTGATGTCGGTCGCGACCACGATCAGTGCGTCGGAGAACGGGTAGAACCCGAGCAGCTCGATCAGCCGCTCGTCGAGGGGGAACCCGTCGCGCAGGTAGAGCGCGTTGCCGCCCTCGTGCCACCACTCCGGCAACGGCCCGGTGATCTCGCTGAGCTCGAGCCCGGCAAGCACCTCCGGCTCGAGCCCCGCAGCGATGAGCCGCTCCCGATGTACGTCGGTGAGCGGCTCACCCCTGGTCCAGGACATGCCGGGAACCATAACCCGGTTCAGCTCGGGTACATCCCACTGGACACGTTGAGCCAGGTGCCGGTGATCGCGCCGGCGCCGTCGGAGGCGAGGAACGTCGCGGTGTCGGCGACCTCCTTCAGGCGCGGCGAACGCTTGGTCATCCGCATGCCGTCGAGGTTCGCCCGGATCCCGTCGAGGGCCTCCTCCGGAAGCCGCGTCCCGAGGACCCGCTCGAACTTCTCCGCGGTGAACGTCTCGGTGATCCCGGCGGTCCAGATCCCCACGACGCGTACGCCGGAGTGGCCGACCTCAGCGGCGAGATCACGGACCAGCGCGTCGAGGGCACCGTCGGCGGCGCTGGTGCCGCCCATGCCGGGCGCCGAGCCGCGTGCGGAGCCGGAGTCGAGCGCGAGCACGACGCCGCGGCCCTGCGCCACCATCTGCCGGGCGGCCGCGCGGGCGGTGTGGAAGGAGC
The DNA here is from genome assembly GCF_040613175.1 of Nocardioides sp. NPDC006303. Classification (NCBI taxonomy): domain Bacteria; kingdom Bacillati; phylum Actinomycetota; class Actinomycetes; order Propionibacteriales; family Nocardioidaceae; genus Nocardioides; species Nocardioides sp. NPDC006303. The sequence goes on from NZ_JBEXRR010000028.1 coordinate 5,581, forward strand.
CGGCGATGCCGCGTACGACCGGCTGGGTGTAGTCGGCGGCCGAGATCTCCAGGAGCGCCTGCCCCTGGATGTCGCCGCGGTCGGCGACGTTGAACGAGATGTCGAGCGAGCCGGTCTCGGCGACGACCCGCTCCACGAAGGCGACCACGGCGTCCTCGTCGAGGATGTCGACCACCCCGTAGCCGGCCGCGCCGACCTCCTCGGCCCTGGCGGCGAGGGTGGCCTCGGTGCGGCCGGCGAGGTAGACAGTGGCACCCGCCTCGGCGAAGGCCTTCGCGGTCGTCGAGCCGATGTCGCCCGCGCCGCCCCAGACGATGGCGGTTCGGTCCTGAAGCTGTGCGTTCATGATGTCTCCTGAGCTGTCCTCGCGCACCCGGTGTGCGTGATCTGCCCGTTTAAGACGTACGCAGCGCCAGCAACTCATCGGGTAGGCGCAAAACTTTTTCAGGTCAGCGCCTGCGGGAGCCCGAAGGCGGGGAAGAGATGCGGCTCGAAGGTGGTGATCTGGGCGAGCCGGCCGTCGACGATCCGGAGCACGTCGAGCGTCTGTGGCCGGTAGATCGTCGTGCCCGGGCGGCGTACGTAACCCGCGACCGCGGGCATCCGGTTGGCCTGCGCCGGGATGAACTTCCATTCGCCCAGGTAGGTCGGCGAGGACGGGTCGAGGTTGGGCAGCACGAACGACAGCAGCGCGTCGCGGGTGGTGAACCAGAACGGGTTCGGCGGCATGGTGAGCACGGCGTCGCTGGTCAGCAGGTCGGCGATGCCCTCGCGCCAGTTGCTCGCCCCGGCGGCGATGTAGGCGTCGATGACCTTCCGCTCCTCCTCGGTCGGCCCCTCGGTACGCCAGGTCGACCGGTCCTCGGGCAGGTGCCGGCGCAGCGCCGGCTTGGCTCGCTGCAGCAGCGAGTTCACGGTGGCGACGGTGACGTCGAGCGCGGCCGCGGTGTCGGCGGCCGACCAGCCGAGCACCTCGCGGAAGACGAAGACCGCCCGCTGCTGCGGGGTCAGGTGCTGGATCGCGGTGAGGAAGACCAGCTCGATCGTCTCCCGCGCGACCGCCTCCTCCTCCGGGCGCTCCGGCTCGAGCAGCGAGTCCGGGAACGGCTGGAGCCACTCCAGCAGCTCCGGGGGCTCTCCGGTCCCGTGGTCGAACCCCGGCAGGGCGGCGTACGTCCTCGGCCGCCGTTCGTTTCGGCGCAGGAAGTCGAGGCAGGTGTTGGTCGCGATCCGGTAGAGCCACGCCCGCATCGCACCGGGGTCGGTCAGCTGGTCGCGCCGCTCCCAGGCCTTGACCAGGGTCTCCTGCACCAGGTCCTCGGCCTCGTCGAAGCTCGCCACCATCCGGTAACAGTGCACGCGCAGCTCGCGCCGGTGCTGTTCTGCGGCATCCACGAACGGTTCCATGGCTGGCGAGCGTAAACCCGGGACGGCCGTCGCGAGACCGATTTTGCAAGCAATGTCAAACTGCTGCAACGCACCCCATCCGCACGACGTAGGAAGTATGTGGGGCGGTCCTCCCAGGGTCCCGGCCGCTGTGCGAGTGAATTGGGCTCCCGGCCGGGGCCCTGGTGCGTTCTCAGACGAGGCCGCGGAGCTTGGGGAGGATCTCCTCACCGTAGAGCTTGAGGAACTTCGCCTGGTCCGGGCCAGGGGCGTGGAAGACCAGGTGGGTGAAGCCCATGTCGAGGTATTCCTTGATCCGCGCGACGTGCTCGTCGGGGTCGGTCGACACGATGAACCGCTTGGCGGTCGCCTCGGTCGGGAGCGCGTCGGCGAGACGCTGCATCTCCACCGGGTCCTCGACGGAGTGCTTCTGCTCGGGGGTGAGACCGAGAGCGCCCCAGAACCGGGTCGCCTCCATCGCCTGCTCCAGGTCGTGGTCGAAGGAGACCTTGACCTCGATCATCATGTCCACGTCCTCCGGCTTGCGCTCGGAGAGCTCGATGCCGGTCCGTACGGCCGGGAGCAGCGTGTCGGTGTAGAGCTCGGTGCCCTTGCCCGAGGTGGTGATGTAGCCGTCACCGGCACGGCCGGCGTACTTGGTCGCGGCCGGGCCGCTGCCGGCCAGGTAGATCGGGACCGGCGTGGACGGCTTGTCGTAGATGGTCGCCCGGTCGAGCTGGTAGTAGTCGCCCTCGAAGGTGACCCGGTCCTCGGACCAGAGCTTCTTGATCACCCGCACGGCCTCGCGGAACCGGGCGAAACGCACCTTGCCCTCGGGCCACTCGATGCCCAACGGAGCCTCGTTCATCGCCTCACCGGTGCCCATGCCGAGCACGACGCGGTCGGGGAAGAGCGAGCCCAGGGTTGCGAAGGACTGCGCCACGATCGCCGGGTGGTAGCGGAACGTCGGGGTGAGCACCGAGGTGCCCATCACGATCCGCTCCGTGCGCGCACCGAGCGCGCCCAGCCAGGTCATCGCGAACGGCGCGTGACCGCCGTCGTGTCTCCAGGGCTGGAGATGGTCGGAGATGAAGACCGAGTCGAAACCCTGCTCCTCCGCCATCACGCCGTAGTTCAGCAGCTCCGTGGGTGCGAACTGCTCGTTGGACGCCTTGTATCCGAACCTGATCTCCGTCACACGGTCACGGTAGCCTCCTCGGCATGAAGCTTGCGATGCCCTTGACCTACTTCGGCAACCCGCGGGAGACCGCTGACCAGGTCGTCGGCCTGGAGAAGGCGGGGCTCGACCAGCTCTGGGTCGCCGAGCCGTACGGCTTCGACGCGGTCTCGCTGCTCGGCTACCTGGCCGCCAAGACCGAGACCGTCGAGCTCGGCGCGGGCATCCTCAACATCTACAGCCGTACGCCGGGAGCGCTGCTCCAGACCGCGGCCGGTCTCGACAACGTCTCCGGCGGCCGCGCGATCCTGGGCCTCGGCGCGAGCGGGCCCCAGGTCATCGAGGGCTTCCACGGGGTGGCGTACGACAAGCCGTTGACCCGCACCCGCGAGATCATCGGGCTGCTGCGCGCCGGCCTGCGGGGCGAGCGGCTGAAGAGCGACGGCCTCTACAAGATCCCGCTGCCGGCCGACCAGGGCACCGGCCTCGGCAAGCCGCTCAAGCTGCTCAACCGGCCCGAGCGTGCCGACACCCCGATCTGGGTGGCCGCGCTCGGTGACAACAACGTCGCCATGACGGCCGAGATCGCCGACGGCTGGCTGCCGTTCCAGTTCCTGCCCGACAAGGCCCGCGAGGTCTGGGGCGAGGCCATCGACAAGGGCCTGGCCAAGCGCTCGGCCGACCTGAAGCCGCTCGAGATCTCCGCCGGCGGCCTCCTCGCGATCACCGACGACCCCGACGAGGCCAAGCGCCACCGCGACACGATGCGCGGACTGCTGGCTCTGTACGTCGGCGGCATGGGTGCCCGCGGCAAGAACTTCTACAACGACATGGCCGTGAAGTACGGCTTCGGGGACGCGGCCAAGAAGATCCAGGACCTCTACCTCGACGGCCACAAGCGCGACGCCGAGGCCGAGGTCCCCGACGCCTGGCTCGAGGCCGGCAACCTGGTTGGAACGGAGTCGTTCGTGAAGGAGCGGATCGCGGCGTTCAAGGAGGCCGGTGTGACCAGCCTCCAGGTCACCCCCGCCTTCGGCACCGACGGTCTCGCGTCGATCGCCCAGGTCAAGGAGTGGCTGGTCTGACCCTGGCCGGCCGTGTGAACTCCCTTACACCCACGACGGCCCCGACCGTCCCGATGTGACGCTGCCCCCACGGGCATTGGTTGCATGGACGCATGTCTGAGCGGATCGTCAGCGCCATCACCGGGCCCGTCACCAAGTGGGTCGTGCTCGGCTTCTGGCTGGTGATGCTGGTCCTGATGGGTCCGCTGACCGGCAAGCTCGGCGACGTCGAGTCCCACGACAACTCCGACTGGCTCCCGGCCAACGCGGAGTCGACCCAGGCGATCGACGAGCTCGCCAAGGTGCAGGACCCCGACGACCTCACCACGACGATCGTCTACCACCGCGAGGGTGGTCTGACGAAGTCCGACTACACCGCGATCGTGCTGCAGATCCCGGAGATCGCGTCGCTTGATGGCGTGGTCACCCAGGAGAGCAAACCCGATCAGCCGGTGATGCCGGCGATCGCCTATCCGACCGGGGAGAAGAAGGGCCAGAAGCACGGCCTGGTCTCCGCCGACGGCGAGGTCGCCACGGTCTCGCTCGTGGTCAACTACGCCGACGAGGACCCGACCGCGCTGCTCGAGCTGCGCGACGACCTGGTCGAGATGACGAAGATCGACGGCGTCGACGTCTACATCGGCGGCGCGGGTGGTTCCACGGCCGACCAGATGGAGGCGGGCGCCGGCATCGGCGGTGCGCTGCTCTACGCCGCCGCGGGCGTGGTCATCGTGATCCTGCTGATCACCTACCGCAGCCCGGTGCTGTGGTTCCTCCCGCTCGTCTCGGTGCTGGTCGCACTGGTCGTGTCGATGGGCGTCGTCTATCTCTGCGCGATGTACGCCGGGCTGACCCTCAACCAGATGAACCGGGCGATCCTCGACGTGCTCGTCTTCGGCGCCGGCACCGACTACGCGCTGCTGCTCATCGCCCGCTATCGCGAGGAGCTGGGCCGTCACGAGGACCGGCACAAGGCGATGGCGGCGGCGCTGCGCGGGTCAGCGCCCGCGATCATCGCCTCGGCCGGCACGGTCACCGTCGGCATGCTCGGCCTGATGGTCGCCACCATGGGGTCGACGGCCAGCCTCGGCCCGGTCTGTGCGATCGGCATCGTCGCCGGCCTGGTCGTGATGCTGACCCTGCTCCCGGCCCTGCTGGTGATCACGGGTCGCTGGGTGTTCTGGCCGGTCAAGCCGGCGTACGGCACCTCCGGCGAGAAGTCCGGCGGCATCTGGGCGCGGCTCGGCGGCTGGATCCGGAAGCGGCCCCGGGCGGTCTGGATCGGCACCGCCGCGGTGCTGCTGGCCTGCTGCGGCGGGCTCTCGATGCTCAACATCACCACGCTGGACAGCTCGGAGACCTACACCAAGGACTTCCCGTCGCTGATCGGCGACCGGGTACTCGAGGAGCACGACCTCGGCGACCCCTCCAACCCGATCCAGGTCGTCTCGGCCCCGGGCACCGAGAAGGACGTCGTCGAGTCGCTCACGAAGGCCGGCTACGAGGGCGTCACCCCGGTCACCGACGGCACCCACGAGGTCGCGCTGACCGCGGTCCCGCTGGCCACCGACCCGATGTCGAAGGCGTCGTTCGACACCGTCGAGGACGTACGCGGGGTCGTCCACTCGGTCGAAGGCGCCGACGCGCTCGCCACCGGCACCGCCGCGATCCAGCTCGACATGGCCTCGGCGACCGACCGGGACACCAAGGTCGTGATGCCGCTGGTGCTCGGGCTGGTGCTGATCATCTTGATGATCCTGCTCCGCTCGGTCCTCTCCCCGCTGCTGCTGATGGCCACGGTCGTGCTCAGCTTCGGCGCCGCGCTCGGCCTCTCGGCGATCATCTTCGACGCGATGGGGTTCGCCGGGCAGGGCCGCGAGTTCCCGCTGTTCGTCTTCGTCTTCCTGGTCGCGCTGGGCATCGACTACAACATCTTCCTGATGCACCGGGTCCGCGAGGAGGTCGTCGAGCACGGCGACACCCGGCGCGCCTCCCTGGTCGCCCTCTCGGCGACCGGCGGGGTCATCACCAGCGCCGGCATCGTCCTGGCCGCGACGTTCGCGGTGCTCACCACGCTGCCGCACGTGAGCTTCATCGAGATCGGCCTGGCGATCGCCCTCGGCGTACTCCTCGACACCCTCGTCGTCCGCTCCATCCTGGTCACCGCCATCAACCTCGATCTGGGCGACGTCATCTGGTGGCCGAGCAGGCTCGCCCGCGGGCGAACGAGAATTCGTTCGCCGCATCCGGTGGCCGGTCGGAGACCGATGGCCCCCGCCCATCACCAGCCCCATCATCCACTTGATCACCAGCTCCGCCAGCCCCCGCCCATGCGCGGCCCAAGGCCCCCTCGGGACCTCCGCGGTCACCCGCAACAGCAGCACCGGCCCCGCAATCCTGGCCAGTACTGAGGCCCCGGCTGCGAATTCGGCGAAGTGTCTTTACGATGTGCCCTACGACTCGGGTCGCTCGGCCCGGTCGCTCCACTTCACTGACATGCGGGGCGTGCGACATGGGGCCAGACGACCAGGACAAGACGAGACCGGGTACGCCGCGGCCCACGCCGCCTCCGGCGCCTGAGCCGGCGAACCCCATCGACCCGGACGCGACCCGGATCCCCAGCGCGAGCCCCACTCCGCCGCCGCCTCCGCCTCCCCCGTCGTCGCCTCCCCCCTCGTCGCCCCCTCCCTCCTCACGTCCGCCTGCTCAGCCGCCGACGGCACCGCCCCCGCCGCCACCCACGATGGCGATGCCGGCGGCGCCGCCCAGCGGCTACGGCCCGCCTCTGGGGCAGCCGCCGGTTGCGTACGCCTCGGGCTATGGGCTGCCGCCGCACCACCAGCAGCCGAAGAAGAGCAACAAGGGACTGCTGATCGGGCTGGGTGCCGCCGGCGCGGTGGTGCTCGTCGCACTGCTCGGCACCGGGGCGTGGGCGTTCTTCACCGGGCGTCTCGGGTTCGGCCCGCTGAGCGCCGAGGACAAGAAGGCGGTGACCGCGATCGCCGCGGACGCGCCGAAGCCGGCCTGGGCCTCGGCCGGCGACGCCAAGTGTGCCGCCGAGCAGCTGGTCAAGGACGAGCGCAGCGACGCCCTGCGCAAGGCCGGGCTGATCCAGATCTCCGGCGAGTCGGTGACCTACACCGGCGCGTGGCGGGGACAGCAGGCGACGACGTACTCCGAGGGTCTGCTCTCCTGCTCGGGTGACTGGAGCAAGGCGATCGGCAAGGAGTGGGCACTGACCGACACCGACTGCCTCGGCGACGTCGACGAGACCGCCATGGCCGGCCTGATCACCACTCAGGTCATGGAGGTCGAGGACGCCGGCGTCACGAAGCAGGCCGACAAGGCGGTCGCCGCGCTCGATGAGTGCTACGTCAGCGACGAGCTCACCGCGCCGGCCGCGACGGCCACCCCCGCCGTGCTCGGCGTCGACTTCGCGGTCACCTCGCCGACCGTCGAAGGCAGCGAGGTGGTCGTGCAGGCGAAGTCCGCCGACTCCTCGGAGTGGGCCCCGGTGACCGGCGGGAAGATCAACATCCCCGTACGCGAAGGCGGCCAGGAGGGCTGCGCGACCTTCCAGGCCTCGATCAACTACCCCTGGGGCACCACCAAGACCAGCGAGAGCGAGGCCTGCGGGAAGGCGAAGGACCGCAGGCTGTGGTGGACGAAGGACAAGTCGTGTGCCCAGCCGAAGTACGCCCCGTGCAGCTCCTGGACGCTCCACTACGAGGGCTATGAACTCCTCTCCAGCGTCACGATCAAGCTGAAGCTCAACGGCGGGGACTGCCGGTCGGCCTCCGGATCGTGCTCGGACAGGGCCTTCGTCACCAAGCCGAGCGGCACGTGGACCAACTGGACCGCACCCAAGGGCTGGAAGGACCGGTTCACCGCCGAGGTCGACGGCCTCAAGGCTGTCCTTCCCAACTAACGCCTTAACAATTGGTCTCGCCCGTGGCGTTGCCGCGCGACGATCGTTAAGGGGACGCTAGGGTTTCGGCAGAGGTCGGGAATCGGGTAAAAAAATCAGGGCGAGGTTCTAAAGATGGTTGCGTTCCCCCAGGAAGGCGAGCAGTTCGGTCGCTACGTGATCGAGCGGGTCCTGGGTCAAGGTGGCATGGGTGTCGTCTACCAGGCGAAGGACCCGGCACTGCGACGCAAGGTGGCGCTGAAGCTGGTGCTGCCCTCGCTCACGGTCGACAAGGACTTCATCACCCGCTTCGAGCGGGAAGCCAACATCCTGGCCAAGCTGCGCTCGCGCAACATCGTGCAGATCATCGAATACGGCGAGGTCGAGGGCACCGTCTACCTCGTCACCGAGTACGTCCCCGATGGCGACCTGCACGGCTGGCTCAAGACCAATGGTGCGCTGGAGACCGTCCAGGCGCTGCGCCTGGTCGGTGACGTCAGCGACGCCCTCTTCGACGCGCACCGCGCCGGTGTGGTCCACCGCGACGTGAAGCCGTCCAACGTGCTCCTGTGGGAGCGCCAGGAGGGCGAGCTCGTCCCCTACCTCACCGACTTCGGCATCGCGACCGAGGGCGACTCCAACGTGACCCGGGCCGGCTCGGTGGTGGGCTCGCTGCCCTACATGTCGCCCGAACGTCACATGGGTGAGCAGGCGACCGCGGCGGGCGACATCTACGCCGCCGGCTGTCTGCTGTGGGCCTGCCTGACCGGCAAGGCCCCCTACACCGGCACCGACTTCGAGCTGATGAGCGCCCACATCAACAACCCGGTGCCCCGGCTGCTCGCTTCGACGCCTGGCGCCGACCTGATCAACCCGATCATCCAGCGGGCGCTGGCGAAGAAGCCGGAGAACCGCTTCCGGACCGCCGCCGAGCTCGCCAAGGCCCTCGACAAGGCCGCCGACCGGCTCGAGGAGTCCGGACTCGGTGGTGGTGTCGTAGGCGCTGCCGCCGGAGCCGGCGCTGCCGATCTCGGTTCCCGACCCGGTGTCAGCTACGACACGACTTCCAGCGGAACCTCCGGCGGCGGCACCCCGGCGCCCGAGGCCGAAGCCCAGCCGACGATCGTCAAACGCCCGGGCGAAGGCACCCCGACCCCCGCCCCGCTCGCCAACGAGACCGACTCCACGGTCGTGCACAGCGGCAAGGGTCTGCCCCAGGCGGCTGCCGCCGCGGCGGCAGCATCCTCGACCGGCAGCACCGGTGCCGGCGGCGGGCAGCCCGAATGGCTACCGTCGCACCACTCCAGCGCCGGCCAGGGCGAGGGCGGCGACAAGAAGAAGCTCCTCACCATCGTCGGCGGCGGGGTCGCCGCGGTACTGCTCCTCGGCGTCGGCATCTTCACCCAGGGTTTCGGCATCTTCGGCCTCCACGGCGACGACGCCAAGGCGGCCGAGGCGATCGCCAGTGGCGTACCCAAGCCGGGCTGGGCCACCGAGGACCAGATGACCTGCGCGGCCGAGACCCTGGTCGGGAAGGTTCCCGCCGCCGAACTGCGCTCCCACGGGGTCGTGGACGCGGGCGACGACTGGACCTACACCGGCGAATGGCCCGCCGACGACGCGATGAAGTTCACCCAGGGCATGCTCGACTGCACCGAGTCCTGGGCGACTGAGATCGGCGACAACTGGAAGGTCGGCGACACCCGCTGTATGGAGAAGGAGGTCGACAAGACCTCCATGGCCGGCCTCCTCGCGGTCGGGGACCTCCTCAAGGACGGCGACACCGGCGCCGCCGGCCCAGCCAGCGAGAAGGCCGTCAAGGCCCTCGACGCGTGCTACGTCAAGGCCGACGCGCTCGGCGCCAAGGTGACCCCCAAGCCTGCGTATATGCAGGTCGACTTCGACGTACAGGAGCCCACCGCTCCCGGCGGCGAGTCGGTGATCGGCATCGCCAAGAAGGGCAGCGGCAGCTACGACGAGCTCAAGGGTTCCACCTACGAGCTCCCCGTCACCGAGGGTGGCGTCGAGGGCTGCATCGCGGTCAAGACCACCGTCACCTTTGCCTGGGGCACCGAGAAGGCCACCGACGCCGACGCGTGTGGCAAGGCCGAGCCGAAAAAGCTCGTCTGGGACAAGCTCGACAAGTGCACCGACCCGACCTACACGAAGCGGAAGATCGCGTGCAACACCTGGCAGCTCAACTTCGAGGGCTTCGAGCCCGGCAAGAAGTTCAACGTGAAGCTCACCCGCAACGGCGGTAAGTGCTCGGATGCGAAGGGCGCTCAGTGCACCTACCCAGGCACTCCCGCCGGCGACGGCCGGGGCGCCGTCGTCCAGTGGTCGGGCCCGCAGGACTGGACGGACAGGTTCGTCGCCACGGCCCCCGGAGCGAGCGCCCAGATCGACAACTAGTTCGACAACTGGGCGGCCCATACTAGGCTGCTTGGTGATGAGCGAGCAGCCGACACCTCAGCAGATCCGCCGGGCGCTGGCCCGGGCCGAACGCGGCGCAGCCCTGGACGTGGCGGAGGCTTCGGCACTCCTCGCGGCCAGGGGCGATGACCTCGAACGACTGACCACCGCCGCGGCGAAGGTACGCGACGCCGGGCTGGTCGCGGCCGGGCGACCCGAGACGGTGACGTACTCGCCGAAGGTCTTCATCCCGGTGACCAAGCTGTGCCGGGACCGATGTCACTACTGCACGTTCGTGGAGACGCCGGGGCAGGCCGAGCGTGAGGGCCGCGAACCCTACCTGAGCCCCGACGAGATCCTCGAGATCGCCGCCGAGGGCGCCAAGCTCGGTTGTCTGGAGGCGCTGTTCACCCTCGGGGACCGGCCCGAGGACCGCTGGCCCGAGGCACGGGAGTGGCTGGAGTCCCGTGGCTATGAGTCGACCCTGGACTATGTGCGGGCGATGGCGATCCGGGTGCTCGAGGAGACCGGACTGCTGCCCCACCTCAACCCCGGGGTGATGTCGTGGGAGGAGATGAACCGGCTCAAGCCGGTCTCCCCCTCGATGGGGATGATGCTGGAGACCACCAGCCGACGGCTGTTCGAGACCAAGGGCGAGGCCCACTACGGCTCACCCGACAAGGACCCGGCGGTGCGCCTGCGGGTGCTCGAGGACGCCGGTCGTCTCTCGATCCCGTTCACCTCCGGACTCCTGGTCGGCATCGGTGAGACGCTCACCGAGCGTGCGGAGACGATCTTCGCGCTGCGGAAGGTGCACAAGGCCTACGCAGGGCTGCAGGAGATCATCGTGCAGAACTTCCGGGCCAAGCCGTCGACCGCGATGCGCCACGTCGACGACCTGGGGCTGGATGAGTATCTGGCCGCGATCGCGGTCACCCGGATCGTCCTCGGCCCCAAGGCCCGGGTCCAGGCACCACCCAACCTGGTCGACCTCGACGAGTGCCGTGCGCTGCTCGGTGCCGGGATCGACGACTGGGGCGGCGTCTCGCCGCTGACGCCCGACCACGTCAACCCCGAGCGCCCCTGGCCCTCGCTGGACGCGCTGCGCCAGGTGTCCGCCGAGGCCGGCTTCAGGCTGCGGCCGCGGCTGACCGTCCACCCCGAGTACGTCAACGGCACCCTGCGCGAGGGGCAGGCATGGATCGACCCGCGCGTCCTGTCCCACGTCGAGGCCCTCGCCGACGACGACGGGCTGGCCCGTGACGGCATCCGGCCCGAAGGGCACCCGTGGCAGGAGCCCGACGGCGGCTTCACCGCGGCCGGCCGGGTCGACCTGCACGCCTCGGTCGACACCGAGGGTCGCACCAACGACCGCAGGGACGACTTCGAGACGGTCTACGGCGACTGGGACGCCGTTCGGGAGGCAGCCACCGCGACCGGTGCTCCGGCCGTACTCCATGCCGAGGGACACGAGGCACTCGCCGCGGCCGAGAAGGACCCCGGCAACCTCTCCGACGAGCACGCTCTGACCCTGATGACCGCCGAGGGCGACCTGCTGCGCCAGGTCACCAAGCTCGCCGACGACCTGCGCCAACAGGTCAACGGCGACACCGTGACGTACGTCGTCAACCGCAACATCAACTTCACCAACGTCTGCTACGTCGGCTGCCGGTTCTGCGCCTTCGCCCAGCGCAAGACGGACGCGGATGCGTACTCCCTCGATCTGGACCAGGTCGCCGACCGCGCCGAGGAGGCCTGGGACCTCGGTGCCACCGAGGTCTGCATGCAGGGCGGGATCGACCCCGAGCTCCCGTCGACGGCGTACTTCGACCTCGTCCAGGCGGTCAAGCAGCGGGTGCCCGAGATGCACGTGCACGCCTTCTCCCCGATGGAGATCGTCAACGGCACCTCCCGCACCGGACTCTCCATCGAGGACTTCCTGATCAAGGTCCGCGAGGCCGGGCTGGGTTCGCTCCCCGGCACCGCCGCCGAGATCCTCGACGACGAGGTCCGCTGGGTCCTGACCAAGGGCAAGCTACCCGCCAAGACCTGGATCGAGATCGTCTCCACCGCCCACCGCGTCGGCATCCCGACGACCTCGACGATGATGTACGGCCACGTCGACAACCCGCGCCACTGGGTCGGTCACCTCCGCGTCCTGGCCGGCATCCAGGACCAGGCCCGCGAGCACGGAAACGCCGGATTCACCGAGTTCGTACCCCTCCCCTTCGTGCACACCAGCGCACCGATCTACCTCGCCGGCGCAGCCCGCCCGGGCCCGACCATGCGCGACAACCTCGCCGTCCACGCCCTGGCCCGGATCATGCTCCACGGCCGCATCGACAACATCCAGACGAGCTGGGTCAAGCTCGGCATCGACGGCACCAGGGCCATGCTCCAAGCCGGCGCCAACGACCTCGGCGGCACCCTGATGGAGGAGACCATCTCCCGGATGGCGGGCTCCGAGCACGGCTCGGCAAAAACCGTCGCCGAGCTCGAGGAGATCGGTGCAGGCATCGGCCGCGACGTACGCGAGCGGACGACCTTGTACGAAGGCCGATGACCTGATGCACGTCGTGTTCTACCGGAACCTCAACCTCGGTCATGCCGGGTCGCCGAACCGGGAGCAACTGGAGGGTGCGCTCGAGCGGGGCGGCGCCTTGCGCGTGAGGTCGTTCCAGACGAACGGGACGGTGTTGCTCGAAGCCGCGGCCCCCGAGAAGGTCGTGGCTGCGGCAGCCGGCGAACTGGGCTCCCTGGCAGGGTACGACGACGCGGCCATCGTGAGGCCGCTGGCAGATCTGGAACGTGTGCTTGCGCTGGGGGTGTTCGAGAAGCACCAGTCCCCCCGCACGTACCGCGAGACCGTGACGTTCTTCCGGGGCGGCAAGGAGCCGAGCTGGTCGACGCCGTGGACCAACTCCAAAGACGACGTCGACGTGCTGCACATCGGAGACGGGATCGCCCTGAGCCTGATGCGCAAACCCCGCAACTCCGCGGGGAGTCCCACCTTCGAACTGGAACGGGCCACCGGTGGCGTGGCCACGACGAGGACCCGCGGCTCCATCGACCGGCTGTTGAGGGTCGCCGCAACGTGGAAGTAGTCCGCGTCGTTGAGGCGGAAGCCACCAGGGAGTGGCAGGGGGTATCGGAAACGACTACCCTCTACGATCCTCGCTGAACCGTCTCGAGAAGAGTGAGATGTCCGACCCCACCGGCAGCACCGCTCAGCAACAACCGAAACCCACCGAGCTCGCCAACGCGGCGGCTGAGGAGGCCCGTCGGCGACGGCTCGGGCTGCCGCCGCTGCCACGGCGGCGGCGCGACCGGGGCCGCCCCGTACGCCTGGCGCTTCGCTGGCTCGTGAGCGTCGGCGTACTCGTCGCGGTGGCCTTCCTCGGCACCTCGGCGTGGGCCTACTTCACCGGCGAGATCGGTCCGCTGCGCGGTGCCGAGAAGGACGTCGCGCGCACTCTCGCCCTCGCCGGTGACACCCCGGCCTGGGCCGACCCCGAGCAGATCCGCTGCGCCGCGGACGCCATGGTCAAGGACAAGGGCAGCGCCGCACTCACCGATGCCGGAGTGGTCACCAAGGCCGGCAGCGGGTTCAGCTATGCCGGGGAGTGGCCCTCGGCGCTGGGCTCGCAGTGGTACGCGCAGCTGCTCGACTGCGCCGATGGTGGCGCCAACAGCTGGAGCAGGCAGGTCGCGGACGCCTGGACGCTCGATGATCCCCGATGCCTCCGGGAGGTCGGCCGCCCCGCGATCGCCGGCGTCCTGGCCGTCACCAACCTGCGGCTCACCGACGAGGACCTCGCCGCCAAGAACGTCGACGCGATCACCCACCTCGACAGCTGCTACGCCCGCACACCCGAGGCACCGACCGGAGCCGCCGCGGCGGGCTACCGCGAGGTCACGCTGAAGGTCACCGCCCCGGCGGTCACCTCCGGCATCGCCTCCATCGATGACGGCGCCACCCAGCCGACCGCCGGCGAGGATCCGGAGCTCACCTACACCCTGCCGGTCGCCAAGGGCGGCACCGAGGTGTGCGTGGAGGCGACCACCAAGGTGACGTACGCCTGGGGCACGGTCCGCGCCGGCGAGCCGGCCAAGCTCTGCGGCAAGGCGGCCGCGGCCCGGATGGAGTGGCACACGGTCGAGCGCTCGTGCCCGAAGGGGAAGCCGAAGTGCACCTACATGGCGGCCTACCTCGAGGGGTTGGCCGACAACCAGACGATGACGGTTACCTACCGGCCGACGGGTGACTTCAAGTGCGCCGGCAAGAAACCGACCTGCACGGTCAAGATCAAGGCCGACGCCAGCGGCAAGGCCCGCACGCCCGGCCTGATGGTCACCGGCAAGAAGGGGAAGATCGTCGCGAGCGCGGGCAGTCTGAAGGCGACGTTCAGCGGCTCGTAGGCTGGGGGCGTGCCTTCTGATCTCACCTTCGGCGCGACCCGCGGGCCCAGCCCCGACCCGGCCCAGCGCCCGCCGGCGCTGCCCCGCAAGCGCCGCCGGACCCTTGTCGACCTCCCCGGTGGGACGTACGCCGCCGGGGACTCGTTCGGCGAGGGCTACCAGGCCGACGGCGAAGGTCCGGTGCACTCGGTCGACCTGCCCGGCTTCCGGCTGGACGCGACCGCGGTCACCAACGAGGAGTTCGCCCGGTTCGTGAAGGCGACCGGACACGTCACCACGGCCGAACGAGAGGGCTTCTCGGCCGTCTTCCACCTGGCCTTCGAAGGATCGCCGCGCGACGTCCTGGGCCGCTCTCCGGAGGCACCCTGGTGGCTCGGCGTACGCGCCGCGTCCTGGCGGGCCCCGGAGGGCCCCGGCTCCAACGTCGGCCGCCGCGGCAACCACCCGGTCGTGCACGTCTCTCACGACGACGCGCTGGCCTACTGCGAATGGGCCGGGACGAGGCTGCCGACCGAGGCCGAGTGGGAGTACGCCGCCCGTGGCGGCATCGCCGGCTCACGCTTCCCGTGGGGTGACGACCTGGAGCAGGACGGCACCCACCACGCCAACGTCTGGCAGGGAGTCTTCCCCGACACCAACACCGCCGACGACGGGTTCGTCACGACCGCGCCGGTGCGGACGTACGAACCCAACGGCTTCGGGCTGTTCCAGATGATCGGCAACGTCTGGGAGTGGTGCGCGGACTGGTTCTCGCCGACGTACTACGCCGACCTCGTCGACTCCGGCTCCTCCTCGGACCCGCGCGGCCCGGCCGAGGGCCTGACCCGGGTCATGCGCGGCGGCTCCTACCTCTGCCACGACTCCTACTGCCACCGCTACCGGCTCTCGGCGCGCTCCAGCAGCCCGCCCGACTCGACCGCGGGCAACCTGGGGTTCCGCTGCGCGGCCGACCTGGGCGATCAGTCGGCGGGGTAGAACTCCTTCGGGCAGGTGTCACCGGCACAGTCGGCGTACTTCTCGCTCAGCCCACGCAGCTCGGCCAGCTCATCGGCGTACTCGGGGAGCAGCGCGAGCGAGCGGATCTGGTAGGGGTCCTCGGCCAGGTCGTAGAGCTCTTCGCTGCCGTCGGAGAAGCGGGCGTAGGTCCAATCACCGAAGCGGATCCCCGAGTAGATCTGCTTGTAGCCGTCGTTGACCCGCCAGGCGGAGAGCGGGATCACCCGGTCCTGCGCGGGGGCCTCGAGCCACGGCATGATGTTGACGCCGTCCTGGGCCCGCCCCGGCTCGGCGCCGGCGACCGCCATGATCGTGGTGGCGATGTCGGGGTTGCCGACCCCGGTGGCCAGGGTCCGTCCGGCCGGGATGCCCGGGCCGCGCAGGATCACCGGGATCCGCTGCGTCTCGCGGTAGTGCATCAGCTTGCCGTTGATGTTGTGGCCGCCGGTGGTGTAGCCGTTGTCCGAGGAGAAGATGATGATGGTGTTGTCGAGCTGGCCGGTCTCCTGAAGACGGAGTACGTGGCTGGCGACCGCGCGGTCGAGCGACTGGACGGCCTCGACCCGCTGCTCGTGCGCGATCCGCAGCTCGGCGCGGCCCTGCGCGTCGAAGTGCTTGCGCGAGGCCGAGATCCGGGGCGCATCGGTCGGGGTGCGGAACATGTAGGGAGTGTCCGGCAGCTCGAGACCGTCGAAGGAGTGCTTGTCCTCGTCCGCCGGCCTGGTCGTGCTGGTGCCCTCCGGGTCTTCCGGCTCGTCGGGACCGCCGTGGTGCGGTGCCACGTAGTTGAGCCACATGTACCACGGCTTGTCGGCGCGCTCCGGCGCCGAGATCATCTCGTTGGCCTGGTCCCGCATGACGTACGTTGTGTAGCGGTTGTAGGTCGTGAGCTTGCCGTTGTGGTTGATCCGCGGCCGGATGAAGTTGTAGGTCGACATGTCGGTCGTCGCCCGCCAGTCGGTCCATCCGGGCGGCACGTCCTTGGCCGTCCCGTCGAGGCCGTAGCCGTTGAGGTACTTGCCGGCGAAGAGAGTGTCGTAGCCGGCGTCCTGCAGCGCCTCGGGCAGCGTGCCGGTGTGGTCCATCGACTGGTAGCCACCGCGTTCGCCGTTGATCGTCACCGTGTGGTGGTTCTGGCTGTACTGCCCGGTCAGCAGCGACGCACGGGCCGGCACGCAGATCGGCGTGGGAGCGATCGCCTCGGTCAGCGAGGTGCCCTGCGCGGCCAGGAGGCTGCGGGTGTGGGGCATGAACTCGAGATCCTCGTAGGCGAGGTCGTCGGCCGTGATCATGAGGATGTTGGGCTGGGTGGAGTAGGGCGCCCAGTCGGGCGTCGATGTCGGCGTCGAGGGCACCACGCCGTCGTTGTCGCGCGCGAAGGCGTTCCCGGCCAGAGACCCCAGAGACCCCAGCGGACCGGCCGATTCAGGCATCGCGCCGAGCGCGATCGAGGCGCCGGCGAGCACGGCAACGGCCGCCACCGCCAATCGGGCGCGAGGCGCCATCTGGTCTGCTCCCTTGGTCGATCCCCGCGTCGTATGTTTCCGTCCGGTTCCACTCCATACCGGACCGGGTTAACGTTACCGAAGGGGGCCGTGATGACCCCAATGCCCGGCTGATCAGGAGACTCAAGTGAGCGAATCGCGCGAGAACTACGGCGACTACAGTGTCGACGACGAGGACCAGATCACCGGGGAGGACGCGCTCTCCGGGGACGTTCTCGAAGGTGAGGTGCGCGACGAGCTCGACCACGGCATCGTCACCGCCGACCACTACTCCACCGACTACGGCAACACGCCCTGGGAGGAGGAGCACCGGGAGTGCATCGACCAGCGCCGCCATCAGGAGGTGCCTGAGCCGGATCCCTACGCGGTCGAGTACGACGATGCCGAGGAGAGCGACGACCCTGACGGCCGCGAGGTCGGCAACCAGCGAGCGGGCCGGCTGGTCGACCCTGACCGCGGCGAGGGCGAGGACGCGGAGTCCGAGCTGTACGGGATCGATGCCGGCATCGACGGCGCCGGCGCCTCCGCGGAGGAGGCCGCCATCCACATCATCGACGAGAGCGACGACGACGGGGACGACTACCGCTAGGCGGTGAGGTCGTCGATCTCCAGCACGATCTCGACCTCGAACCCCTCAGAGCTCTCCAGGTAGAGCGCCGTGTGCTCGTCTCCGCCTGCGTGCGGGTAGCGGTCGGCGTACATCTCGTGCCAGCCGTGCTCGGTCGACGCCGCCCGGATCCTGTCGAGCTGGTCTCGGTCATCGATCATGAACGCGATGTGGTTGACGCCGGGCCGGAGCCGGTCCTGCGTGCCGTGCTGGTCCGTGGAGTGCTCCATGAAGACGTACGTCCCGTCCGGTGCCTCCCAGAAGTGGCCCTTCTCGCCGGCCTCCCAGCCGAGCTCACCGAAGAGCCAGCCCCACTCCCCCGAGGCGGTCTCGAAGTCGTCGACCCAGAGGTCCCAGTGGTGGATCGCCCGCATGTCTTCACCCTAGCCTCGATCTGGTCCGATCTAACTGAGAGCGAGAGGTAGGGCCGAAATAATGGGCATGCTCATTGAGGGCAAGAAGGTCTTCGAGGACGATCGGTCGATCAAGTACGCATTCGAGTGGCCCGGTGCCGAGCGATCTGGCGAGGTGGAGATCATCAAGGCCGAGATCCAGGCGCGGCTTTCTGCTCCTGACTCCGGCCTAGATCCAGCTGCCGCGAAGATCCTCGTGAAGGCGTACAAGGAAGCAATAGCCACAGGGATGTGGCCAGACAAAGTGACCTACGCCGCTTAAGGCGCGATGACCGGCTGAATCCGCCTCACGTCCAGCTTTCGTCGGGCACTTGATCGAAAGCATCAATGTCTCCGAGCACTGCACATGCCGATGACACTTGGTGAACGAATTCACGAGGTGTCATCGTCTTGTACAGCCGCAGAAAACGGAGTCGCGGGAGCGGGAGCGAGCGTGTGAGGATCGGGGGCGTGAGTGACCTGAAGACCTTCATCGCCGGGCTGCCCAAGGCCGAGCTCCATGTCCACCACGTCGGGTCGGCTTCGCCGCGGATCGTCTCGGAGCTGGCTGCGCGGCATCCTGGGACGGTGCCGACGGACATCGAGCTCCTGCGGGAGTACTTCACGTTCAGCGACTTCGCGCACTTCATCGAGGTCTACCTCTCGGTCGTCGACCTGGTCCGTACGCCGGAGGACATCCGCTATCTGACCTACGAGATCGCGCGCGACCTGGCGCAGACCCAGCAGGTCCGTTACGCCGAGCTGACCTGCACGCCCTACACCTCCGTACGCCCGGACCTGGCCGTGCGCGAGCCCGGGCAGACCGGGCACACCGGCATGGCGATCGAGGCCTACACCGAGGCGCTCGAGGACGCCCGGGTGGGCGCCGAGCGCGACTTCGGCATCACGCTTCGCTGGATCTACGACATCCCGGGCGAGTCCGGGATTCCGGCGGCCGATGCGACCCTGGCGTACGCCGTCGACCACGGCCCGGAGGCGCTCGTCGGATTCGGGCTCGGCGGGCCGGAGGTGGGGGTTCCCCGGCCGCAGTTCGAGAGGCACTTCGACGCGGCCCGTGCCGCGGGCCTCCGCTCGCTGCCGCACGCCGGCGAGACGACCGGACCGCAGACGATCTGGGACGCCCTGACCGTGCTGAAGGCCGAGCGGATCGGCCACGGCACCTCGGCAGCCCAGGATCCCGCCCTGCTCGCCCACCTCGCCGAGCACCGGATCCCGCTCGAGGTCTGCCCCTCGTCCAACGTCGCCACCGGCGCCGTCGCGACGCTCGAGGAGCACCCGCTGAAGACGTTCGTCGACGCCGGCGTGCCGGTCACGATCAACTCCGACGACCCGCCGATGTTCGCGACCACGCTCAACCAGGAGTACGAGATCGCGACCGACCTTCTCGGCCTCGACGCCGCCGGCATCGCCGACCTCGCGCGTGCCGCGGTCGACGTCTCCTATGCCCCGGACGACATCAAGGCCAATCTGCACACCGAGATCGACGCGTACGCCACGTCTTAAGGTGGTCGGCATGGGCGAACTGACTCTGGCGGTCAACGGGATCGAGCTGTGCGTCGAGACGTTCGGGAGTCCGGCGGACCCGCCGATCCTGCTCGTCGGTGGGATGAGCGCCTCGATGGACTACTGGGAGGATGAATTCTGCCAGGCGCTGGCCGCGGGCCGGAGGTTCGTGATCCGCTACGACCACCGCGACACCGGCCGCTCGACAACCTGGCCACCGGGAGAGCCGGGCTACACCGGGCGCGACATGATCGCGGACATCCCGGCTCTGCTCGACGCCTTCGGCCTCGACAAGGGACACATCTTCGGCATCTCGATGGGCGGGGCGCTGGCCCAGTGCGCGGCGGTGCTCTATCCGGAGCGGGTCGAGACGCTGATCCTCAACGAGTCCTCACCGGCCTTCGACGGCGTACCCGACCTGCCGCCGATCGGCGAGGAGCTGGCCGACTTCTTCGCGAAGGCGGCCACCACCACGGTCCCGGATCCCGACGACCACGAGGCTCTGGTGTCGATGCTGGTGGAGGACCAGCGGGCGTTCGTCCCGGAGGGCTTCGACGAGGCCAGGATGCGGGCAGTCATCGAACGGGTCGTACGCCGCACGCCGGACATGCGGCCGAGCTTCGCCAACCACCAGGCGATGAGCGACGGCGAGCCGGTCGAGGCGACCCTGGCCGACATCGCCGCCCCGACGCTGGTCATCCACGGCACCCGCGACCCGCTGTTTCCGATCGGCCACGCCGAGATCCTCGCCCGCGACATCCCCGACGCGACGCTCCTCGTCCTCGACGGCGTCGGCCACGAGCCGCCCCCGCCCTCCACCTGGGACAAGGTCATCCCGGCGATCATCGATCACACAAGCTAGACCTCGATCTTCCCGAGCACGTCCCCGATCGCGACCGTCCCACCCACGTCGGTGCCGCGGGAGAGCACGCCTGCACGATGTGCGGCGACGCGGGTCTCCATCTTCATGGCGTCGATGACCGCGACGTCCTGGCCCTCGGTGACCTGCTCGCCGTCGGGGACGAGCCAGTCGACGAGTACGCCGGGAACGGTTGCCTCGAGCACAGCGGGGTCGGCGACGGCCGCTGACCCTGGATCGGCCGTCATCGACCCGCCCGCCGCGAGACCACGCAGGAGGTCATCCGGAAGCCCGAGCATCACCCGGCGTCCGTCGATCTCGATCGGCACCCGCCGAAGAGGCTGCACGGGCGCCGGCTCGGGTCGCCGCTGCGCCTCCAGGCGCGGCATCAGAGTGGTCTCGATCCACTGTGTGTGCACCGCGAACCCGGCGGTCGAGAAGGCCGGGTCGTCGAGCAGCACGCGAGCGAAGGGTACGACGGTCGCGACCCCCTCGACGCTGAGCTCGCGGAGCGCGCGGCGGGCACGTACGACGGCGGTGTCCCGGTCCGGCGCATGCACGATCAGCTTGGCGATCAGCGAGTCGAAGGCGCTCTGCACCGTGTCGCCCGCCTCGATCCCGGCGTCCCATCGGACCCCCGGCCCGGCGGGGACCCGGAGGCCCGTCACGACGCCGGGGCTCGGCAGGAAGCCGCGGCCGGGGTCCTCGGCGTTGATCCGCAGCTCGATCGCATGGCCCGTCGGCGCCGGCGTCTCCGAGAAGGAGAGACCCTCGCCCGCGGCGATGCGCAGCTGCTCCGCGACGAGGTCGACGCCGGTGACGGCCTCGGTGATCGGGTGCTCGACCTGCAGGCGGGTGTTGACCTCGAGGAACGAGATCACCCCGTCCTCGCCCATCAGGAACTCGACGGTCCCGGCCCCGCGGTAGGAGACGGCGGCGCAGATGTCGCGCGCGGCGTCGTGGATGCGGCGGCGCTGCTCGTCCGTCAGCCCCGGCGCGGGCGCCTCCTCGACGAGCTTCTGGTTGCGGCGCTGCAGCGAGCAGTCCCGGTCGCCGACCACCACGACGTGCCCGGTGCCGTCGCCGAGCACCTGCGCCTCGATGTGCCGCGGACGCTCCAGGAACCGCTCGACGAAGCACTCACCGCGACCGAACGCAGCCAGCGCCTCGCGCGAGGCTGAGTCGAAGGCATCGGCGACGTCGTCGAGCTCGCGGGCGACCTTCAGGCCGCGCCCGCCGCCGCCGAAGGCGGCCTTGATCGCGATGGGGAGCCCGTGCTCGCGCGCGAACGCGACCGCCTCGTCGGCCGACTCCAGCGGCCGGTCGGTGCCCGCCACCAGCGGTGCGCCGACGCTCTGCGCGATCCGGCGGGCGGTGATCTTGTCGCCGAGGCTGTCGATACTCTCGGGACTCGGGCCGATCCAGATCAGGCCGGCGGCTTCGACGGCGCGCGCGAACGCGGCGCTCTCCGACAGGAACCCGTAGCCCGGATGCACCGCGTCGGCGCCGGAGGCCTGCGCCGCGGCCATCAGCCACTCGATGCTGAGGTAGGACTCGGTGGCGGTGGACCCGCCGAGCACGTACGCCTCGTCGGCAAGACGCACGTGCAGTGCGTCGGCGTCCTGGTCGGCGTAGACGGCGACCGACACGAGGCCGGCCTCGGCAACCGCCCGCACGACGCGGACGGCGATCTCTCCCCTGTTGGCGATGAGCACCCTGCGCATGTCAGTCTCCTCGGAGCTCGGCCGTCGACGCATCAGGCGCGACGGGTCGGAAGCGGATGCGGACCCCGGGCGGCAGCTGCCCGGCCAGGTCCAGGTCGCGGTCGATGACCGCGCCGATGATCGGGTAGCCGCCGGTGAGCGGGTGGTCCGGAAGGAACAGCACGGGCTGGCCGTCGGGTGGCACCTGGATCGCGCCTGTCACCGCCCCCTCGCTCGGCAGCTCGCCTGCGACGTCCCGCTCGAGCGGGACGGCGCCCTCGAGACGTACGCCGACCCGGTCGGAACGGGGCGTGACGGTCCACTCCTGCTCGACGAGGGTGCGTACGCCGGCCGGGGTGAACCAGTCCTCGCGCGGGCCGAGCACGATGCGCAGCTCGACCGTTTCGCCGGGTGCGGGCAGCGGGTCGGCGGGAGCGGGGTTCGGGTCCACCGCATGGGGTGCGGCCGCGGGCCCGTGCAGCGGCACGACGTCGCCCGTGCGCAGGGGCCGTCCGCCGAGGTCGCCGGGGCCGAGGCCCGCGAGAGTGTCGCTGGAGAGGCTGCCGAGCGCGGGCGGAAGATCCAGGCCGCCGCGCACCGCGATCACGGCGCGCAGGCCGGCGCTCACCGCGCCGAGACGCAGCTCCTCGCCGTCCTCGAGCGCGGTGGCGGCGCCGTGATCGACGGGGAGCGGCGGTCCGTCGGTGCGTACGATCGTCGTCTCGGCGGGGGCGCCCGCGACGGCCACGACCGCCGGGCCGGTGAAGCGCAGGACCGCACCGCCGCCGGCGAGCTCGAAACCTGCCGCTCCCGGAGCGTTCCCCACGGCGCGGTTCGCGGCCCGCAGGGCGCGGCGGTCGGCCGTTCCCGACGCGGAGACGCCGAGGGCAGCATGGCCGGGGCGGCCGAGGTCCTCGAGCACCAACTGCAGGCCGGGACGTACGACCTCGACTGCGAACGGATGCTCCGCGGCGTCGACCGAGGGAGCGGACGCTGTCACCGGGACCGACTCCCGCTCGATCCGCTCGAACCGCACGGTCATCCCGGGCGCGAGCAAAGCGGGCGGATCCCGGTGCAGATCCCACATCGGGGCGTCAGTACGCCCGATCAGCTGCCAGCCACCGGGGCTCTCGCGGGGGTAGACGCCCGAGAACGTCCCGGCCAGCCCCACCGAGCCGGCGGGGATCCGGGTGCGCGGAGAGGAGCGCCGCGGTACGTCGAAGAGCGGGTCGTCGCCCACGAGATAGCCGAAGCCGGGCGCGTAGCCGGTGAAGGCCACCCGCCAGGTCGCGGCCGCGTGGCGCGCAACGACCTGGTCGACGCTGACCCTGAGCAGGTCGGCGACCTCGTCGAGGTCCTGCCCGTCGTAGCGGACGCCGATGGTCACCGAACCGGTGGCAGGGAGGCCACCATGGACGGCTTCGACCCGACCCAGCTCCTTCGCGAGGCTCACCTCGTCGACCAGCGTCGGGTCGAACCGGACGAGCACCGTCCGGGCGGCGGGCACCAGCTCGACGACGCCGGTCGGCGGCGCGGCCACGAGCGCCGCGTGCAGCCGCATCGCGCCCTCGAGGTCGTCCTCCTCGACCAGCAGCGCCTGGTCCGATGCGATGAGAACGCGCCTCACGCCAGATACTCCGCATCCCGTACGTCGGTGATGAACATGTGACCGGGCGCGTGGGTGAGCGCGAACGGTGGGCGCGAGTCCATGATCGCGGCCTGCGGGGTGACCCCGCAGGCCCAGAACACCGGCACCTCGCCGTCGCGCACCTCCGGCGGGTCCCCGAACTCGGGAGCGGCGAGGTCGGCGATGCCGAGCGACGCCGGGTCACCGACATGCACCGGCGCACCGTGCACCGCCGGATAGCGCCCGGAGATGCGTACCGCATCGGCGACGCGATCAGCGGGGATCGGGCGCATCGAGACCACCATGTCGCCGCGCAGGCGCCCGGCGGGAGCGCACGGGCGCGACGTGCGGTACATCGGGACGTTGCGGCCGAGCTCCTGGTGACGGATCGGGATCTCGGCATCGGCCAGGCCCGACTCGAACGTGAAGCTGCAGCCGATCAGGAACGAGACCAGGTCGGGGTGCTCCTCCCACGCCGCGCTCGCGTCCGTGACCTCCTCGGTGAGCACACCACCACGCCAGATCCGGTACGCCGGGATGTCGGTGCGCAGGTCGGAGCCGGGCGCCAGGGTCGACTCGTAGGCGCCCGGGTCCAGCACCTCGAGCACCGGGCACGGCTTCGGGTTGCGCTGCGCGAAGAGCAGCACCTCGAACGCCCAGTCGGCCGGCACGGAGATCAGGTTCGCCTGCACCAGGCCGTGGGCGACGCCACTCGTCGGTGCGACCTCGCCCGCCCGGTAGGAGGTGCGCGCGGCGCGAGCCGCGGCGAGCTGGGTGATGCTCGCGGTCATGCCGCGGCTCCGGCGAACGGAGCGATCACGATGCCCTCGGCCTCGAGCAGGGCGCGGGTCGCGGCAGCCATCCGGATCGCCCCGTCGCTGTCGCCGTGCACGCAGATCGAGTCGGCGCGTACGGCGACGTGGGTGCCGTCGATCGCCTCGACCACACCCTCGCGCGCGAGCCGCAGCATGCGGGCCGCGACGGCGTCGGCGTCGTGCAGGACCGCACCGGGCTCGGCGCGCGAGACCAGCTCGCCGCCGGGCGTGTAGGCGCGGTCCGCGAAGGCCTCCGCGGCCGTCGAGAGCCCTGCATTCTCGGCGACCTCGAGCACGACGCCGCCCGCGAGCCCGAGCAGCACGAGGGACGGGTCGATCGCCTTGACCGCGGCGACCACGTCACGCGCCTGTCGCTCGTCGCGGGCGATCGTGTTGTAGAGCGCGCCGTGCGGCTTCACGTAGCGGACGGCGCCGCCGACCGACGAGGTCAGGCCGATCAGCGCGCCGAGCTGGTACTCGACATGTGCCTGCAGCGTCGCGGAGTCGATGTCCATGACGCGGCGTCCGAAGCCCTCGTAGTCGCGGTAGCCGGGGTGCGCGCCGATCGTGACGCCGTTGGCCACGGCGTCGGCGAGCGTCGTACGGATCCCTTCGGGGGTGCCGGCGTGGAACCCGCAGGCGACGTTGGCGCTCGAGACGATCGCGAGCATCGCCGCATCGTCCGCGACCACCCGGTCGGGTGCGTTCTCGCCGAGGTCGGAGTTCAGGTCGATGGTTGCTGCCATGTTGTTCATGGTGCTCACACTCCAATGCCGATGAAGGCGAAGATCGGGCGGATCGAGACGATGCCCATGTACCAGCTGAGCAGGGTCGCGATCGTCCCCAGGACCAGCAGCCACACCGGGTAGCGGTAGCCGCGGAGGACGTCGCGCTGACGGAACCAGCCGATGTACATGAAGATCGTCATGCCGATCGGGAGGATCAGACCGTTGAAGCCGCCGACGAAGACCAGGATAGCCGCGGGTGCGGCGCCGATCAGCAGGTAGAGGACGAGGGAGACCACGATGAAGGCGACGGTCGCGAGCTGCAGCGGCCACCCGGCTCCGAGCTTCTTCGAGAACGTCGAGATGAAGGTGGCCGAGGTGTAGGCGGCGCCGATGACCGAGGTGATCGCCGCGGCCCAGAAGATCGCGCCGAAGATGCGGATGCCCGCGTCACCGAGCACGGCGCCGAACGCCTGACCGGCAGGGTTGGCCGCCTGGCCCGAGAAGTCGAGGGTGACGCCGGAGGCCACGACACCGAGGATCGCGAGGAAGAGTACGTAGCGCATGATCCCGGTGACGAGGATGCCGCTCATCGAGGCGCGGTGCACGGCCGGGACGTGCTCGGGGCCGGTCAGGCCGGAGTCGAGGTAGCGGTGGGCACCCGCGTAGGTGATGTAGCCGCCGACGGTGCCGCCCACGATCGTGGTGATCGTCGCGAAGTTGAGCGTGTCGGGCACGAAGGTCTGGCGCAGCGCGTCGCCGACCGGAGGCTGCGACGCGATCGCGACGAAGAGCGTCAGCCCGATCATCAGCAGACCGAGCACGAGCACGACCATGTCGACGACGCGGCCTGCCCGCTTGTACATGAAGATGCCGATGGCGAGCAGCGCCGAGAGCAGGCCGCCGACCTTCGGCTCGATGCCCAGCAGAGCGTTCAGACCGAGACCGGCACCCGCGATGTTGCCGATGTTGAACGCCAGGCCACCGATCACGATGAGCGTCGCCAGCAGATGACCGGAGTACGGCACCGCCTCGTTCGCCAGGTCGCCGGCCCGTTTGCCGGCGACGGTGATCATGCGCCACACGTTCATCTGCAGCGCGAAGTCGATCAGGATCGAGGCCAGGATCGCGAAGGCGAACGCCGCGCCGAGCTGCGCGGTGAAGGTCGCGGTCTGGGTGATGAAGCCGGGGCCGATGGCCGAGGTGGCCATCAGGAAGATGGCGCCGAGGATGGGTCCTCGGCGGGAACGGGCGAAGCTCTTCGCGCGCTCGGCGCTGGTCGTCTCGGTCATGGGGGACTCCTGCCATCGCTGTGTGGCTGGCACCACACTCTCTTGTGTAGTACAAGATGGCATAGATTGTTCTACAACAACACCCACCGTTGTTAAAATGGTGTTTCGATTGTCCGCGGATGCGATTCCCCTAGGATGCGGTCATGCCCGATGTCGAGGACACCCTGACGAACGCCCTGCGCCGGCGGATCATCGACGGCGAGTTCGCGCCCGGCACCCGGCTGTCGGAGATCTCCCTGGCCGAGAAGCTCGGGGTCTCGCGCAACACCCTTCGTGAGGCGTTCCGCGTGCTGGCCGAGCAGGGCCTCATCGAGCACGTGCCCCATCGCGGGGTCTCGGTCGCCTCCCCCACCGTGGCGGACGTCGTCGACATCTATCGGGCACGGCGATATGTCGAGCCCGCCGCCCTGGCCGCGGGCTCCCCGCTGCATCCCGCGGTGACGGCCATGCGCGAGGCAGTGGACCTGGGCGAGACCAGCCTCGAGGCGCGCGACTGGCGCACGGTCGGCACCGCCAACATGGCGTTCCACGACGCCATCGTCGCCCTCGCCGACAGCCCGCGCCTGGAGCGCCTGTTCCGCGACATCGCCGCTGAGCTGCGGCTCGCGTTCCTCGAGATCGACAACCCCGAGGCGCTGCACGCACCGTTCGTCACACGCAACCGCTCCCTGCTCGAGACCTTCCTCGAGCAGGGAGGACCTGCGGCCGCTGAGGAGCTACGCGACTACCTCATCCTCTCCGAGCAGACCGTGCTCGGAGCGTTCACGCGACTGCGCCGCGGCTAAGCGATAGGCGCTCGAAGGCTGCCGGTGAGGTCAGGCGCTCTTGAGGTGCCGGAGTCGGGCCACCGCATCGGCACCAACCCTGCGGTGCGGCCCTTCGGGAAGGGTCTCGAGATGGCCCTCCAGGGCATCGACGACCGCCACGGAGACGGTCTCCGGGGCTCGTTCGATCAGTTCGATCAAGGACGTCAGGTATTCACCTGCGTCGATATCGTCCGCGATGACCTCGAGCACATCAGCGGGGATGGACGGCAGTGCCTCCATCAGCACGCCATAGGCGAAGTCCTCGACGTTCATGACAACCATGCTAGCCCTCACTGTCCACGGGATAGGCGTTCCAGATCTCGGGTGGCTCCATGTCGTCCCGCACCTGCACGCGGACGAGTTGACCGTCGACAACCCGCTCGAAGCGAATCTTGTCGCCGAGACGCGTCGGCGGACGGTCGGGGTCTGCGAGTGCGAGGTCTACCGCAGCGATGATCTGAACTGCACTCCAGTCAGCGGGAAACTTAGACTTCCTGGGCCACTCCCGTTCGGACTCGGACGTGGCTTGGTGCCGCTCGAGGATGTGGGCGCTCATCCACGCTGAGATATGTGGGCGCTCCGACGGACGGAGCGGCACACTCGTGCCGTCCGTCATCGTCGGGTAGCTCCATCTCACGCACAGGAACGGTAGTCCGGGCCACCGACATTCTCGGTCACCTCGAGTCCAGTCGCTGCAAGCCGGTCATGTCGGCGTACAACCGACACGACGTTCGTCCGCCTCACGCGCTAGCCAGAGCTCGCAGCCGCTCGTCGCGGGGCCAGGCGCCGGCCCACACGAGGACCGCGGTGGCGATGGCGAAGACGGTATTGAAGGCCGGCTGCCCGAAGACCAGATTCACCGTGACCGCGCCGCCGAGGTAGGCGGTGATCAGGATCGTCCCCATCGCCCGGGTGGCCGGGACGTGGTAGGCGACCAGCGACAGGCCGAGGACGACACCGCATACGACGGGGAACCAGCCCGGAGCGCCGATCTTGTCGTTGAAGTCCATGACGGGCTCGACCTGTAGCAGGTGCGTGACGATGTCGAAGCCGAGGAACAGGGTGACCAGGACGGTGATGACCCAGCCGGCTCGTTGTGCGTTGGTGCTCATCTCGATCTCCTCAGGGGTGGGTGGTGTTGCTCTTACCCACGCGTCGAGCGTGCACCGTCGATCTCGACATCCCTCTTCACTTTTTCTCGAGAGCAGCGGCGGCGACCTTCAGATCGGCGACCAGACCGTCGTACGTCGCCTGCCTCTCGTCCTCCGCCCTGAGGACGGCGGAGGGGTGGGTCGTCGCGAGGACCCAGGGGTCGAGGGTCTCCGTGGCGATGGGCTCGGGCCAGTCGAGGAGGTGGCCGCGTGCCTCGCCGACGCGGAAGGACGAGCCGTACAGCGCCTTGCCGGCGGTGCCGCCGAGCAGGACGACGCCGCTGGGACGTACCAGATCCAGCTCCGCCGCCAGCCACGGGGCGCAGGCGCCGACCTGCTTGCTCGTGGGTGACTGGTGGATGCGGCG
Source organism: Nocardioides sp. NPDC006303 (assembly GCF_040613175.1). NCBI lineage: Bacteria > Bacillati > Actinomycetota > Actinomycetes > Propionibacteriales > Nocardioidaceae > Nocardioides > Nocardioides sp. NPDC006303. The sequence continues at coordinate 34,315 of NZ_JBEXRR010000028.1, forward strand.
CTTGCCCGAGAGTCGGTGGCGGAAGTGCTTGACGACGTTCGTCGTGTACGTCTCCTCCGGCTCGATCCCGGCATCGGCGAGCGCCTCGTGGAGGATGCCGCCCGCCGGACCGACGAAAGGCTCGCCCTCGCGGTCCTCGCGGTCACCGGGCTGCTCACCGAGCAGCATCAGCGGGGCGGGCGTACGCCCCTCGCCCATCACGCCCTGGGTCGCGTCGCGGTAGAGCTCGCAGCCGCGGCACTCCTGGACCGCGCTTCGCAGATCGGACAGCGTTGGCGACTTCGGCACCCACTCCGCGGCACTCACGCGGCACTCACGGCGCGAGCGGGTCGTGGCCGACGTTCATCAGACGACGCCGCCACTGCGCATCGCCCGCGGTCGGCTCCCACTCGCCGGTGTCCCCGCCGCGCAGGTCGGTGACCTTGTCGACGACGCGCCGCATCACGTCCACGTCGTCCGGGGTCACGTCGGCCCGGCGCTTGCCGAGGATGTCGGCCACCCGGTGGCCGAGCTCGCTGCCGGCTCGGTCCGGTTCGGTCTCGGTCGTCTCCCCCGCGCCTTGCACTGCGAGCCACTGCCGCAGGTCCCGCGAGGTCATGTTCACCGCGCGATGGAAGTTCTCCCAGAGCCTGTCGTCGACGATCGTCTCGGCCATCTCGTGCCTCCTACCTGATCGACTGCTCCGATCCGGTACCCAGCGCAGCGGCCGAACACACGGGGCGTCACCCCAGGAGAGCCTGGGCCTCCGGAGAGTCGTAGAAGCTCGAGAGCCGGCGGCGGATCAGCTGCTCGAGGACGCCGGCCTCGGCGAGCGCCTCGATCACCGGCGGGCCGAAGCGGAGCGCCTCCTCGACCAGGTCGTCGCGGCCCAGTCCCCACTCCTCCAGCAGCCGGTCGAGGGTGAAGCTTCCATAGGTGTCGAAGAAGAAGTCGACACCCGTGTCGACCAGGGCCTGCAGGTATTCGGAGTCCCGGACGTCGAGCCAGACCTGGTAGAGCCCGACGAAGAGCGCGACCAGCTGCTCGTCATCGACCAGATCGGCGAGCTCGCGCACCGGACGGGTCGCGAGCGCGTCCCAGACCTCCAGGAGCGCGTCGTGCACCTCCTCGTCGGTGACCGAGCTCGCGGCGGTGTCGCTGAGGTAGCCGAGCAGCGCGCCGGCGCCCCGCTCCGCGAGCTCGCGAGCGCTCTGGTCGACGGCCGCGCCGACCGGGGTGCCCTTCACCGTGTCCGCCATCCGGCCGGCGACTCGTTCGGCGATCGAGAAGCCGAGCGAGCCGCCCGGAAGGTTGTCGGCGAGCCTTCGTCCCGTGTCTACGGCACCCCTGGCCGTGCCGCGCATCAAGGTGCCGACGCCGGCCTGGATCCCGGAGTTGTCGGCAAGGCTGCGCAGGACCTGCTGGCGCAACGTACGCATCTCGACCAGGGCCTCGACGAGCTCGGCGATCCGGGGCCGGCTGACCACCTTGCCCAGCGGTGTGTCGTTGGCGGGATGCGCCTTGAGCCTCGTCGCGAGCGCCCCGGCGACCTCCGGGATCGCACCCGGGAGCCGGAAAGTGCTGACGTACTTCAGCGCGACCTCCTTGATCAGGTCGCGAGGCATCACCTGGTCGAGCGTCAGCTCACTGGCAGCGCGCAGCGCGAAGTCGATCTCGCCGGTGACGAGATCGAGGAAGCGTACGCCGCGCATCGCCGCCATCTCATGGGCGACATGTGCGTCGAGGAGTCGTCGAGCGAGATCCGGCTCAGTCATGGACGACATTGTCCACGGCCGAGACCGCTCAACGAATCATTCCCACTCGATGGTGCCGGGAGGCTTCGAGGTGATGTCGACGGTGACGCGGTTGATTTCGCTCACCTCGTTGGTGATCCGGGTCGAGATGCGCTCCATTACCTCGTAGGGCAGCCGGGCCCAGTCAGCGGTCATCGCGTCCTCGGAGGTGACCGGGCGGAGCACGACGGGGTGACCGTAGGTGCGGCCGTCGCCCTGGACGCCGACCGAGCGGACGTCGGCGAGCAGCACGACCGGCATCTGCCAGATGTCGCGGTCGAGACCGGCGAGGGTCATCTCCTCGCGGGCGATCGCGTCGGCCTCGCGCAGGATGTCGAGCCGCTCCTTGGTGACCTCGCCGATGATGCGGATGCCCAGGCCGGGGCCGGGGAACGGCTGGCGCTGGACGATCTCGTCGGGCAGGCCGAGCTGGGAGCCGACGGCGCGTACCTCGTCCTTGAAGAGCTCACGCAGCGGCTCGACCAGCTCGAACTCGAGGTCCTCGGGGAGGCCGCCGACGTTGTGGTGGGACTTGATGTTGGAGGTGCCGGCACCGCCACCCGACTCGACGACGTCGGGGTAGAGGGTGCCCTGGACGAGGAAGGCGACCTTCTCGTCGCTGTCACCCAGGATCTCGACCTCGGCACGCTCGAAGCAGCGGATGAACTCGCGGCCGATGATCTTGCGCTTCTCCTCCGGGTCGGTGACCCCGGCGAGCGCGTCGAGGAACTCCTTCTCGGCGTCGACGATCTTCAGCTCGGCGCCGGTCGACTCCCGGAACGCCTTCTCGATCGCGACCGACTCGTTCTTCCGCATCAGACCGTGGTCGACGTAGACGCAGGTCAGACGGTCACCGATCGCCTTGGCGACGATGGCTGCGGCGACCGCGGAGTCGACGCCACCCGAGAGCGCGCAGATCGCGCGGTGGTCACCGATCTGCTCGCGGACCCGCTCGATCTGGTCCTCGGCGATGTTGCCGATGGTCCAGGTCTGGCGCGCGCCGGCGATGTCCCACAGGAAGTGCTCGAGCACCTTCTGCCCGTGCTCGGAGTGGAGCACCTCGGGGTGCCACTGCACGCCCGCGAGCTGCTTCTCGACGTTCTCGAAGGCCGCCACCGGGGTGTCCGCGGTGCTCGCGAGAACGGTGAAGCCCTCGGGCGCCTCGGAGACCGAGTCGCCGTGCGACATCCACACGTTGTGGGCCGGCGGGATGTCCTTGAGCAGCGTGCCGGAGACACCGACGGTGACCGGCGTGCGGCCGTACTCCCGCGCCCCGTTGTCGTCGACGGTCCCGCCTAGGCCCTGGGCCATCAGCTGGAATCCGTAGCACATCCCGAACACCGGGGTGCCCGCGGTGAACAGGGTGTTGTCGATCGCGGGAGCACCCTCGGCGTACACGCTCGAGGGGCCGCCGGAGAGGATGATCGCCTTCGGGTTCTTGGCGAGCATCTCCTCGACCGGCATCGAGTGCGGCACGATCTCGGAGTAGACCTTCGCCTCACGTACACGGCGGGCGATCAACTGCGCATACTGCGCGCCGAAGTCCACCACGAGAACCAGATCGTGCTCTTCCGCCCCAGGAGCCTGCGTCATGCACGAATCCTAACGACGACGTACGTTGCCCGCGAAATGCACCAGGGCCCGACCGGGGAGGGAGGTGGTCGGGCCCTGATTGCCCGAGGCAAAGTTGTCCCGGACGAAAGACCCGGCATGTATTAGGGAGGGAGCAATCCCGGGTCTGATCACTCCAACGAACTCTCTTAACCACGGTTACGGGTCAACTAAAAACTTCCTGCCAGAAAATTCCTACGCAGCTCGTGTCACCTAGGCAACAGGTTGGTCAACGTACGTCAACGATGGGCAGCTGCAGGGCACCCGGCGCGCTCGCGGGCACCGCGGGCGAGGCCGGCCTGACGGGCTGGATCCGTGCATAGCCCGCACCCAGCTCCGGCCGCGGGTCGGCCTGGTCCTTGTTGGGCCAGAACGCCATCGCCCGCTCGGCCTGTGCGGTGATCGTCAGCGACGGGTTCACGCCCAGGTTGGCGGAGATCGCGGAGCCGTCCACGACGTGCAGGCCGTCGTAGCCGTAGAGCCGCTGGTAGGGGTCGATCACGCCGGTGTCCGCCGAGTCGCCGATGGTGCAGCCGCCGATGAAGTGGGCGGTCATCGGCTTGTTGAACGGCTCCCCGATCGTGCCGCCGGCATACCCCGGCTTCTCGCCCGAGCTCATCACCCCGGCCATCTTCCGCACGGCGTCGAGGCCGGCGGGGATCCAGGTCGGGTTGGGCTTGCCGTGGCCCTGCTTCGACGACATCCGCCACCCGAAGATCGTGCGCTTCGGGAAGGTCGTGATCGAGTTGTCCAGCGCCTGCATGACCAGCGCGATGACAGTGCGCTCGGACCAGTGCTTGAAGTCGTAGAACGTACGCAGCGACCGCCGCTGCAGCCACATCTCCTTGAGCCACCGGCGGAGGCGATGGGGACCACCTTCGGTGAGCACCGTCTGCATCGCCGCGATCGCGTTGCTGCCGTGCCCGTAGCGGACCGGCTCGATGTGGGTGTGCTCGTCGGGGTGCCACGAGGAGGTGATCGCCACGCCCTCGGTGTAGTCGATGGCGGTGTCCGGGGCGATCGCGCCCAGGATCGACTCGGAGTTGGTGCGGGTCAACTCACCCAGGCGCGGCGAGATCTGCGGGAGGTCGCCGGTGCGCTTGAGCTTGTGAAGCAGCTTCTGGGTGCCGAGCGAGGCCGCCGAGAAGATCACCTGGTCGGCGGTGAACCGCTTCGTGCGGCCGATGCCCAGCTTGGCCTTGGTGGAGCGGGTCTCGATGACGTACCCGCTTCCGGTCTTGGCCGGGTAGACGCGCGTCACCGTGGTCAGCGGGTGCACCTCGGCGCCGTTCTTCTCGGCCAGGTAGAGGTAGTTCTTGACCAGGGTGTTCTTCGCGTTGTGGCGGCAGCCGGTCATGCACTCGCCGCAGTTGGTGCACGTACGCCGGTCGGGGCCCTCCCCACCGAAGTAGGGGTCGGCCACCTCCTGCCCGGCCACATGGGCCGGGCCACCGAAGAAGACGCCGACCGGCGCCTTGTGGAAGGTGTCACCGCGCCCGGCCTCGGCCGCGACCTTCTGCATGACCTCGTCGGCAGGGGTCAGGTGGGGGTAGAGCGTGACGCCGAGCATCCGCTTGGCCTGCTCGTAGTAGGGGGCGAGCTCGTCCTTCCAGTCGGTGATGTGGCTCCAGGAAGGGTCTTCGTAGAACGGGTCGAGCGGCTCGTAGAGGGTGTTGGCGTAGACCAGCGAGCCGCCGCCGACCCCGGCGCCGGCCATGATGACCGCGTCCTTGACCATGTCGATGCGCTGGATTCCGTAGCAGCCGATCGCCGGCGCCCAGAGGTATTTGCGCAGGTCGAAGGAGGTGTTGGGCAGCTCGTCGTCGCTGAACCGGCGACCCGCCTCGACCACTCCGACGGAGTAGCCCTTCTCGGTCAGGCGCAGCGCGCTGACCGATCCACCGAAGCCCGACCCGATGACGAGTACGTCGTAGTGGCTCTTGCTCATGCGCGGCCCAGCGACTTCAGCACGCGCAGCGAGGCGGTCATGAACTTGGCGTACGCCTGGTCGCTCATCCCGAACTGCGGGGCGAAGCGCAGGATGGCCTGGGAGGCGACCGACTGGGTCTCGGTGTAGCGCAGGATGCCGTCGACACCCTGGCGACGGCCCTGGCCGGACTCGCGCATGCCGCCCATCGGGGCGTCGATGCTCGCGAAGGTGGCGCCGAAGGCCTCGTTGATGTTGATCGTGCCGCACTTGATCTGCCGGGCGATGCGGCGGGCGCGGGAGGTGTCGCGGCTGTAGATCGAGCCGTTGAGGCCGTACTCGCCGTCGTTGGCGCGCTCGATCGCCTCCTCCTCGCTGTGGAAGCGGTAGATCGAGACGACCGGGCCGAAGGTCTCGTTGCCGAAACAGGTCATCTCCGGGGTGACGCCCTCGAGGATGGTCGGCTCGAAGAAGAACGGCGCGAGGTCGGGACGAGCCTTGCCGCCGGTGAGCACGCGGGCCCCCTTCGACACGGCGTCCTCGACGTGGGCGGTGGCGGTGTCGACCTGGGCCTGCGAGATCAGGGTGCCCATGTCGTTCTCCCACCCGAGAGTGGCACCGAGGGTCATCGCCTGGGTGCGCGCGACGAAGCGCTCCACGAACCGGTCGTAGACCTTGTCGTCGACGAAGAGCCGCTCGACGCTCACGCACAGCTGGCCGGAGTTGGAGAAGACCGCGCGGGTCGCGCCCTCGGCGGCCTTCTCGATGTCGGCGTCCTTCAGGATCAGCATCGGGTTCTTGCCACCGAGCTCGAGGCTGGCACCGATCAGGCGCTCCGCGGCCTGCTTGGCGACGAGCTTGCCGGTGTTGGTCGAGCCGGTGAAGCAGACGTAGTCGGCGCGCTGGATGATGCTGGTGCCGATCTTCGAGCCCGGGCCGGCGACGACGGTCCACAGGTTCTCCGGGAGCCCGGCCTCGGCCAGCAGCTCGGCGCCGAGGAGCGCGCTGAGCATGGTCTGCGAGTCCGGCTTGATGACGACCGCGTTGCCCGCGGCGATCGCGGCCAGACCGTCGCAGAGCGCCATCGTGAACGGGTAGTTCCACGGACTGATGATGCCGACGACGCCCTTGGGGACGTGGTTGAGCTCGACCCGGGTGAGCACGGGGATGACGCCGAGCTTGCGCTCGGTGTCGAGGATCTTGCTGCTCCGGCGCCCGTAGTAGCGGGCGGTCAGCGCGATGTGCAGCGGCTCGTCGAAGGCGTGCTTGCGGGCCTTGCCCGACTCCAGCACGATCAGGTCGAGGATCTCGGCCTGCCGATCGAGGACCAGGTCGTGCAGCTTGATCAGGATGCGCTCGCGCTCGGCGACCGGGGTCGCGGCCCACTTCTCCTGCGCGACCCGGGCCTTGGCGAAGGCCGCGGCGACATCGTCATCGCTCGACTGCGGGATGTGCGCCAGCGGCGCCCCGTTGAGCGGACTGATGACCTCTCGGGACTCCCCCGTGGTCGCCACGACGCGGCCGGTCAGGCGGGCGACGTAGTCAGGCTCGAGGGCCAGGGACGCCGTGGCGTCGTGCTCAGGATCGAGCGGGCCCTCGACGATCGGGCCGCCGGAAGAGGTCGGGTTCGATGCGCTCATGTACCGAGAGTATGTGACGGGCGTCTCGGAAGCCAGACAGGCGTCCCACTAACTCACGATGCGAACGTCGGCGGCCCACCACAGATAGTCGTGCTGCTCGGCCGGGAGGTCGATCACGACGCGGTCCACGGGCAGCCGGTCGAGCGCATGCACGGTGCACTCCTCCGCCGGAGCGGCTCGGTAGAGGTAGGCGTCCAACGGCCATTTCGTACGCAGCCACTCGTCCAGCCGCTCGGCGATCGATGCGGTGAGCCCGGGCTCTCGGTCCTGGCGGAGCCAGTAGCTGACCCGGGCGGTGGACCCACCTGCGTACCTGAGCAGGGTCTGGGCGTCGGCGCCCATCGCCTCGAGGTAGGGGAACAGGGGCTGCACGTAGAGACAGCCGAGGGAGGAGGTGCCCTCGGGGTCGAGGAAGAGGTAGGTGAAGGCCCGTTTCGCCTGGTGGTCGGACCAGTGCCGGATCACCAGCGGCAGGTTGTCGTCGCTGCCGAAGCCTTCGAGCGGCCACCTGCCACAGCTGTGGTCGCGGATCACGTCCGGGCTGGCCAGGTAGGCCTCGGTGTCCAGGTCGAGCAGCTCGGGACGCAGCGGCGCGAGCACGAAATCGTCGGTGGCCAGCGGCTCGGGGGGATCAGCGACCAAGAACATGGAGTCAGATTGCTACGTCAACCGGTTGCTCCGCCACGGCAATTCAGACGAGGTCTTCCACCTCTAGCCGCGCACGGTCTGCCTCCTCGTCGGTGACCTGCAGCTGGGAGCGGCGTTCGGCCTCGATGCGGCGCAGGTAGTGGTCGATCTCCTCCTTGGCGCGCTGCTCGTCCCAGCCGAGCTCGTCGGCCATGATCTTGGCGACCCCTGGGGCAGCGCTCACGCCGCGGTCGAAGGTCTCCATCGAGATCCGGGTGCGACGCTCGAGCACGTCGTCGAGGTGGCGGGCGCCCTCGTTGTTGACGGCGTAGACGACCTCGGCGGCCAGGTAGTCCTCGGCGCCTTCCAGGGGCAGCGCGAGCGGGCGGCGCTCCTGGATCAGGTCGAGCACGTCGTCGATCAGGCCGCCGTGACGGCCCAGGAGGTGGTCGATCCGGGCGACGTGGAGGCCGGAGCGACGAGCGAGCAGGACCCGCTGGTTGGAGCGGGTCTCGAAGCCCTCGGCCCCGACCAGCCGCACCTTGTCGGTGATCGAGTCGCGCAGGGTCATGTTGGTGGTCGTGCCGAGCGAGTGGGCCGCGGCGTCGACGGCGTCCTTGGCCATCACCCGGTAGGTGGTCAGCTTTCCGCCGGCGATCAGCACCAGACCCGGCAGCGGCGTGACCACGGTGTGCTCGCGGCTGAGAGCGGCGGTCTGGTCGGACTCGCCGGTCAGCAGCGGGCGGAGCCCGGCGTACACGCCCTCGACGTCCTCGAGGTCGAGCGGCACGCGCAGGATCGCGTTGACGTGCTCCAGGACGTACTCGATGTCGGTCTTGGAGGCCGCCGGGTGGGCGAGGTCGTAGGTCCACGGGGTGTCGGTGGTGCCGATGATCCAGTGGCGGCCCCACGGGATCACGAAGAGGACCGACTTCTCGGTGCGGACGATGAAGCCCGACTCGGAACGGATCCGGTCACGCGGGACGACGAGGTGGATGCCCTTGGACGCCTTGACGTGCAGGGCCCCGCGGCCGCCGACCATCGCCTGGATCTCGTCGGTCCAGACCCCGGCGGCGTTGACGACCGTCTTGGCCCGGATGACCAGGTCCTGGTCGTGCTCGAGGTCGCGGGCCCGGACCCCGACGACCCGCTCGCCCTCGCGCAGGAACCCGGTCACCTGGACGCGGGTCGCGATGTGGGCGCCGTGGGAGGCGGCGGTACGGGCGATCGTCATGACGAGGCGGGCGTCGTCGACCTGGGCGTCGTAGTACTGGATCGCGCCGGTGATCGCGTCGGTGCGGAAGTCGGGAGCGATCCGGGCGACGCCCCGGCGGGTGAGGTGCCTGTGGCGCGGCAGGCCGGAGTTGCCCATCCCGGAGAGCGGCCCGAAGCTCGCCATCCCGTCGTAGAGCGCCAGGCCGGCGCCGATGTAGGCGCGCTCCCACACGGGGTTGGTCAGCGGGTAGAGGAACGGCACCGGCCGGACCAGGTGCGGCGCGAGGGTGTTGAGCAGCAGACCGCGCTCCTGGAGCGCCTCGCGGACCAGCTCGAAGTCGAGCATCTCGAGGTAGCGGAGTCCGCCGTGGACGAGCTTCGAGCTGCGCGAGCTCGTTCCCGAGGCCAGGTCGCGCTGCTCGACCAGGCCCGTGCTCAGGCCTCTGGTGACCGCGTCCAGCGCCACCCCGGCGCCGGTCACACCCCCACCGACGACGAGTACGTCGAGCTCGGTCTCCCCCGCGGCACCGACCATCGTGCCGATCGCGAGGTCGCGGCTGTGTGGACTCAGTGCCCCTGTACGAGTCATACGTTCGAAGTTAACTCACCACGTCGAATTGTCACTTCTGGCGCGCGAGAAATTCACCGGCGCCGCTTGATACGTCACGCAACCGTCACAGACGGGCTTCACAGACGGGCGGCGCTGACGAGGGTGGCGAGGCGGTCGGGAGGCATCGGCTCCTCGACGACGACCATCTTGTCGCCGTCGGCGTGGATCATCGGACGTACGCCGTTGGGCTCCGGGGGCGCAGTCGCGATGGCCACGTGGGTGATGCGGCCGCCGGGGTCCTGGGCGAAGAAGTAGAGGTCGCCTTCCGTGACGTCGTCGAGGTCGATCGGCTCGAGCGCGGCGGCCTGGTCGCGGGCGTCTCGCGGGAGACGTATGCCAATGGCCTCCGCGGCTCGGAAGATCAGGCCCGAGCAGTCGATGCCGGCGTCGGTGGTGCCGCCCCAGACGTAGGGGACGCCGAGATAGCTCCGAGCCTTGTCGAGCATCGTGGCCACGGGCGAGGCGAGAGCGGCCGTCGGCAGCCAGCCGGGATAGCCCCGCTCGTCCTTCGTCGAGGAGTGGGAGGGGACGACGACGTACGTCCAGTCCCCCTGTGTCTTCAGGACGACGAGCTCCTCGCCGGGGACGACCTCGGTCTCGTGCTCGGCGTCGTCGGCGGGCTCGGCCACGACGAAGGTGGGCTGGTTCACGGTGGTCATGCGTGGACTCCTTCGATGCCGAGGCCGGGGGCGTCGGGGAACAGGATGCGGGGGCCGTCGTAGCCGATGCCACCGATATACGGACTGATCTTCGCCCACCAGCCCGCGTCGAGATCCTGCTCGCCGGGGATGCCTGCCGCCGCGACCAGGGCCGCGGCCGCGCCGATGCCGAGGTGCGACTCCATCATGCAGCCGACAAGGCGGCCGAGGCCGTGGCTCTTGGCGATGTCCAGCAGCTCGATCGCGGGCGTCAGGCCGCCACACTTGGCCAGCTTGATGTTGACCGCGTCCGCCGCGCCGGCCCGGATGACGGCGACGAGGTCCTCGAGGTCGAAGACCGACTCGTCGGCCAGGATCTTGTAGGGCTGGTGACGCCGGACGTACGCCATCGCCTCCAGGTCACGCCGGGCGACCGGCTGCTCGACGAACTCGAGCTCGACATCCTCGTCGGCCAGGGTCGTCAGCACCGCCACCGCCTCGTCCGCACGCCAGCCGGTGTTGGCGTCGAGCCGGAGTACGCACCCCGGCGCCGCCTCGCGGACCGCGAGCACCCGCGCGGCATCGCCCGCGGCATCGGTCCCGACCTTGATCTTGAGCGTCGTGAACCCGTCTCGCGCTCGGGCTGCCGCTGCCTCCGCCAGCTCGTCGGGGGTGCCTACGGAGAGGGTCATGTCGGTGGTGAGGTGCGTTGGAATACCCGGTTCACCGGGTATTCCTGCACTTCTCTGGCGTTGCATTGCCCGAGAAGTGCAGGAAAAGCCTGAGCGGTGTGACGCAAGGGACGCCAGATGCTCGCTCATCGAAACCCCTGCCCGCCGGGCGAGAAGATCATGAAGCGCGATGTCGGCGGCCATCTTGGCCGACCGGTTGCCGACGACCGCGCCCTGGATCAGGCCTGCCGAGGTCAGATCGGCGGCGGCATCGACCAGCACGTCGGAGATGGGACCCTCGAGCGCCGCGGACGACCCAGCGAGCGAGTCGCCGGTGACCCTCCAGACCTGCGGCGCCTCACCCCACCCGATGCAACCGTCGGAATCCTCGACGGTGACGACGACCGTCTCCGCGAACTCCGTACGCCGCAGGGCGGTCACGAAGGGGGTGTGCAGCGGCACCCGGACCCGCTGAGTGCGCACCGCGACGACGTGCGGGCATGTCACAGGGTCGACCACAGATAGCGCGCGACCTCGCTGATCCGGAACTCCGACTCGTCGTCGTCCAGGCCGGTCGTGAGCACGACCATCACCTGCGGTTCACCCTCCGCAGGCCGGATGATCGCCATGTCGTGGCGTACGCCGTCGATCCAGCCGGTCTTGTTGCCGACGACCGCGTCCTCAGGCACGCCGAGCGGGATCGCGTCGCGATACTCCTGGGCGACCAGGATCCCCTCGAGCTCGGCGGTCGACTCGGGCGACAGCAGCCGGCCGGAGGCGAGCTTGGTGAGCAGCTTGCCCATGTCGTTGGCGGTCACCAGGTTCTGCAGCCCGGCCTCGCGCGCGGGCGCGTCCTCGATCCCCCGCGAGACCGTCGTCATCGGCGTCACGCCGGCGTCGGCGAGCACTGCGGCGACCTCCTCGAGCCCGACCCGCTCGAGCACGAGGTTGACGGCCAGGTTGCCGGAGACGGTCAGGGAGCGGCGTACGAGATCACCCAGCGGCAGCGGAGACCCGACCGCCGCCCAGGTGTCGGGGTCCTGGTCCTCGGCAGGGTCCATCTCGAAACGCGACCCGACGACGGCGGAGTCGAAGTCGGGATGCACCGTGATCGGCTCGTCCAGAGACAGCAGCCCGCGGTCGCGCAGCCGATAGGCCGCGATCGCGACGGGCACCTTCATCAGGCTTGCCGCATAGTGCTGCTGGTTGACGTTCTGGGCCTGGGTCGGGATGCCGTCGAGGCCGCTGAGCCAGGTCGAGACCAAAGGTTCCACGTCGGTGAGACTAGTCGGTCCGGTCGAGCTCCTGCCGGATACGGTTCACGTCGTCGATCCAGGCGTCGACGTCCGAGGCACGCGTGGCGTACTCCTCGGCCACATCGGGCTCGAGCGAGATCCAGAACTGCGAGCTCTGCCCAGCATCCCAGACGGCGTCGGCGACCTCCTCGGCGGTGAGCGCGCCCTCGGCCGACCGGAAACCCGGGAGTCCGGAGGAACGCTCGAGCATCGCCGTCTTCACGCTGCGCGCGACGATCGCCTGAGCAACCACGCCCTGGTGCCGGTAGGTGGCGGCGAGCCACTCGGCGAAGGCGATCTCGGCGTGCTCGGTGGCCGCGTAGGACGGCGAGCCGAGCAGCGTGAGGAGACCCGCGGAGGAGGAGGTGACCACGAACCGGCCCGCACCGCGGGCGACCCACTCGGGCAGCAGCAGCCGCGCGGCGCGTACGTGGGCGAGGACGTTGACCTCGTACGAGGTCATCCAGGCGTGGTCGGAGGCCTCGAGGCCGCGGCCGCGTTCGACTCCCGCGTTGCCGTACCAGGCGTCGATCTTGCCGAGCTCCTCCCGGGCAGCGTCCACGAGCGCTGCGGTGCCGGCGGCCGAGGCGGCGTCGCCGGGGACCGCAAGGGCACCGATCGAGTCGGCCACCGAGCGGAGCTCGGCGTCGTCGATGTCGGCAACGACGACGCGACACCCCTCCGCTGCGAACCGCATGGCCAGGGCTTTCCCGATCCCTCGGGCTGCTCCGGTCACAACCACCCCGCTCCCGGGTGCGAGTACGTTCACGGACCGACCACCTCCAGTGGCGTTAGTGAGGGTTAATCACTGTAACCGAGGCCGGTCCGTGAACGTGCGGCAACCTACTGATCAGTATCAGGTGGTTCCGGATTACTCGCCCGTGGTCACTCCGGGATGCCCGACGAGGGCGGGGCGTCCGAGGCGGCGCTGTCGTCCTCCTCGATGGCGGCGTCGCCGATGTCGGTGACGAGGACCGGCGTGAGCGGCTCAGAGGCACCGTTCTTGATCTCGACCACGCTCATCCCGGAGATGCCCATGTGGGAGTCCTCGGAGAACCGGAACGGAGCCAGCCCGGGCCCTTCGAAGGAGGAACCCTCCTTCTCGATGGTCTCCACGATCGACTCGCGGGTGAGGTCCTTGCCGTTGGCCTGCAGCGCCTGGACGAAGGTGTAGGCCTGCGACATGCCGTAGATCCGGTAGTTGGTCAGCTTCTCCGAGCCCTTCTTGGAGTACTCGTCCCAGACCTTCTGCCACAGCTTGACCCACTCGTCGTCAGGAGCGTCGACGCCGGGGATGTACTCGGTCGTCATCATCCCGTCCATCAGCTTCACGCCCTGCTCGGCCGGGATCTTGCCCTTGGTCATCGAGGCCAGCAGGCCGCCGACGAGCGCGGGGTCCGAGCCGACGTTCGAGTAGAACCACTTCGACTTGAAGCCGACGCCCTGCGCGGCGATCTGGCTCAGCGCGGTGTAGGACGGCGTGTTGAAACCGATCACCAGGTCGACGCCCTTGGACTTGAACGAGGACATCTGCGGAGAGAAGTCGGTCGACCCACCCGGCGTGTACTTCTGTACGTCGACGATCTGGGCGTCGAGGAACTGACGCGCGCCCTTCTCGCCGTCCTCGCCGAAGTCGTCGTCCTGCAGGAAGAGGCCGACCTTGGCGTCGGGCATGTTCTCCTTGACGTACTGACCGATGACCTTGCCCTCGATCTCGTAGTCCGGCTGCCAGCCGAACGTCATCGGCGAGCCGGCCGGGTCGTCGCCCCACTGCAGCGAGCCGCTGGAGACGAAGAGGTCGGGGATGCCGTCGTCGTTGAGGCGCTGTACGACCGCGCGGTGCGTGGGGGTGCCGAGGCCACCGACCATCGCGAAGATCTCGTCCTGCAGGATCATGTCGTTGGTGACGGCGCTGGTGTTGGTCGGGTTGTAGGCGTCGTCCTTGACGACCATCTCGATGTCCCGGCCGTGGACGCCACCGTTGTCGTTGACGTACTCATAGAACGCCTGATGGCCGGAGGGGATCTCCGAGTAGCCGGGCGCGGCCGGGCCGGTCAGCGGGAAGTGCGCACCGACCTTGATCGAGGTGTCGGTGACGCCGACCGCCGATCCGTCCTCGGACGGCCTTTCCTGCCCCGCACCACAGGCCGCGAGGAGCGAGGCAGTGGTGAGGACACAGACGACCTGTACGGCTCTGCGTGCAGTGGTTCTCATGTTGTCTTCTCCTTGGTTGACCCGAGAGATGCGCGCGATTTGAAAGTGCTGAGGCTGCCGACGATCCCTGCCGGAGCGAGGAGGATGACGAGCATCAGCACCAGCCCGTAGACCACCGGGGTGACCTCTGCGGCCTGGGTTGCGCTGAGCCCGACCGACTCCCCGAGATCGGTGGCGAAATGAGGAAGAAAGGCGAGTACGCCGGCCCCGATGAGCGCTCCGGTCAGGCTGCCGAGCCCGCCCAGGACGACCGCGGCCAGGAGCGTCAGCGAGAGCGTGATCGTGAACGCGCCCGGCGCCGTGAGACGTACGTTCATGGCCATCAGCCCGCCGGCGAGCCCGGCAGCCATGGCGCTGACGGTGAAGGCGACCACGCGGGCTCGGCCCAGGTGGATGCCGGCCAGCTCGGCGGAGACGTCGTCGTCCCGCACCGCACGCCAGCGACGACCGATCCGCGAGCGGCTCAGGTTGGCGAGCGCCACGAACGTGATCGCGAGGAGTAGCCAGCCGAGGTAGGCGAGGAAGGAGTACTGGTCGATCTCGACGGCGGTGAAGAACCAGACCAGATCCTGGATCCAGGCCGGGAGGTCGGTCGCGCGGGGCACCGGCACCTGAAGTCCCTGCTCGCCGCCGAGGACCTCCCACTGGTTGGCCAGCCGGGGCACCGCCACGGCCAGCGTCAGGGTCGCGCCGGCGATGTAGGGCCCGTGCAGCCGCGCCGCCGGGACCCCGACCACCACCCCGACCACGGCACAGACCGCGATCGCGACGAGCAGGGCGACGAAGACGTCGGCCAGGGTCTCGCCGCCGGTGCGCTCGAGCACCAGGGTGGCGGCGTACGCCCCGACGGCCATGAGCGCGCCGTGGCCCAGCGAGAGCTGGCCGGAGAGGCCGGTCAGGAGCGTGAGACCGCCGGCGGCGATGGCGAAGTAGGCCATCTCGGCGTAGCGGGTCTGGAGATATTGGCTCGAGCTGCCGATCACGGCCATCGCGACCACGAAGGCGATCAGGGCCACGATGAGGTGACGTGCCAGCGGCACCGAGGTCACCGGACGGACGAGTGAACGCAGACGTTCCATGGGTCAGACCCTCCTGGCCGTGGCGGCCGCGAAGAGGCCGCTGGGACGTACCAGCAGCACCACCATCAAGATCCCGAGCGCGACCAGCGGCGCCAGGTGCTCACCGACGTAGCCGGTGACGTAGGAGAGCGAGAGCCCGAGGATCAGGCCGCCGATCACCGACCCGAGCGGCGAGTCGAGGCCGCCCAGCACGGCGGCGATGAAGCCGTAGATCACGAACGGGTCCATGAACGCCGGGTTCACCAGGTCGCCGCCTGCGATCAGCATCCCGGCCACCGCGCCCACGGCCGCGGCGAGCGCCCAGCCGAGGGTGAGCATGCGGCCGACGCGTACGCCCAGGAGCCGGGACACCTCGCCGTTGAACGCGGCCGCCCGCATCCGCAGCCCCAGGTCGGTGAAGCGGAAGAGGATCACGAGCCCGGCCATCACGACGGCGACCACGACGATCGTCAGGATGCCGAACGGGGTGATGCCGATCGAGGCGTCCCCGACGTTGATCGCGTTGGTGCTGACCGGGGCCGGGAAGCCGCGGTGCTGGACGCCGAAGGTGATCGCGGTCAGACCGTGGAGCACCATGAACAGCCCCAGAGTGAGGATCACCGCGTTGAGCTCGGCCTTGCCTTCGACCGGACGGATGATCACCCGCTCGATCACCGCGCCGAGCCCGAACCCGGCGGCGATCGCAGCCATGAAGGCGACCCAGTAGGGCACGTCGGCGTTGATCAGCGAGAGCGCGATGTAGGTGGTCACCATCGCCATCGCCGCCTGGGCGAAGTTGACGATCCGGGTCGAGCGCCAGATCAGGCACAGGGCCAGCGCGAACGCGGCGTAGACCGCGCCCAGGACCAGCCCTCCGAGGGTGGTGTCGAGAAACTGCTGCATGTCTGCTCCTCAGAACCCGAGATAGGCGTGGCGGAGCTGCTCGTCGGCGGCCAGCTCGGCTGCCGGCGCCGAGGCGACGACCTTGCCGAGGTTGAGCACGACTCCGTGGTCAGCGATGGACAGGGCACTGCGGGCGTTCTGCTCGACCAGGACGACGGTGAGCTCTTCGGTCTGCACCAGTCCGCGGAGCAGGTCGAAGATCTGGGCCACCACCCGGGGCGCGAGCCCCAGGGAGGGCTCGTCGAGCAGGAGTACGGTCGGTCGCGCCATCAGCGCGCGGCCGATGACGAGCATCTGCCGCTCACCGCCCGAGAGCATGTGAGCGGTGGCCTCGCGGCGCTCGCCCAGGCGCGGGAAGAGCTCGAAGACCCGCTCGACCGGCATCGGCTCGGAGCCGGTCGCGCGGTGCAGCCCGCCGAGCCGGAGGTTCTCGGTCACGGTCAGCTCGGCGATCACGCCGCGCCCCTCCGGGACGTGGGAGAGGCCGTACGAGGTCAGCTTCTCGGTCGCGGTGCGCGTGATGTCCTTGCCGTTCAGCGTCACGCTGCCCTTGCTGGACTTCACCAGTCCGGACACGGTGCGCAGCAGCGTGGTCTTGCCGGCGCCGTTGGCGCCCAGGACCGCGGTGACCTGACCTCTCGACGCGGTGAAGGTGACGCCGTTGAGCGCCTTGACGGGTCCGTACGCAGCGCTCAGATCCTCGACGGCGAACATCAGGCCTCCTCGGCAACGGTCAGTGCGTGCACCTCGGCGGCGTCGTCGTGCTCGACCTGGTCACCCAGGTAGGCGGCGAGGACGGCCGGGTCGTTGCGGATCTCGTCGGGTGAGCCGGCGGCGATGACGCGGCCGAAGTCGAGCACCGTGATCCGGTGGCAGACCGACATCACCAGGTCCATGTGGTGCTCGACGAGCATCACGGCGGTGCGTTCGGTCAGGCCGGTGATGATCTCGCCGAGCTCGGTCATCTCCTCGGCGCTCAGCCCGCTGGCGGGCTCGTCGAGGAGCAGCAGCTCCGGCTCGGCCACCAGGGCGCGCGCGAGCGCGACCTTCTTCCGGATCGGGTACGGCAGGCTGCCCGGGTAGCGGGCGGCGTACGACTCGATCCCGAGCTCGCCGAGCACCTCCCGCGCCTTGGCGGCCAGCCGGGCGTCGTCGCGGTGGCCGAGCCCGAGCAGCCCGCGCACGAAGCCGGCGCGAGCGAGACGGTCGGCGCCGACCATCACGTTGTCGAGCACCGTCATCCGCTCGAAGAGCCCGAGCCCCTGCAGGGTCCGGGCGATGCCGTGGCCGGCGAGCTGGTGCGGGCGGAGGTCGTGGATCGTCTCGCCGCGCAGACGGAGCTCGCCCTCGGCGGGGCTGACGAAGCCGCACACGACGTTGAACAACGTGGTCTTGCCGGCACCGTTGGGGCCGATGACGCCGAGCACCTCATGGGGCGCGACCTCCAAGGAGACGTTCTCGAGGGCGCGTACGCCCCCGAACCGGACCGAGACCCCCTCGACCGCGAACAGCGGCGGGTCTTCGCCAGGCATCTGCATCATGCTCCCTTCACCTATGTGACGGCTCTCACTTTGGACTCTCCGCACAAGTGGGGATATGGGCAGTGCGCACAAAATCTTTCGGGCGCTCCGACTGAGATTCCCTGGTTTGCTGGCGGATGCGGCAGTGGGCGTGGGACGCTCCGCACATGGCTGTGACGAGTGACACATCTCCCGACGCGGAACTCCGTCCGCTGGTGGAGCGTGCCTGGGCCTCGCTGGTGAGCCAGGCGGACGCGATCGCCGACGACATCACGCTGACCCTGATCGCGATCCAGCCGGAGTGGCACCAGAACGCCGATCCGTCGGTGCGCGCCGACCTGCGCTCGAGCACGAGGGAGCACGTACGCCGTGGCATCCGGGCCATGGCCGGAATGACCCCGGGAGCCAATCCGGTCGACCTGTGGCGCGATACCGGGCGGCGGCGCGCGCGGCAGGGCGTACCTCTGGAGTACTGCCTCAACGCCTACACCGTCGGCACCCGGATGCTGTGGGAGGCGATGGTCCACCAGCAGGAGGAGCTCGGAATCGACGACCGGGTGATGGTGCTCGCCGGGCGCCAGGTGTGGACCGACCTGGACGTGCAGAACTCGGTCATGTCGGGGGCCTACCGGAAGGAGGCGGCGCTGCTGCAGCGTCGCGACCTGCAGCTCCAGGGCCGGCTCCTCGACGGGCTCGCCGAGGGTCGCGGTGGCGACCCCGGGTTCGCCGCCGAGGTGCAGGACATCCTCGGGGTCGCTGCCGACGCGCGGATGGCCTGCGTGGTCGCGGCCTTCGACGGCAACCGCGACTCACCGCTGCGCAACCCCGACGACCGGCTGGAGAAGGCCGGTCTGGTGTCGTTCTGGCACGTACGCGGCGACCACCACTTCGGGCTGATTCCGTTGGGGTCTCGCCCGGTCGCGGAGGCTGTCGCCGATCTGGTCGAGCAGCTCGCCTGCTGCAACTCGGGCCGGGTCGGGATCGCCACCGCCGACGACCTCGGCGGCTTCGGCACCGCCTTCCAGCTCGCCACGCACACGGTGGAGACGGTGCCGCGGGGGCGCACCGACATCGCGGTCGTAGACGACCGTCTGCCACAGGTGCTGCTGACCGCCTCGCCCGCGGTCTCCCACCTGCTCGTACGCCGCACCCTCGGCCCGATCCTGGCGCAACCGACCCACCAGTCCGACGTGCTGCTGGCGACGCTCCGCGCCCTCATCGCGCACGGCGGCTCCCCCACCCACGCCGCCGAGGACCTGATCTGCCACCGCAACACGGTCATCTACCGCATCAAGCAGATCCAGGACCTCACCGCGAAGAGCATCTCCGACCCCCGCGACCGCCTCCTGTTCGCTCTCGCTCTGATGGCGCTGGAGAAGTAGCCGACGCGTCGCCGGCGTCGGCCGAGGTGGCACCGTGGTGCCCACTCGGCCGACCGGCGTGACGGCTCGGCATCAGATGTCGACCAGGGCCCCCAGACGGTCGCGATGGAGGCCGGGGAGGCCGTACGCGATCTGGTCGGCCTTGGCGCGCTTCAGGTAGAGGTGGGCGGGGTGCTCCCACGTCATGCCGATGCCGCCGTGCAGCTGCACCGCCTCCTCGGCCGCGGTGACGGCCAGATCACCGCAGTACGCGGCGGCGACATGGGTCGCGATCTCGGTCTCCTTCGCGTCTCCGAGAGCCAGCGCGCCTGCGGCGTAGCGCGCAGCGGCGCCGGCACCTTCGACGTTGGTGTAGAGGTCGGCGAGCCGGTGCTTGAGCGCCTGGTAGCCACCGACGATCCGGCCGAACTGCCGCCGGACCTTCAGATACTCCACCGTCGTGGTCAGGCACCACTGCGCCACCCCGACCTGCTCGGAGGCCATCAGCGCGGCCCCGGCCAGCAGACCGGAACGTACGCCCTCGGCACCGTGCTCAGCGGCCACGACCACCTCGCCCGCGGCCGGGTCGAGGGTGACGTCGGCGAGCTGGCGGGTCATGTCGAGCGAGCTCACCGGGGCGATCGTCGCCCGGTCCGCGGGGACGGCCCGGATCTCGATGCCGTCGAGCGTCCTCACCGGCACCAGGAGCGTGTCCGCCTCCAGGGCGCCGGCGACCGACCGGATCTCAGTCTCGACGGGCTCCAACGGCTGGACGGTCGTGGTCGCGAGCGACACGGCCAGGGCCGCGGTGCGCTCCCCCGACGCCAGTCCGGCCAGCAGCTCCGCACCGGCCTCGGTGGGCCCGGCCAGCAGGACCGAGGTCGCGACGACGGAGCTGGTCAGGAACGGCACCGGGGCAACCGCCCGGCCCAGCTCCTCCAGGACCACAGCGGCCTCGCGGGCGGATGCACCGGCACCACCGTACGACTCCGGGATCAGCAGCCCCGCGAGCCCGAGCTCGCTGGCGAGCCCCTTCCAGAGGACTGGGGTGAGGGAGCTGTCCCCGTCGTACGCCTTGACCACGTCGGCCGGCGCGCAGTGCTCGGCCAGGAACGACCTGACCGTGGCACGCAGGTCGGCATCGAGCTCGTTGTCGAGCAGTTCGACCTCAGAGGTGGGCACAGTGCTGCTCATCGCGGGATCTCCTTCCAGGAAACGTCCTTGTCGACCCGGTGCTCCCCGGGGAGACCGAGGACTCGCTCGGCCACGATGTTGCGCAGGATCTCCGAGGTGCCGCCCTCGATGGAGTTGCCCTTGGCGCGCAGGTAGCGATAGACGGCGTCGCGGCCGCCGAAGTCGACGTGCTCGGGCCGGACCATCGCCCAGCCGTCGCCGTCCTCGTAGCGAAGGCCCTCCTCGCCGCGCAGCTCCAGATCGAGCCCGGTGAGCTGCTGGTTGACCTTGGCGAAGGTCAGCTTCATCGCCGACCCCTCGGGCCCGGGCTGGCCGACGGCCAGCTTCTGCCGCAGCCGCGCTCCGGTCAGCCGGGCCACCTCCGACTCGACCCACAGCCTCAGCAGTCGGTCGCGCAGCTCCGGGGTGTGGTTCTCCGGATGCGTACGCCACGACTCGGCGACCACGCCGAGCATCCCGCCCTCGCGGGGCATGGCGGCGCCACCGATGGCGACACGCTCGTTGTTGAGGGTGGCGTTGGCGACCTCCCATCCCTGCCCGACCGCACCGAGGCGGTGGGCGTCAGGGATCCGCACATCGGTCAGGAAGACCTCGTTGAACTCCGCCTCGCCGGTGATCTGGCGCAGCGGCCGCACCTCGACCCCCGGATCGTGCATATCGCACAAGAAGTAGGTCAGACCGCGATGTTTCGGGACGTCCGGATCGGTGCGGGCGACGAGGATCGCGAAGTCGGCGTTGTGGGCGCCCGAGGTCCACACCTTCTGCCCGTTGACGACCCACTCGTCACCGTCGAGGACGGCCCGAGTCGCCAGGCCGGCGAGGTCGGAGCCGGCGCCGGGCTCGGAGAAGAGCTGGCACCAGATCTCCTCGCCGCACCACAGCGGCTCCAGGAAGCGAGACTTCTGCTCCGGGGTGCCGTAGGCCAGGATCGTCGGCGCGGCCATGCCGAGCCCGATCCCGTTGCGTCGCGGGTTGTTATCGGGGGCACCGGCCGCATCGAAGAGGTCGGACACCAGCGGCTGCAGGGCGCGGGAGGCGCCGAGACCGCCATGGCCCTCGGGGAACGCGACCCACGCCAGCCCAGCCTGGTAGCGGGCGTGCAGGAACGCGCTCGGCTCGGTTGTCGCGACCGGGTGCTCGGCCAGGAACTCCTCTACCCGGCCGCGCAGCTCGTCCGGAGTCACTGCCGCCCCTCTCGTCGCGCGGCCTGCTTGCGCAGCTCGGCCTTGGCCAGGGCGTTCTTGTGCACCTCGTCGGGGCCGTCGGCGAACCGCAGCGTGCGGATGCCGGCGTACGACTTGGCCAGCGGGAAGTCCTGGGAGAGACCACCGGCACCGTGGGCCTGGATCGCCTTGTCGAGGATCCACTGGACGGTCGCCGGGGTGGCGATCTTGATCGCCTGGATCTCGGTGTGGGCGCCCTTGTTGCCGACCGTGTCCATCAGCCAGGCGGTCTTGAGGACGAGGAGCCGCAGCTGCTCGATCCGCACCCGCGACTCGGCGATCCAGTCACGGATCACGCCCTGCTCGGAGAGCGGCTTGCCGAAGGCGACCCGCTCCTCGACCCGGGCACACATCAGCTCGATCGCCCGCTCGGCCAGACCGATGGAGCGCATGCAGTGATGGATGCGACCGGGGCCCAAGCGCGCCTGCGCGATCGCGAACCCCATGCCCTCGGTCCCGATGAGATTGCCCGCCGGAACGCGTACGTCGGAGAAGATCAGCTCGGCGTGGCCACCGTGGTCGTGGTCGTCGTAGCCGAAGACCTCCATGCCGCGCTTGATCGTGAGGCCCGGGGTGTCGCGGGGCACCAGGATCATCGACTGCTGCTTGTGGCGCTCGGCGGACGGGTCGGTCTTGCCCATCACGATGAGGATCTTCGCGTTCGGGTTCATCGCGCCGGTGATCCACCACTTGCGGCCGTTGATGACGTACTCGTCGCCGTCGAGCACGATCGAGGTCTCGATGTTGGTCGCGTCGGAGGAGGCGACGGCCGGCTCGGTCATCGCGAAGGCGCTGCGGATCTGCCCGTCCAGGAGCGGCTCCAGCCACTCCTTCTGCTGCGCCTCGTTGCCGAAGTCGTGCAGCACCTCCATGTTGCCGGTGTCGGGCGCGGCACAGTTGAACGCGGCCGGCGCGAGGTGGCTGCGGCCGGTGATCTCGGCCAGCGGGGCGTACTGCAGGTTGGTCAGGCCGGCCCCACCCTCACCGGGCAGGAAGAGGTTCCACAGGCCGCGCTTGCGGGCCTCGGCACGGATCTCGCCGAGGACAGGGACGCTGTCCCAGGCCCACTTGTCGTCCTGGGCCGCGAGCTGCTCGGAGAAGACGGCCTCGTTCGGCTCGACGTACGTCTTCTGGAAGTCCCATACCGAGGCGACGAGCTCCTCGGTCCTGGCGTCGGGTGCGAAATCCATGCGTCACTTCTCCTTCATTGCAGACAGTCCCATGTCCAGGAGCGGGTGGATCCCGTCCCCGATCTTGTCGAATCCGGGCCCTACGGTCTGGCCCTTGAGGTAGCGGTAGTGGATCCCCTCGAGGATCGCGGCGAGCTTGTAGGCGGCGAGGCCGAGGTAGAAGCCGAACTCGCTCAGGTCGCGCGGGCTGGCCGCGTCGTAGCGGGCGATGATCTCGTCCTCGGAGAGCCAGCCGGGTGCGTTGCTGACGTCGGTCACGGTGCCGTCGCCGGAGACCGTGGCCATCCGCTGGTAGGTGAGCAGGATCGCCAGGTCGGTGACCGGGTCGCCGAGCGTGGCCATCTCCCAGTCGACGACGGCCTTGATCTGGTCGTCGGCGGAGGTCAGCACGTTGTCGAGCCGGTAGTCGCCGTGCACGATCCCCGGCCCCGTCGAGGCGGCCTCGGCGGCACCCACCCGCGCCTCCAGCAGCGCGTGGAGCTCGTCGGCTGCGGGGAGGTCGCGGGAGTACGACGCGTCGAGCTGCTTCTTCCAGCGCCTGACCTGCCGCGACAGGAACCCTTCGGGGCGGCCGAACTCGCTCAGCCCGACCGCGGCCGGGTCGACCGCGTGCAGCGAGGCCATCACGTCGATGAGCTGCTCCGAGATCGCCCGGGTGCGCTCGGCACCGAGCGGCTCGAGCTCGCGGGCATAGCGGTAGGGCCGTCCGTCGACCTTCTCCATCACGTAGAACGGCGCCCCGAGCACCTCCTCGTCGTCGCAGAACGCGTAGGTGTGCGGCACCGGCACGTCGGTGTCGCGCAGCGCCGTGATCACCGTGTGCTCACGCTTCATGTCGTGCGCGGTGGCGAGCACGTGCCCCAGCGGTGGGCGCCGGACGATCCACTCGTGGGTGCCGTCGGAGACGGCGTACGTCAGGTTGGACTTGCCTCCGGAGATGTGGGTCGCGCTCAGCTCTTCTCCGGCGCCTGTCACGTTCTTGGCCAGCCAGGGGCCGAGCCGGTCCAGGTCGAGTCCGGGCAGCGGTTCGGTCGTCACGCGGCACCTCCGAGTGTGGGAATCATTCGGGCGAGCGCTGCGCGGGTGCTCGCCGGGTCTGTGTGCAGCAGTGCGTCGAGACCGACCGCCCGGGCGCCGAGGACGTTGGGCTCTGCGTCGTCGATGAAGAGGCACTCCTCGGCCGGGAGGCCGAGCTTGCTCAGGGTGCGGTCGAAGATCGGTGCCTCCGGCTTCCGCATCGCGACCTCCTCGGAGATCACCACCACCTCGAACAGCGCGTCGACCTGCTTGCGAGGGTAGAAGTTGCCCCAGCTGTTGGAGAGCAGGGCCAGCCGGATCCCGGCGTCGCGGAGCTCCTCGGCCAGCGCGAACATCTCCGGGTTGGGCCGCATCCCGGCGAAGAGCCGGGACAGGACGCCCTCGGGATGGACCGGGCTGCCGTCGTACGTCTCCAGGCGAGCGGCCAGGAGCGTGTCGAACTCCTTGACCGAGAGCTCGCCGAGCTCGAGGCGGTGGATCGGGGTGCCGGCGTCGGCGTAGCGACCCAGCCACTCCTTGAGCACCTTCGTGAAGCTCTCCGGCTTGATGCCGTCAGCCTCCAGCCAGGCCCGGATCGAGTCGCCGATGGGCGTGGTCAGCACCCCGCCGTAGTCGAAGATGACAGCCTTCATGCGACGTACACGACCCGTCCGACGGTGGTGCCGTCGGCAAGGCGCTGTACGCCATCGGCCACCTCGTCCAGGGACAGCTCCTCGCTGACCAGCGGCTTGATCGAGCCCTCGGCCGCCATCCGGGTGAGCTCGCGGTGGCACTCGGCGACCAGGTCGGGCGCGAGCGCGTTGTAGAGGCCCCAGTGGAGCCCGACGATCGAGTAGTTCTTGATCAGCGAGTGGTTGAGCGCTGCCTCCTGGATGCGCCCGCCGGCGAAGCCGATGATCAGGATCCGGCCCTCGAAGGCGATGCACTTGGTGGAGCGGTCGTAGGTGTCGCCGCCGACCGGGTCGTAGATCACGTCGGCGCCCTTGCCGCCGGTGACCTCCTTGACCACCTTCACGAAGTCCTCGGTGTGGCGGTCGATGACCACGTCCGCGCCGAGCTGCTTCGCGACCGCGGCCTTCTCCGGCCCGCCGACGACACCGATCACGGTGGCCCCGGCGGCCTTGCCGAGCTGGATCGCGGCGCTGCCGACCCCGCCCGCGGCGGCGTGCACGAGCAGCGTCTCGCCGGGCTGGATGTGGGCGCGGCGGTGGAGCGCGAACCAGCCGGTCTGGTAGCCGATGTAGAGGCTCGACGCCTCGGCGTCGGTGAGCGCCTCCGGAGCCGGGAACGTGGTCGCGGCCTCCATCAGCGCGAGCTCGCCGAAGCCGCCGTACGGCAGCGATCCGCCGCCGATCACGCGGTCCCCGACCTGGAACCCGTCGATGCCTTCGCCGAGCGCGACGACCTCACCGCACAGCTCGACGCCCGCGGTGAACGGCAGCTCGGGCTTGACCTGGTAGAGACCTCGGGCCATCAGGACGTCCGGGAAGTTGGCGGGGCTGGCCAGTACCTTCACGACGAGCTGTCCGGCCCCGGGGGTCGGGTCGGGCACCTCCTCGAGTCGCATCACGTCCTTGGGCTCGCCGAGCGAGCTGATCCGCCACGCCTTCATACCTGTCCTTCCACGTGCTGCCAGAGTCGATTCATCCCGCCGAGCCACTTGTCGGTCTGCGTGGCGCGCGCGGCGTAGTAGTCGCCCACCTCCGGGTGCGGCAGCACCAGGAAGCGGTCATCGCTCGTCGCCTCCCAGGCCGCGTCGGCGACCTGCTCGGGCGTCAGCGCTCCGTCTCGGCTGAGCAGGCCCGCCATCGGTCCCGATCGCTCGAGCATCCCGGTCTGTACGCCCTGCGGGCAGATCGCCTGGACGACGATCCCGTGATGGCGGTAGGTCGCCGAGAGCCACTCCGCGAAGGCGACCGCGGCGTGCTTGGTGACCGAGTAGGTCGGCGTACCGACCATCATCAGCAGCCCCGCGGCGCTCGCCGTCACCACGTAGCGACCGGACTTCCGCTCGACCCAGTCGGGGACGAGGAGCCGCGCCGCCCGGACGTGGGCCATCACGTTGACCTCGTGCGACGCCTGCCAGTCCTCCTCGGGGCAGTCCAGGCCGATGCCACGGTCGATGCCGGCATTTCCGTACCACGCGTCGATCTGGCCGAGGTGGTCCTTCGCCGCCTCGACGAGGCGGGCCACGCCCTCGACCGAAGCCGCGTCACCTGCCACCGGGTGGGCGCCGATCTCCTTCGCCGTCTCCGTCAGGCGTACGTCGTCGATGTCGTTGACCACGACGCGGACGCCCTCGGCGACGAGACGGGCGGCGAGGGCACGGCCGATCCCGCCCGCGGCGCCGGTGACGACGGCGGTGCTGCCTGGGGCCGGGGCCATCAGACGCGTCCGCCGGCGAGGGTGAGGCCGCCGTCCACGGTGACGAGCTGGCCCGTCATCCAGCCGGCGTCCTCGGAGAGGAGGAACGAGGCGACGCCCGCGATGTCCTCCGGGGTGCCGAGGCGCTTGAGCGGGTAGGCCGCCGAGACCTCCTGCTCGCGGCCCTCGTAGAGGAGCTCTGCGAACTTCGTCTTCACCACGGCCGGGAGGATCGCGTTGACGCGTACCTTCGGGCCGAGCTCGACCGACAGCTCCTGGGTGATGTAGCTGAGCATCGCCTTGCTCGCGCCGTACGTCGCGATCAGCGGGGTCGGGGCCAGGCCGGCCACCGAGGAGATGTTGACGATCGCACCGCCGTGCTCGGACATCCACCCCCGCCAGACCTGCTGGGTCCAGCCGATCGGCGAGAGGCAGTTGACCTCGACGGTCTTGCGGGCCGACTCGCGGTCCATGTCGATCAGGCCGCCGGCCTTCGGGTTGATGCCGGCGTTGTTGACCAGCAGGTCGGCGCTGCCGAAGGTGTCGATCGCAGCCTTGACGACCTCCTCCTGGTGGCCGGGGTCGTCGGCCTTGCCGGCGATGCCGAGGGCCACTTCCTTGCCGCCCAGCCCCTCGACCGCCTCCGCCAGCGCCTCGGGCTTGCGCGCCGTGATGACGACCTTCGCCCCCTCGTCCACCAGCCGCTGGGCGATGCCCAGACCGATGCCCCGGCTGGCCCCGGTGATGATCGCCGTACGTCCCTCGAACCTCGACATGCTCATTCCCTCGTGTGCTCGGCTAATCTAAGCGCTTGCTTAGGTGGTGACAGCGGTCACTCTACGGGGTAGCCCAAGAACATGGAAGGTCGGCGTCCAAGCAATGCCGAGAAGTCAGGTACGTCGGCCGAGACGTCAGTTCTGCAGGCCGAGACGTCACTTATGCAGGTCGAGTTGGCACGGTCGTGACCACTCGGCCTGCAGAAGTGACGCCTCGGCGGCGAAAACGCCGTTGTGGGTGACGAAACGACAGTTTCGTCACCCACAACTGCGGATTCGGCTCGCCAGAACCGAGGACTCGATCGTCAGCCGACGACAACCTCGATCCGCTGGAACTCCTTGAGGTCGGTGTAGCCGGTGGTGGCCATGGCGCGCTTGAGGGCGCCGACGAGGTTCATGGTGCCGTTGGCGACGTGCGAAGGACCGAAGAGGACCTCCTCGAAGGTGCCGACGGGCTCGAAGGCGACGCGCTCGCCGCGGGGCAGGTCGGCGTGGTGGGCCTCGTTGCCCCAGTGGAATCCCTTGCCGGGGGCGTCGGTGGCACGAGCGAAAGGCGATCCGACCATGACCGCGTCGGCACCGCAGGCGATCGCCTTGGCGATGTCGCCGGAGCGGCCGACGGCGCCGTCGGCGATGACGTGGACGTAGCGGCCGCCGGACTCGTCCAGGTAGTCGCGTCGCGCGGCGGCGACGTCGGCCACCGCGGAGGCCATCGGCACGGCCACGCCGAGCACGGTCCGGGTCGTGTGCGCCGCACCGCCGCCGAAGCCGACGAGGACGCCGGCCGCGCCGGTGCGCATCAGGTGGAGGGCGGCCTGGTAGGTCGCGCACCCGCCGACGATCACCGGCACGTCGAGCTCGTAGATGAACTCCTTGAGGTTGAGCGGCTCGGCCTGCGAGGAGACGTGCTCGGCCGAGACCGTGGTGCCACGGATGACGAAGAGGTCGACGCCGGCGTCGACGACGGCCTTGGCGAACTCCTTCGTACGCTGCGGGGAAAGCGCCCCGGCCACGGTGACGCCTG
Organism: Nocardioides sp. NPDC006303; assembly: GCF_040613175.1. NCBI lineage: Bacteria > Bacillati > Actinomycetota > Actinomycetes > Propionibacteriales > Nocardioidaceae > Nocardioides > Nocardioides sp. NPDC006303. The sequence continues at coordinate 62,186 of NZ_JBEXRR010000028.1, forward strand.
AGGCGCGCACCTCACGCAGCCGCTCGGTGATCAGCTCGGCCCGGATCGGGGCCTCGTAGATCTCCTGCAGACGCCGGGTCGCGTCGACACCGCTCAGCTCGGCCAGCTCGTCGAGCAGCGGCTGCGGGTCGTCGTACCGGGTCCACACGCCCTCGAGGTTGAGCACCCCGAGGCCGCCGAGCTTGCCCATCGCGATCGCGGTCGAGGGCGACATCACCGAATCCATCGGCGCCGCGATCAGCGGGATGTCGAAGCGGTAGGCGTCGATCTGCCAGTCGGTGCTCACCTCGGTGGTGTCACGGGTGCGCCGGGACGGCACGATCGCCACGTCGTCGAAGGCGTACGCCCGTCGTGCTCGCTTGGCCCGGCCGATCTCGATCTCAGTCACATGACGGATTGTTCCACGGGACCGGATCGAGACCGGAAAGGCCACACGCACCGAGCCACACGCACGACCAGGCTAGCTACGCACCGCGGTCAGCAGCAGGTACTCCCACTTCATCACCCCGGCCGTGACATAGCGGTCCCCCAGCTCGGCGAGCGCGGCGTCGAGCTCCGCCGTCCGCGCGGCGTCCTCGGCGATCCCGCGATAGGCGACGATCGTCGGCCCGTAGCAGGCCTTGAAGAAGTCACGGAACTCCGCGCCGGTCTCGAACGAGTCGATGCCGACCATCCGCTTCTCGGCCTGGACGGAGGTCACCTGGTCGCCCAGCAGGCCGCGTACGTGGGTCTCGTCGCCCCATCGCGGCGGCGGCTGCGCGCCCTCGGGCGGCGGCGCCATGAACGGCTTCATCGTCGCGAACATCTGGCCGATGAAGCCCTCCGGCGTCCAACTGACCAGGCCGATCCGACCACCCGGCCGGACGACCCGGAGCAGCTCGGCCGCGGCCTTCTCGTGGAACGGCGCGAACATGATGCCGACGCAGGACATCACGACGTCGAAGGCGGCGTCGTCGAACGGCAGCGCCTCGGCATCGGCGACGCGCCAGGTGATCGAGTCGGCACCTGTCTCACTCGATGCCCGGGCCTGGCCGACCTCGAGCAGCTCGGGCGTCAGGTCGCTCGCGGTCACGTCCGCGCCGGCGAGGGCGGCGGGGATGGCGGCGTTCCCGGTGCCGGCGGCGATGTCGAGTACGCGGTCGCCCGACCCGATCTCGCAGGCCTCGACGATCACCTGGCCGAGCTCGGGAATGAGCTCGTCGGCGACCCGGGCATAGTTCCCGAGGCCCCACATCGCACGGTGGCGGGCCTTCAGGTCTGGCTGGACGGGTGTTGCGGTCATGGTTTCCTCCACGGACGTCTGACCCGAGAGGAGATCTGGAGCCTCCAGCATCGCCCCCGCGCCGCGACCGCGGATAGTTCCTTATCTGTACTTGCCGCCCGCCACCGATAGGGGTCTACTGAACGGACAGGGATCTCGGGCTGCACAAGGGGGAGGCGGTCCAATGGCGGGATACGGCCAGTTCTGTCCGATGGCGAAAGCCATGGAGGTGCTCGACGAGCGGTGGACGCTGCTCGTCGTACGCGAGCTTCTGCTCGGCAGTACCCACTTCAACGAGCTGCGCCGGGGCGTGCCCAAGATGTCGCCCGCCCTGCTCTCCAAGCGCCTGCGGACCCTGGAGCGAGCGGGCATCATCCAGCGGCGCGGCGAGGGGCAGCGGACCTCCTACCACCTCACCGCCAGCGGCGAGGAGCTCGCCACGGTCGTCACCGCGCTCAACGAGTGGGGTGCGCGCTGGGTCGGCTCGCTGGGCCAGGCCGACCTCGATCCCCACCTGCTCCTGTGGGACATGCGCCGCACGATCCCGATCGACGTGTGGCCGGAGCAGCGCACGGTGGTCGAGTTCCGGCTCACCGACGTCGACCCGAAGGTCGCCCGCTGGTGGCTGATGGTGGCCGCCGACCAGGCCGAGGTCTGCGACTTCGACCCCGGGTTCGAGGTCGACGCGCGGCTCACCGCCAGCCTGCGTACGCTCACCGAGATCTGGCGTGGCGACCTCGCCTGGCCGATGGCGCTCCGCACCGAGATGGTCTCCATCGCCGCCGCCCAGGAAGTACGCCACGCCCTGCCCTCCTGGCTCGGCCAGTCCTCCGCCGCCCGGGTCCCCCGCCCCCGGGTCGACGCGGGACGAGTTCAGCTCCAGTCGTAGGAGAGGACGAAGCCGTACGCCTCGCCGCCGCCCTCCTCGGAGAGGACCATGTCGGCCTCGCCGACGAGGCCTTCGAGGCCGCCGGTGCCGAGGCCGGGGATGACGGTGAGGTGGGAGCGGACGGTGGCGTCGGCGTACGTCCCGCTGATCCGCCACACGCACGAGCCCTCCTGGCCGGCGATGGAGCCGGTGAACTGCTCGTACGCCTCGAAGACCGCGCCGCCGGCGGGGTTGCCGTAGGCGCCGATCATCCGCGCGACGCCCGTGCCCTGGATCTCGCCGGCGTAGGTGTAGTCGGTCTCGGCGGTGGTCAGGCCGCGGTGGGGGATGTAGACGTCGTCGCCCATCTTGGTGCCCTCGCCGTCGATGTCGACGTAGGCCGCCTCGTGCCAGCGCGCGACGGTCATCGTGGTGCTCGCCTTGTTGCCGTAGGTCTTGTCAGTGGTCTGTTCGGTCATGGCTCCAGCCTGCTCCGGAAACAGGGACGCGGGATTGAAGGAACGCGCCATATCGTTGGCGGCATGGCCGACGACACCGAGGGCAGGGGCTATCCCGACGCGATCGTGCGCCCGGTGACGGCGGCCCGGACGATCAACACCGAGCGGTTCGCGGTCTCACCAGAGCTGGCGGGACACGTGGACTATCACTGGTACGTCGGCTGGGAGCTCGAGCACCCGCACGATCAGCAGGTCATCCCGCAGCCGCGGATCCACGTCGCCGCCGAGCAGGGCCGGCTGCTGGTGCACGGGATCGGCCGGCGCCCGTTCATCCGGCATCTGACCGGCCGCGGCCACACGCTCGGTGTCTCGTTCCTGCCCGGCCTCTTCCGCCCGGTGCTCGGCAGCCGGGTCAGCGCCATCGCCGACCAGGTCGTCCCCGCTCAGGACCTGCTCGATCTCGACGACCGGCCGGCGGCCGAGCGGATCCTCACCTCGACGGACCCGGCGGAGATGGCTGCCGCGATGGAGTCCTACCTCCTGGAGGTCGGCCTCCCCTCGGACCCGGTCGCCGAGGACGTACGCCGCTGGGCGACCCTCGCCGAGGACGACCGCTCGATCACCCGGGCCGAGCAGCTCGCCGACCGTGCCGGCGTGAGCCTTCGGTCGCTGCAGCGCCTGTTCAGCGAGTACGTCGGGATCGGCCCGAAGTGGGTCGTGCAGCGGTTCCGCGTGCTCGAGGTCGCCGCCCGCGCCCATTCCGGCGACGTCGACTGGGCCGCGGTCGCCGCGGAGCTGGACTTCAGCGACCAGGCCCACCTGGTGCGTACGTTCCGGGACGTCGTCGGCGCTCCCCCGGCGACCTACGCGAAGGACCTCTAGCGAGCTAGGAGCTCGAGAGCGTCGGCCGCGGGGCTGCCCGGCTCGGCGTGGTAGAGGCACATCCGGTGGCTGGTCTCGGGCATCACCGGCGCCTCGTACTCGAGGTCGAAGCGCCCGACGAGCGGGTGCTGGAACTTCTTGACGCCGTAGCCGCAGTCGTTGACCGGGTGCTGCGCCCACAGCTCGGCGAACTCGTCGCTCTTCTGGGTCAGCTCGCCGACCAGGCAGCTGAGCAGGTGGTCGTCGGGGTGGAGGCCGGAGGAGTAGCGCATGAAGCCCACGTGGGAGTAGGCGGTGGCGGCCTGCTCCACCCACAGGTCGCGACCCCCGGGCTCGAGGAAGAACCGCCGGGTCAGGTTGGGCCGGTTCTCGACGTCCTCGGGCTGCTCGTAAGGCAGCTCGGGAGCGATCAGCAGGTGGCCGAGCCGGTTCCAGGCGAGCACGTCGTTGCGGTGGTCGATCAGCAGCGCCGGGCCGGGCGTGGCATTGATCAGCCGCACCGTGCTCGGCCGGGGCCGCTCGACGCGGTAGCGGGCCGGCGCGGCGGTCCCGGGGCGCGCCAGGCGACGCAGGTGGTCGTGCTCCTCCGCACTCAGCCGCAGCGCCCGGGCGAGCGAGTCGATCACCGAGTCGGAGGCGTTGTGGTGGTCGGCCTGCTCGAGCCGCGTGTAGTAGGTCGGCGAGACGCCGGCCAGCATCGCGAGTTCCTCACGCCTCAGCCCTGGGACACGGCGGGCGCCGTAGGACACCAGCCCGGCGTCTTCGGGACTGATCGCCGCCCGGCGGCTGCGCAGGAACTCTCCGAGCTCGGTCGTCATGGTTCCTATAGTGCGGCCGCGCCGCGATTTCTTCCTGACCCTGTCAGTGACAGGCACGCGGGTGGGTGGCAGGACAGGTGTCTGGCTGGCGTACGTCATCTGCCAGAGCGTTGATGTCATGACCCTCACTACGCAGGCCGAGCCAGTACGCCCGGCCGCCATGACTCGCGGACAGCTGCTGGTGCTCCTGCTGCTGCTCGCCTCCCAGTTCACCCTCACCGTCGACTTCTCGATCCTCAACGTGGCGCTGCCGACCGTCGGCGCCAGCCTCGGCTTCGCCGAGGCCGACGTGCAGTGGATCGCGACCGCCTTCGCACTGTGCGCGGCCGGGTTCACGCTGCTCTTCGGCCGGATCGGCGACTACGTCGGCCGGCGGCGGGTCTTCCTGATCGGCATGGTCGCGCTGGGCGCAGCCTCGCTGCTCGGCGGGGTCGCCACCTCACCCGAGCTGCTGCTGACGGCCCGGGTCGCCCAGGGTCTCGCGACCGCTGCGGTCACCCCTGCGGCGCTCTCCTTGCTCACCGTCTCTTTCCCGGAGGGGCCGCTGCGCCAGCGTGCTCTGGGGCTGAACAGCGTGGTGATGTCGACCGGGTTCACCGCCGGGGCGGTGCTGGGTGGCGTACTCACCGATCTGCTGTCGTGGCGCTGGGCGTTCCTGGTCAACGTGCCGATCGCGTTGCTGGTGGTCGCCGTCGCGCCGTTCGTGCTGCGTGACTCCGCCGACCGGGAGCGGTCGCGGCTCGACCTTCCGGGCGCTGTACTGGTGACGTCCGGGCTGCTCGCGCTGGTCTACGGCGCGACCCGCCTGGGGGAGGCGGGCATCGCCGACGTGTGGGGGCTGGCCGCGATCGGCGTCGCGGTGGTGCTGCTGGTCGCGTTCTGGCGGGCCGAGTCCACGCACCCGCACCCGCTGGTGCCGCTGCACATCCTCACCCGCCGCACCATCGGCTTCGGCAACATCGCCGGCTTCGCGACCTTCGCCTTCGAGTCGTCGCTGGTCTTCGTGCTGACGATGTATCTCCAGCACGTCCTCGGCCTGGACGCCCTGCAGACCGGGCTGATGCTCGTCGCGATGGGGGCCGGGGCGATCATCGGCGGATCCGTCGGCTCGCGGGTGATCGAGGCCTTCGGCGTACGCAACACCATGGCGGGCGGGCTCGCGATCCAGGCGGTCACGACCGGCGCACTCGTGCTGATCGGGCCCTCGGTCGGCTGGCTGTGGTTCATCGGCCTGATGAACTTCATCGGCGCCATCGGCCACGTCGCCGCGATCGTCGGGTTCATGGTCGCGGCGACCTCCGGACTCCCCGACCACGAGCAGGGCCTGGCCACCGGGCTGGCGATGATGACCCAGCAGGTCGCGATCGCGCTCGGCATCCCGATCATGTCCACCGTCGCCACCGCCGCCGGCGGAGTCGCCTCGCTCGGGGCACTCCAGGTGGCGATCGCGGTCAACGCGGTCCTGGTCCTGGTCGCGGCGCTGCTCGTGGCCGTCGGGCTGCCCCGGGCGCGGTCCATCCTCCGAAACTCTCCACACTAAGTTGATGAAGTCAGTAGACTTTTACTCATGAGTGCGCCCCCATCTCGTCTTCGACTCGCCGTGGCTCTCGACGGCGCCGGGTGGCACCCGGCCGCCTGGCGGGAGCCGAACGCCCGGCCCGGTGATCTGCTCAAACCCGGGTATTGGGCCGGTCTCGTCCAGGAGGCCGAGGCCGGCCTGCTGGACTTCGTCACGATCGAGGACTCGCTCTCGATCCAGACCGACTCACCGTTCGGCACCGAGGACGACGACCGCAACGACCGGGTGCGCGGACGGCTCGACGCGGTGCTGATCGCCTCCCGGATTGCGCCGCTGACCAGGCACATCGGCATCGTGCCGACAGCCGTCGTCACCCACACCGAGCCGTTCCATCTCAGCAAGGCGATCGCGACACTGGACTACGTGAGCCGCGGCCGGGCCGGCGTACGTGTGCAGGTGGCGCCGCGGCCGCGGGATGCGGCGCTGTTCGGCCGCCGCGAGTTCCCGGAGATCTCGTACGCCGCCCTCGGCTCCCCCGAAGGGCAGGAGCTGATCCGGGAGGCGTTCGCTGAGGCGGCCGACTACATCGAGGTGCTGCGGCGGCTTTGGGACTCCTGGGAGGACGACGCGGAGATCCGCGACGTCGCGACCGGGCGGTTCATCGACCGGGACAAGATCCATTACATCGACTTCGAGGGCCGCTACTTCAATGTGAAGGGGCCCTCGATCACCCCGCGGCCACCGCAGGGACAGCCGGTCGTGGCCGCCCTCGCCCACCGCACTGCGCCCTTCAAGAGCGTGCCGTTCGAGCTGGTCGGAACCTCGGCCGACATCGGGTTCGTGACGCCTCGAACTGCGGCCGACATCGCCTCGATCACCGCCGAGATCCGGGCCGCGCAGGACGCCGCCGGACGCGGCACCGACACGGTCCACGTCTTCGGTGACATCGTCGTCCTCCTCGACGAGACCGAGCAGGCTGCCCGGGAGCGGCTGGCTCGCTTGGACGAGGCGGCCGGTGCCGCGTACGAGTCCGATGCCCTGGTCTTCGCCGGCACCCCGGAGGACCTCGCCGACCTGCTCGCGACCTGGCACGCCGCCGGGCTCTCCGGGTTCCGGCTGCGGCCGGCGGTGCTCCCCGACGACCTGGAGCAGATCACCCGCCGGCTCGTGCCCGAACTGCAGAGGCGCGGGCTCTTCCACGATGCGTACGACGCAGCCACCCTGCGGGGCGCGCTCGGTCTGCCGCGTCCCACCAGCCGCTACGCCACCACCGAGGGGACGCCCGCATGAGCACGCCGCGCAGCAACGAGAGGCCGAAGAAGCAGATCCACCTCGCCGCCCACTTCCCCGGCGTCAACAACACCACCGTGTGGAGCGACCCGGCGTCGGGCAGCCACATCGAGTTCGACTCGTTCGTGGAGTTCGCGCAGATCGCCGAGCGCGGGCTGTTCGACTTCATGTTCCTCGCCGAGGGGCTGCGGCTGCGCGAGCAGGCCGGGAAGATCTACGACCTCGACGTGGTCGGGCGACCGGACACGTTCACGATCCTGGCCGCGCTCGCGGCGGTCACCGACCACCTCGGACTGACCGGCACGATCAACTCGACCTTCAACGAGCCCTACGAGGTGGCCCGCCAGTTCGCCTCCCTGGACCACCTCTCCGACGGGCGCGCAGCCTGGAACGTGGTCACCTCCTGGGACGCGTTCACCGGCGAGAACTTCCGGCGTGGCGGCTACCTGCCGCAGGGCGAGCGCTACGAGCGGGCCAAGACGTTCCTCGACGCCGCGATCCGGCTGTGGGACACATGGAGGGGCGACGAGATCCTCGCCGACAAGGCCTCCGGAGCCTTCCTGTCGGCATCGCTTTCGACGCCGGCGCCGGGCGCGTTCGAGCACCACGATTCGCAGTTCGACATCAGCGGCCGGTTCAACGTCCCCCGCAGCCCGCAGGGGCGCCCGGTGATCTTCCAGGCCGGCGACTCCGAGGAGGGTCGCGAGTTCGCCGCGCAGAAGGCCGACGCCATCTTCTCGCGGCACAGCCATCTCGAGGACGGTCAGCGGTTCTACGTCGACGTGAAGGGGCGCCTGGAGAAGTACGAGCGCCGCCACGATGACCTGCTGATCCTGCCCGCGGCCACCTTCGTCCTCGCCGACACCGACGCCGAGGCCGTCGAGCTGGCCCGCGAGATCAGGCTCCAGCAGGTCTCCCCTGCGACCGCGATCAAGCTGCTCGAGCAGCTGTGGAACCGCGACCTCTCCGACCATGACCCCGACGGCCCGTTGCCCACGGTCGACCCGAGCGAGGACGACGACCTGATCGCCAAGGGCCGCGCCAGCGCCCGTTCGCACGGCGACCGGTTGGAGCAGGCCGAGCGCTGGCGGGCGATCTCCAAGGCGAAGGGCCTGAGCACCCGCGAGACGATCGTCGAGGTCACCGGCCGGCAGAGCTTCATCGGCTCAGCGGAGACGATCGCCGACACGATCGACACCTACGTGCAGAACGACGCCGCCGACGGCTACATCCTGGTCTCCCACATCACCCCCGGCGGTCTGGCGCCCTTCGTGGACCATGTCGTGCCGCTGCTCCAGGAGCGCGGCGTCTTCCGCACGGCCTACGAAGGGACCACGCTCCGCGAGAACCTCGGCCTGCGGGAGCCGACCAGATGAGGTTCCTGGCGATCACGCTCATCGTGCATCGTCCCGATCCGGTGACGGGGCAGCAGAAGGCGACGTACGACAGGTTCCAGGAGGTCGTCACCAACGCCGTCCTCGCCGAGGAGCTCGGCTTCGACGGGTTCGGGGTCGGCGAGCGCCACGAACGGCCGTTCATCTCCTCCTCCCCGACGGTGGTCCTCTCCCACCTCGCCGCCCGTACGCAGCGCATCCGGCTCTTCACTGCGGTGACGACGCTGGCGCTGCTGGACCCGGTGCGCGCCTATGAGGACTACGCCACCCTCGACCACCTCTCCGGCGGCCGGCTCGAGCTGATCATCGGCAAGGGCAACGGTTCCGCTCAGCGTGACCTGTTCCGGGTGACGCCGGAGGACCAGTGGGACCGGAACGCGGAGTCGTACGAGATCTTCCGCAAGCTGTGGCGCCAGGAACGCGTGACCGCCTCGCCTCGCTTCCGCCCTGAGCTGGTCGAGGCGGAGGTCTGGCCGCGGCCGCTGCAGCAGCCGGTGCGCGTGTGGCACGGGAGTGCCACCTCGAAGGAGTCCGTCGACCTCGCCGCGCGCTACGGCGACCCGCTGTTCTCGGCCAACGTCACCAACCCGATCGAGCCCTACGGCGAGCTGGTCGACCACTACCGCGAGCGCTGGGTCGCCTATGGACACGATCCTGCCGACATCGCGATCGGCGCCGGGACCGCCGGCCTCTACGTAGCAAGGACGAGCCAGGAGGCGTACGCCGCCTATCGACCGGTCTTCGAGGGCCAGCTCGCCTTCCAGGCCGGCCTCGGGCTCGAGCCGGTCTTCCCGACCTTGGAGGACTTCGTCGAAAGATCCTCGGCGCTGGTCGGTTCGCCGCAGCAGGTGATCGAGAAGATCCACCGCTACCACGAGCGCTTCGGGCACCAGGTCGTCCACGTCCAGGCGGACGCCAGCGGCCTGACCGAGCAGCAGCACCGCGACAGCCTGGAGCTCTTCGCCACCGAGGTCGCCGCCCCACTGCGGACCGCTCTCCCGGACCCGCCCTGGGGTTGGGGCTCCCCGGCCAAGAGCATCCCCACGATCGGAGCACACCGATGAGCCGCACTCCCCTGTCAGTCCTCGATCTCGTGCCGGTGTCCTCCGGGGCCTCCGGTCCCGACGCCGTACGCAATGCCATCGCGCTCGCGCAGGCGACCGAGTCCTTCGGCTACCACCGCTACTGGGTCGCCGAGCACCATCTCAACCCCGGGGTCGCCGGCACTTCGCCGGCGGTGGTCCTGGCTCTGCTGGGCGCGGCGACCTCGCGCATCCGGCTGGGCTCCGGCGCGGTGCTGATGGGGCACCGGACGGCGCTGTCGACGATCGAGGAGTTCGGGCTGCTCGACGCCGCCTTCCCCGGTCGGATCGACCTCGGCCTGGGCCGCTCCGGCGGCAGGCCCGGGGCCTCTGGCCCGGCGGTCATCCCGGTGGAACTGGTCGACGGACGCACCCCGGAGGGGCTGCTCGTCCCGCCGAAGTTCGATCCTCGCGGGCTGCTTGGCTCGCCGCGGTTCCAGCTCCAGAAGGAGCTCCTGCAGCTGCCCGGGGCGACCTCCGCCGACTACGGCGAGCAGATCGACACGATCCTCGCCTTCATCGACGGCACCTACCGAGATGCCGCCGGCACCCCGGCGCGGGCCGTACCCGGCGAGGGCGCCGAGCTCGAGCTGTGGGTGCTGGGGAGCAGCGGCGGGGAGAGCGCCGAGGTGGCGGGCAAGCGCGGCCTCCGGTTCGCGACGAACTACCACGTCAACCCCTCCGGCGTCCTCGAGGCAGCGCGCTCCTACCGCACCGCCTTCGCTCCCTCCGACACCCTGACCGTGCCCCATGTCGCGGTCTCCGCCGACGTGGTGGTCGCCGAGACCGAGCAGGAAGCCCGCGATCTCGCCACCGGCTACGGCCTCTGGGTCCGCTCCATCCGCACCGCCGAGGGAGCCATCCCGTTCCCGACCCCCGACGAGGCCCGCGCCTGGGAGTGGAGCGAGGAGGACCGGGCCCTGGTCCAGGACCGCCTCGACACCCAGTTCGTCGGCACCGCTGCGCAGGTCGCCGATCAGCTCGAGATCCTCCAGCGCGCCGTCGAGGCGGACGAGCTGGTCATCACGACCATCACCCACGACCACGCCGACCGGGTCCGCTCCTATGAGCTGATCGCCGAGGAGTGGGCCCGCCGCGGTCGCTGAGGCCGCGGCGGGCCGCGTACGTCAGGGCTTCTTCTCCCCCGCCTCGACCGCGACCGGGAGCCGGTTGCCGGCCGGCGGGAGCGGACAGGTGGCGTGGTCGGTGTAGGCGCACGGCAGGTTGGTCGCGCGGTTGAAGTCGATCACCACCTTGCCGTCCGCGTCAGGAGCGCCGACCGAGAGCGAACGGTTGGCGGCGTACGTCGTCTTGCCCGAGGTCTCGTCGACGAACAGCACGTGCAGGGAGCCGGGCGCGAAGCCGGGGAAGGCGATGAGGCTGTGCACGGCACCGCCCACCTCGAACTCGATCTCGCCGACGGCCTCGTAGACGTGCTCGAGGCCGTCGACGACCGAGCCGACGGTGGTCGGCACGGGCGTCTCGTAGGCGACGAAGCGCCCGGGCACGGCCCAGCTCGGGTCGGGCGCGTACGACTCGGTCCCCTGGTAGCCGGTCAGGACCGGATTGTCCGGGTGGCGGGGGCGGATGATGTCGTTGCCGCCGCGCTTGGCGATCTCGACGACCGCGTCGCCGAACTCGGCGGTGATCCCGCCGCGCTCGTCGATGACGCCGAAGGAGTGCCGGCCGGTGACCTCGATGCCGTCGACGACCAGCGACTCACCCGGTGCCAGCGAAACCACGATGCCCTCGGGGCCGCTCGACCAGGCGCCCGGCACGTCGTCGTACGTCTCCGGCTCCTCGCCGAGCCAGCGGATCGAGGTGATCGCGAGGAACCCGTGGGGCGAGGCGCGCTTCTTCTCGTGCTCCTCGTGCCAGGCGGTCCAGTCCTGGACGAAGGTGTCGGTGTCGGTGACGGTCATAGGTCCTCCCGGAAGGTTCAGAATGCCGGCTTCGGATTGAACTCCGACTTGTCGAGCTTTATGTCCGAAACGTCCCATTTCGTGAAGATCTTGTTGTAAGTCCCGTCGGCGATGAGCGCATTGACGGCGTCGACGAGAACCTGGCCCAGCGGCGACTTCTTGGCGACGACGAAGCCGACGTCGGTGAGGCTGAGCTCGCCGAGGTACTTCAGACCGGGCTGGTGGGAGACCAGGTACTTCAGCGACAGGGTCGGCCCGAAGTAGAGGTCGGTCTTGCCGTTCTGCAGACCGAGCAGGATCGCGGCGTTGTCCTTGAAGTACTCGACCTCGTAAGCCTTCTGGCCCGCCTGCTCGCACTCCGCGGCACCGTCCTCGAGGATCTGCTGGAAGCTGGAGCCCGGCGAGGTCGCCACCGTGTGCCCGCAGATGTCGGTCAGCGTCTCGACCTGGTCGAGGTCGCTGTCCTCGCGGGTGACGAACGACTGCCCGTCGAGCAGATAGGTGGCGTAGTCGATGACCCTGATCCGCTCGGAGGTGACCGCGAAGTTGGCCTGGCCGACGTCGTACTTGCCGCTCTGGGTGCCCGGGACGATCGTCTCGAAGCTGCCGAACTCCGTCTTCCAGGTGACACCGAGCTTGGCCGCGAGCGCGTCGCGCAGGTCGATGTCGAGACCGATCTGCTCACCGGACTGGTCAGAGCCGCCGTGTGGGAGCCCCTGCTCGCCGGTCGCCTCGGTGGTGCCGAGGACGAGCGTCTTGGACTTCCGTACGTCGGCGGGCAGCCGCTCGGTCAGAGCCGGGTCCGCCTCGACGTCCGAGACGACGTCCTGGGTCGGGATCGCGGCCGGCTCGGCGGAGGCAGAACCGTCCGCCCCGATCCCGCGCTCGGCGTCGCTGAGCGTGTCGGAGGCGTTGCCGCAACCGGCGAGGGCGAGGGCCGCGATCGCGACCAGGACGAGCTTGAGCTTCATGGATCGGTTCCTTGTCTGGGAGGTCACAGTCTGGGGGCTCACAACACAGCGGAGAGGAACGCCCGAGCGCGCTCATGGGTGGGAGAGACGAGTACGTCGCCGGGTGCCCCGGCCTCGACCAGCCGGCCCTCGTCGAGGAAGACGACCTGGTCGGCGACCTCGCGCGCGAAGCCGATCTCGTGGGTGACCACGATCATCGTCATCCCGGTCTGGGCGAGGTCCTTCATCACGCCGAGCACCTCGCCGACCATCTCGGGGTCGAGCGCGGACGTCGGCTCGTCGAAGAGCATCAGGTCGGGTTCGACCGCGAGCGCGCGGGCGATCGCCACGCGCTGCTGCTGACCACCCGACATCTGCCGCGGGTAGGACCGCTCCCGATCAGCGAGGCCGACTCGGTCGAGCAGCTCGCGCCCGCGCGCCTCGGCCGCCCGGCGGCGTACGCCTGCGGCCAGCTGCCCCTCCAGGATGTTCTCCAGCGCGGTCTTGTGCGGGAACAGGTTGAACTGCTGGAAGACCATCCCGATCCGGCTGCGCTGCCGGGTGATCGCCCGGTCGGAGAGCTCCCGCAGCTGGTGACCGTCACGCTTGTAGCCGATGATCTCGCCGTCGACCTCGACGAAGCCGGCATCCGGCTTCTCCAGGTGGTTGACCGTACGCAGCAACGTGGACTTGCCCGAGCCCGACGGCCCCAGGACCACCGCCACCGAGCCCCGGGCGACGTCGAGGTCGATGCCGTCGAGGACCGTGTTGGAGCCGAACCGCTTGGTCAGGCCGCGGACCCGCACGAGGGGCTCGCTCATCGGAGCACCTCCAGCTCACGTCGCCGAGGCGAGCGCGGCACGAGCGGGAGCTGACTGCGCCACAGCCGCCAGAACCCTGTGCGCGCACCCTTGCCGCGGGCGTAGTAGCGCTCGACGAAGAACTGGATGGTCGACAGGATCGTGACCAGGATCAGGTACCAGATGGTCGCGACCAGGAGCAGCGGGATGACCAGGTAGTTCTGCGCGTAGATCAGCTGCACCGAGTAGAGCAGGTCCTGCACCGCGATCACCGAGACGATCGAGGTGCCCTTGAGCAGCCCGATCAGCAGGTTGCCGGAGGCCGGGATGATCGCCGGCATCGCCTGCGGCAGCACGATCCGCCAGAAGATCCGCGCCCTGGACAGACCGAGCGCCTTGGCCGCCTCGGTCTGGCCCGCTTCCACCGAGACCAGGCCGCCGCGGATGATCTCGGCGGCGAACGCGGCGATGTCGAAGGTGAGCCCAACGAAGGCCGCGAGCAGGCCGCTGAACAGGTGAGCCGTCTCGATCGTGACAAACGGTTTCAGGAACGGGATACCCAGGCTGATCTGCGGATACAGCGAGGCCATCTGGAACCAGAAGAGCAGCTGCAGCAGTGGCGGCACGCTCCGGAAGAACCAGATGTAGACCGCGCTGACCGAGCTCAGCGCCGGGTTCGAGGAGAGCCGCATGACCGCGAGCACGATGCCGAGCAGATAGGAGCTCACGAGCACCGCGGCGGTCAGCCACAGGGTCAGCACCAGCCCGTCGAGGATCGAGGGGCGCAGGAAGAACGCGCCGACCACGTCCCAGTGGTAGCGCGGGTTCGTCACCAGGCTCTTCACGATCCCGGCGACGACCAGCAGCGCGAGCACCGCCGAGATCCACTGTCCCGGTTTGCGGCGCCCGACGAGCCGGGCAGCGAGGAGCTCGTCGTCTCCGTCGCGAGCGAGCAGGGGGTGGCGACGTACGGCCTCATCAACACTCACGCGCGACCACCTCTATATGTCGAGTAACTTGCTCAACATTCTATCTGTAGCGGATGTTCCCGGGTGAGGCATCCGAGAAATGGGACGAGCCCCGAACCCAATGGGTTCGGGGCTCGACGCGCGAGAGCGTCGGTCGGTCAGACGTGGTAGTTCGGCGCCTCGGCGGTGACCTGGACGTCGTGGGGGTGCGACTCCTTGAGCGAGGCGGAGGTGATCCGCATGAAGCGGCCCTGGGTCTGGAGCTCGGGGATGGTGCGCGCGCCGACGTAGAACATGGTCTGGTGCAGGCCGCCGGTGAGCTGGTGGGCGACTGTGGCCAGCGAGCCCTTGTAGGCGACCTGGCCCTCGACACCCTCGGGGACGATCATGTCGTCGTCGGTGACCTCGGCCTGGAAGTAGCGGTCCTTGGAGAAGGACTTCTTGCCGCGGCTCGACATCGCGCCCATGGAGCCCATGCCACGGTAGGCCTTGAACTGCTTGCCGTTGATCAGGACCGTGTCGCCGGGGGTCTCCTCGGTGCCGGCGAGCATCGAGCCGAGCATCACCGTGTCGGCGCCGGCGACGATGGCCTTGCCGATCTCGCCCGAGTAACGCAGACCGCCGTCGGCGATCACCGGGACGCCGGCGGGCTTGCAGGCCAGGGAGGCCTCGTAGACCGCGGAGATCTGCGGCACGCCGACGCCGGTGACGACGCGGGTGGTGCAGATCGAGCCCGGGCCGACGCCGACCTTGACCGCGTCGGCGCCCGCGTCGACGAAGCTCTGCGCGCCTTCCTTGGTGGCGACGTTGCCGCCGATGACCTGGACGTGCTTGGTCGCCGGGTCGGTCTTGAGGCGGCGGACCATGTCGATCAGCATGCGTACGTTGCCGTGAGCCGTGTCCGCGACCAGCACGTCGACACCGGCCTCGATCAGGGTGGTGGCCCGCTCCCAGGCGTCGCCGAAGTAGCCGATCGCGGCGCCGACGAGCAGCCGGCCCTGAGCGTCCTTGGAGGCGTCGGGGAACTGCTCGGACTTCACGAAGTCCTTGACGGTGATCAGGCCGGTGATGCGGCCGTCGGTGTCGACCAGCGGAAGCCGCTCGAGCTTGTGCTGACGCAGCAGCTTGGTGGCCTCTTCGCGCGAGATCTCGGCGGGGCCGGTGATCAGGTCCTTCGAGGTCATCACCTCGTTGACCTTCGTGGTCGCCCACTCCGCGACCGGGGTGAACCGGAGGTCGCGGTTGGTGATGATGCCGATCAGCTTCTGGTCGACGTCGACGACGGGGAATCCGGAGATCCGGTATTCACCGGCGAGCTTGTCGAGCTGCTCCAGCGTCGCGTCGGGGCCGATCGTGACCGGGTTGGAGATGATGCCGGTCTGGGTGCGCTTGACCAGGTCGACCTGGTAGGCCTGATCCTCGATGCTCAGGTTGCGGTGGAGAACGCCGATGCCGCCTTGGCGCGCCATCGCGATCGCCATCCGGGACTCGGTCACGGTGTCCATCGCCGCGGAGATCAGCGGGACCCGCAGGTTGATCTCGCGGGTCAGCCGGGAGGTCGTATCGATGTCAGACGGCGCCAGATCCGAGTATCCAGGCATCAGGAGTACGTCGTCGTAGGTGAGGCCGAGCGTCGCGAACTTCTCCGGGATCTCCATGGAGAAATGTTACGGCCGGGCCCCGAAGATCGCCGAAACGGCGAGACTTCTCTGGCTTTTCCTGCACTTCTCGGGTGTTGCAACGCCAGAGAAGTGCAGGAATACCCGGTTAACCGGGTATTCCTACCTACCTGCTCAGCGGCTTGAGATCCCGCACCGGCACCTTGACGGTCAGCAGGTCACCGGCCATCCGGATCCGGCCGCGCATCCCGGCGGCGAGAACCATGGGCAGCACGGCCTGGTTGTCGGACTGGGTGGTGAGCAGGATCTCGTCGGCGCCGAGCATGTGCGCGAGCCTGGCGGTGTCGACCAGCAGCCGGGTGCCGATGCCGCGGCGCTGCCAGGCCGGGTCGACGCGCAGGTTGACGATGCGTACGTTCTCGTCGTCCTCGGTCGGGGCCAGGACCTCGCCGATGCCGACGGCGACGCCGTCGATCAGGGCGCTGACGGTCTCGCCGGTGACGACGAGGTCGGGGGTGCTTCCGGTGCCCAGGCGGCGTACGGGCGGGGTGGTGCCGATCGCCGCCGACTCGCGGCTGCGGTCGAGGACGTCGTTGACCAGGTCGGCCATCGCGGAGCCGCGGGCGTGCTCGGTCGCGGTGAAGGGGGCGGTGCGGTGCAGCTGGACGTCGACGTCGGCGACCCGTAGCTCCATGGTGTCGTGTACGACCCCGGGCGGGGCCTCGGCCTCGGCGTCGAAGAGCTGGGCGACCACCTCCGGGAACGACATCGGCCGCTCCAGAACGTGCCGGGCCGCCTGCACGTAGCGCGTCGGCTGGTCGGCCAGAGCCGCCTCGGTCGCGGTCTGGATGACGATCGCGCCGCCGCCTGCGGAGGAGATCAGGTCGCAGATCTCCTTCTCGCCCCAGCCTTCGGGCGTACGCAGCACGAACTCGTCGGTGACCTGCGCCAGCCCTGGGAAGATCTGCATCCCCAGGATGTTGACCCCGGCCTCACCACAGCGCTGCGCCAGCGCGGCCAGCGTGCCCGGTCGGTCCGGCAGCGTCGTACGCACTCTCCACAACATCGTCCCCACCATGAGCCCTAGTCTGCCTGTTTCGCTGTTTCTGGTCCGTTACCGACGGTTAAACCTTGGACCCAGTCAGTCCGCGGGCGGTCGCGGCGGGGTCCGCTCGCCCGCTTCGACGAGCACGTCGATGTGGTTGGTCGCGGGCGGAAGCGGGCAGGTGGCGTGGATCGTGTAGGCGCAGGGCATGTTCTTGGCGCGGTTGAAGTCGAGGACGACGGTGCCGTCGACTGGCGGATCGACGGCGAGCTGGCGGCAGGCGGCGTACGTCGTCACGCCGCTGGTCTCGTCGGTGAACAGCAGCCACAGCTCGCCGTCGCCGCCGTCGAAGGCGATCAGCCGCTGCGGGCGGCCACCCACCTCGAACGCGACCTCCCCCACGGCGTCGATGACGCTCGATCGGCCCTCGACCACGGAGCCGACCGAGATCGGGCGGTTCGTCTCGTAGGCGGTGAAGGAGGCCCTGACCTGCCAAGCCGGGTCCGGAGCGTACGTCGGTGTGCCGGTGTAGTCGCGCAGGAACGGCCCGTCGGGCTGCCGCGGCCGCAGTACCGGAGTGCCGAAACGGTCGGCGACCTCGACCGTCCCGCCGTCGAAGGTCGCGATCACGCCGACGGGGTCCACGTGACCGAAGACGTGCCGGCCGGCGAGCTTGGCGCCGCCGAGCTCGAGCCACTCACCCTCGCCGAGCTCGACGACCGCACCCTCCGGACCGGTCGACCAGACACCCGGGATGCCGGGGAACCGCACCGGCCTGCGGCCCAGCCAGTGCAGACCGGTGATCGCCAGGAAACCTTCGGGGCTTCTCAGGTCGGCTTCCCGCTCATCGCGCCACCGTTGCCAAGCCCGCTCGAAAGTCACGCGCTGCACTCTACAAAGACTTGCGTTGCCAGGTCTTGCAATGGTCGCTGACTTTTACCTCGGATTTACCGTCGGCGCGCCTGACCGTTCACGCGAGCGAACCGGGCCAGCCGGATCGCGCCGCGGGCCGTGGTGACCAGGACGAGGTACCAGATCGCGGCCACCACCAGCAGCGGGACGATCAGGTGGTTGCGCTCCTCGAGCGCCTGGACGACCCCGAGCAGGTCGGTGATCGAGAGCACCGAGACCAGGCTCGTCATCTGGAGCGTCGTCACCAGGAGATCCCCCAGCGCGGTCAGTCGGTCACCGCCCGGGAGAGCCTTCGCCGCGTACGCTCCCATCGCCAGCGCCAGCCCCGCGATCGCCGCGTAGACCGGCGTGACCAGCCGGACCGCGTCGATGTGCACCCCCGGGATCGCGAAGGTGATGTCGGGAAAGATCAGCGCGATGTTGCTCCACAGCAGCAGCTGGACGAGCACCGGGATGCTGCCGAAGACCCAGACGTACGCCGCCGCGATCCCGCCCAGGACCGGGTTGCCCGACCTCTCCATCCAGATCGCGACCAGCCCGATCGCCCAGGCCACCGCGAAGACCAGCACGGTCAGCCGGATCGTGAGCCAGACTCCGGCGAGGACGTCCGGGTGGAGCAGATAGCCGACCACCGCGCCCGGAAGCAGGTTCTCGTTCCTCATCAGGCTCCACAGGAGCCTCAGGAGAAGGAGGGCGAGGAGGGCAGCGATCACCGATTCGACCGTGTTGGTCTCGACACGCCTCCGCCTAGCGGCTCCGGCGGCTCGACCAGCGTTCCCGTCGGTCGGGGCCACTTCGTTCAGACCCCGAGGGGAAGCGAGCGTGTCGAGACCAACACAGTCGTCATCGGCAGCGGTCTCGGTCATCGCGGTGAACCATGGCCTGGTGCGATGACCAGAAGGTGTCGGCGAGCTGGTCATTCGCTGAAATCGCCGAGTCGGCGCATCCCGCCCCGGGAGGCGCACGGACCTCAATGTGGTCCGCATCATCGGCATCATGGCGCACATCGATGCCGGTAAGACCACCACCACC
>NZ_JBEXRR010000029.1:0-80907 GCF_040613175.1 Nocardioides sp. NPDC006303
GTCTTCGGCGTTGAGGATTCGCTGGCTGGTGTACCGGTCGGCTCCGGTGTGCCGGTAGACACTGGTGCCGTCCGAGCGCCGCATACCCGGAGGCAACTGCCATTTCGGCCGACGCAACTGACGTCTCGGCCGACGCAACTGACGCTTCGGCCGACGCGGGTGATGCCTCGGCTGGCTAGGGGAGGCGGATCTGGCGGCCGTCGGCAGCACGCTGGGAGCCGGTGATGCGGTCGCAGGAGCCGGTGTCGACCCAGCAGCGGAGGTACCAGGACTCGGCGGCGGTCGCGGTGTAGAGGACGACGCTGCGGTCGGACTCGAAGCCGGCGACGCGCACCTTCTCGACGGAGTCGGGTACGCGCAGGTCGATGTGCTCGGAGGTGCTCATGTTGACCGCGATGCCGCGCTCGGCGCCGTAGCTGATCATCCCGGGGTCGCTGGGGTTGCGGGCGATGGCGACGATCGAGCCGTCGGGGGAGTCGGCGACCGACCCGGGCAGCGGAGCGTGGACGCCGGGCTGGGTGAGGCTGCCGTCGGCCTCGATGGCGGCGAAGCGGGCCTCCCACTCGCTGGGGTTGTGGAGGAGTACGCCGCGGCGCAGCGGGATCAGCTGCTGGTACCCGAGCGGCAGCGAGATCCGCTGGGTGGCCTCGCCCGGATCCCAGGCGGTCACCGGCGGCCGGGAGACGGTGAGCTCGCCGTAGTTGCCGGGCACTGCCGGCGGGGCGGGCACGATGCCGGTGCGGAAGTAGGCCCGGGTGCGGTCGGTGCCGAGGACCGCGGTGGCCGCAGGCGTGCCCTCGAGCACGAGCCGGTCGGTCTCCTCGCCCGTCGTGGTGTCCACCGCGACGAGGGCGGAGACGGCGTCGTCGGTCTGCTGGAGCGCGAAGAGCTGGTTGCCGTCCTTGCTCAGGACCGGCTGGGTCCACAGGCCGGGGACCTGGATGGTCGACCCGCGCCGCGCGATCCACACCGGACCGGGCTTGTCGGCGCGCTCGTACATCAGCACCGTCCAGCCGGCCACGCTCATCTGCGAGCCGAAGACCTTCTGCGGCTTCGCGCCGAGCTGGAGGCGGCCGGCCTGGTCGACGAACGGCAGGGTCGTCGCGGGGCCGACGGGCAGATCGGCGTACGTCGCGGGGATGGCCGGCTCGCTGTTGCGGACCGTCGGGGCGGGTGGCGCCGGCGTCGGTACGTTGGCGCCGGTGCGGCCCTCGGCGAGCCGGGTCGTGTGGACGGCCAGCCAGGCCACGGAGGCGATCAGGGCGAGGATGATGCATGCCGAGAACAGGATCCCGGCGCGGCTGGGCCTCGCCGTGGTCTGCGGCTCCTCGAGCACCACGGTGGGCTGCTCCTCGTCGATGTGCACGTCGGTGATGGTCGTACCTTCCTCGTCCTGTCTCCCGAAGGCTGCGATGTCGAAGCGATGCTGCGGACGTGCCCCGAGTCTCTCCACGGTAACCACGTGGAGGCGTCGGAATCAGGAGCGATCAGGTGAACAATCCGTTTTCACATGCCGTCGGTATGTTCGGAAGGCCCGGAGATGGCCTAAGGTCGATCGCGTGGTGAGAAAACGAGTAGCTGATGCAGGCAAACAGGCCGGAAGAGTAGTCGGCGCGGTGCGGGAGACGGCCGGGAAGCTGGTCGCCGACGTGGTGTCCGGCAAGGTCAGGGTGCCGCGGCCAGGACGTAAGGCGCCGGCCAAGGCCGCTGAGCCGGTCGTGAAGCCGCCCGCCAAGCCGGTCGCTGAGGCCGTCGCCGAGCCGGTGAAGGCCGAGCCCGCCGTCGAGGCGGTTGCGGACCCGGTGACCGAGGCGGCCGAGAAGGCCGCGCCGGCGAAGAAGACCCCCGCCAAGAAGACCACGGCCAAGAAGAGCCCCGCGAAGAAGACGACGACCGCGGCGAAGAAGACCACGGCCACGAAGGCTCCGGCGGCGAAGAAGACCACCGCCAAGAAGACGACCGCGAAGAAGGCGCCCGCGGCGAAGAAGACCACGGCCGCTGCGGCTACCCCGGCGAAGGAGACCTCCGCCGCGTCCACCCCGGCGAAGACGACGGCCGCGAAGAAGACTGCTGCCAAGAAGACTGCTGCCAAGAAGACCGCAGCCAAGAAGACGACGGCCAAGAAGGCACCCGCGAAGTCGACTGCTGCGGCGAAGAAGACGACCGCGACAAAGACTGCGGAGAAGAAGACGACCGCGGCGAAGAAGGCTCCGGCGAGCGGGACCTCGACGACGAGCCCGGCCACCGGGAGCGAGACGCCGTCCAGCGACGCCTAGCAGTTCTAGCCGGGCGTCCCGACGCGGACCGACGCGAGAGTCGTACGCGGCCCGAGCCCCAGGCTGCGTACGGCCTCGAGGTCCTCGAGAGTGTCGACGTCGTGGCGCAGCGAGTGGAGGTCGCCCTCCAGCGGATGGGCGCCGCCGTCGCGATGGGCGGCGGCGGACCCGGGCCCGAACGCGGGCCGGAACCGGTCGTGGATCGCGGTGTAGAGGGTGGTGCCCCCACCCGCCGCGTCCTCGACGTACGCAGCCCCGAACCCGCTCGCGGCGCTCAGTGCCGCGTCGAGGTCGGCGGAGCGGAGTGCGGGCAGGTCGCCGCACAGGGCAGCGGGGCGAAGCCCCGGCCAGCGACGCCGGGCCTCGAGTGCTCCCTGTACGAGGGTCTCGTTGAGGTCTCCGCTGACCCCGTCGGGGATGACGGCGGCGCCGAGACGGGCGACGTCGGCGGCGAAGTAGGAGTCGTCGGTGATCACCAGCACGGCGCCGACGCCGGAGGCGGCCAGGCACGACTCGGCGGTGTCGAGAGCGAACGAGCGGGCGAGATCCGCCCGTTCGTGCGACTCGATTCCGACCAGCCGGGACTTGCCGCGCGCCGGAGGCTTGACGGGCAGCAGTACGACGTAACCGGGTGCAGGTACAGGCATCGAGGTAGATCCTGACAGGTATCTCACAACCACGCGGAGACGGCCCGGTAGCCTGCCCTGCGTGGGAAAGTACCGGAAGTTCCAGGAGGGCAAGCTCGGCTGGCCGTGGACCGTGGCTGTTGGCATCGTGAAGCCCGTCCTTCTCGCCACCACCAAGCACGAGTGGGTGGGCGGCGAGAAGATCCCGGAGAGCGGGGGAGCGGTGTTCGCGCTCAACCACGTCTCCGAGATCGACCCGTTCACCGCCGCGCACATCGTGTGGGACTACGGACGTAGGCCGAGCTATCTGGCCAAGGCCGCGCTGTTCAAGGGTCCGTTGGGCAAGTTCCTGCGGGCCGCCCGGCAGATCCCCGTGGACCGGACGGCAGGCGCGTCGGCGTTCGATGCGGCCGTGAAGGCGGTCAACGAGGGCAGCATCGTGGTCGTCTACGTCGAGGGCTCGATCACCAAGGACCCGACCGGCTGGCCGATGCGCGGCAAGTCCGGTGCGGCGCGGATCGCGCTCGCGACCGGCGCCCCGGTCTACCCGGTGGGACAGTGGGGAGCCCAGGAGCTGCTTCCGGCGTACTCTCTCAAGCCGCACCTGATCGGTCGCAAGATGATCCAGATGAAGATCGGTGACCCGGTCGACCTGAAGGATCTCGAGGTCCAGGAGCACACGCCGGCGGTCGTCAACCAGGCGACCGATCGGATCATGAAGGCGATCGTCGGCCTGGTGGCCGACATCCGGGAGGAGGAGCCGCCCAGCGAGCTCTTCGACCCGAAGAAGGCCGGTGTGAACGCGACCGGCGACCCCCGCAAGACGAAGAAGAAGGACAGCAATTGAGTGGCAAAGTAGCGGTCTTCGGAGCGGGCTCATGGGGCACCGCGTTCTCGGTCATCCTCGCCGACGCCGGCAACGACGTGACCATGTGGGCGCGGCGTGAGGAGGTCGCGGCGGCGATCAACGACACCCACGAGAACCCCGACTACCACCCGGGCACCGAGCTGCCGCACAACATCAGCGCCACCCACGACATCGAGAAGGCCGCGCACGGAGCCGATCTGGTCGTCCTCGCGGCGCCGTCGCAGACGCTGCGCGCCAACCTCACCGACTGGGCACCGTTCCTGCCCCAGGACGTACCGCTGGTCTCGCTGATGAAGGGTGTCGAGCTCGGCACCCTCGAGCGGATGAGCGAGGTGATCGCCCACGTCACCGGTGCGGGGCCGGAGCGGATCGCGGTCGTCAGCGGTCCCAACCTGTCCAAGGAGATCATTCGTCGCGAGCCCGCCGCCGGTGTGGTGGCGTGCGCCGACGAGGAGGTCGCCAAGACGATCCAGGCGCGCGTGCACTCGCCCGCGTTCCGCCCCTACACCTCGACCGACGTGGTCGGCTGCGAGATCGGCGGGGCCTACAAGAACGTGGTCGCGATCTCGACCGGCATGGCCGCCGGGATGGGGTTCGGCGACAACACCCAGGCGTCGCTGATCACCCGCGGTCTCGCCGAGACCGCGCGGCTGGCGATGCAGCTCGGCGCCAACCCGATGACCCTCATGGGGCTGGCCGGCCTCGGTGACCTGGCTGCGACCTGCTCCTCGCCGCTGTCCCGCAACCGTACGTTCGGGGAGAAGCTCGGCAAGGGCATGACCACCGCCGACATCCTCGCCTCCAGCCACCAGGTCGCCGAGGGCGCCAAGTCGTCGCACTCGCTGCGCGAGCTGGCGGCGAAGGTCGGGGTGGACGTGCCGCTGGCCCAGTACGTCGACGACGTCGTCTCCGGCGCCAAGACCGTCAGCGAGATCATGGATGAGATGCTCGAGCGGCCGACGAAGGCCGAGACCGAGTAGGTTCCTTCGTCACGGTATGCAGCCGAAGGCCCGCTTCCCGAGCGGAGTTCCGCACGGGAAGCGGGCCTTTCTCTGCGTACCTTGATGCAGGATCAGCGGGTCAGGCGGTGCCGAGGTCCTTCCACGGGCCCCACTCCTCGGTGCCAGGGGTGTTGCCCTGGGTCCACCACTTGGCCTCCCACAGGTGACCGCCGTAGGTGGCACGGTCACCGGCGACGTACACCGTCGTGGCCGACCATGCGGCCGCCCCGCCGGGCGGGTCGGTCGGTTCCTCGGTCGGCGGGTCCGTGGGCTCCTCGGTGGGCGGATCGGTCGGGTCCGGCTCCTCGACCGGGCCGCCGGTGCCGTTGCGCATGGCGTCGGCGAAGGTGCCGATCAGCTCGCCCTGGCGGTCACCGGAGAGCTCCCACCACATGCCTCCGCCGAGGCCCTTCGAGATGGCGTACGCCGCCTTCTGGGCGATCGTGCGCTTGTTGTCGTAGCTCCACCACTGGTTGCCGTCGTAGCGCCACCCGGCGCCGGTCGCGGCGTCGTAGTGGTCGGTGCCGCGGGACTTGAGCTTGTCGTAGTCCTCGTTGCCGGCCTCGTACGTCCCTGGTGCCGCGGCGGTCGCCGGGCCCCACGGGGCGGAGGAGGTCGCACCCTGCCAGCCACGGCCGTACGCCGCCATACCGAGCCCGAGCTGAGCCGGTGAGATGCCGGCGTCGAGGTACTCGCGGACCGACTCGTCCACGCTGAACCGCTTCCCGTCGGGGCGCGGGTCGGCGGGGTCGGCGTAGAGGTTGCCTTGGTGGCCGGTCAGCGTCGGGTCCCAGGCGCCCCACAGGTCGTAGCCCTGGATGTTGCCGAAGTCGAGGGAGTTGAAGATCGCCGGGTCGTTCCAGCCGCCCGCCTCGATGTCCTGCGGGTTGGCCGGGAGGAATGCGGAGAGCTGGTAGTCCTTGCCCGTGGTCGAGCCGAGGGCGTCCAGCTGGGAGCGGAACTCGGCCAACAGCGCCTTGAAGTTGGCGCGGTCGTTGACCGGGTCGACGTGGTTGCCGGTGTTGCCGTTGGGCGAGCCCGGCCACTCCCAGTCGATGTCGAAGCCGTCGAAGACGCCGGCGGCCGCTCCGGCGCCACCGCGGCCGTCGATGACCGGCAGGTTGCCCTTGATGTAGAGGTCGATGCAGGAGGAGACGAACTTGCGTCGCGACTCCGGCGTGGCCGCCGCGAGGGAGAAGTTCTTCGACCAGGTCCAGCCGCCCAGCGAGAGCAGGACCTTCAGGTCGGGGTGCTTCGCCTTGAGCTGCTTGAGCTGGTTGAAGGAGCCGGCCAGGGGCTGGTCCCAGGTGTCGGCCGTGCCGGAGACGGAGGCGTCGGCTGCGTACGACATCCCGTAGTCGGCGTAGGCGTCACCGGCGCCGTCGGAGCCGTTGGGCCCCTCCCCCTGGGCCTTGTTGGCCTCGAAGCAGGTCAGCGTCTGGTGGTGGATGTTGCCGAAAGCGTAGTTGAGGTGGGTGAGGTCGTCGGCGACCCCGGACGTCTCCAGCTGCTTGAGCTTGAAGGCTCGGCCGTAGACACCCCACTGCACGAAGTAGCCGACGTTGCGGTAGCCGTTGATCGCGGTCGGCTCCGCGGCGGCCGTCTTGAGCGATGCGCTGGACGGGGTGCTGGTGAGGACGAGCGTGCCGGTGAGGGCGAGCGCTCCGGCGAGTGCGCCGATGAGAAGGCCGGCTGTCCGGCGTGATCGTCGTGATCTTCGTGAGGGCAAGGCGACATGCATGGTGACACCTCCGAGGTGATGGCTGGCTCGGGCACCAGGCGCCCGAATCGCCATTCGATGGTGGCAGTCGGTTTGTTTGTAAGCAACCCTTACTAATTAAGGAATTTCAGAACGTAATTCGAGGT
The DNA here is from genome assembly GCF_040613175.1 of Nocardioides sp. NPDC006303. NCBI lineage: Bacteria > Bacillati > Actinomycetota > Actinomycetes > Propionibacteriales > Nocardioidaceae > Nocardioides > Nocardioides sp. NPDC006303. The sequence goes on from NZ_JBEXRR010000029.1 coordinate 6,638, forward strand.
CGGCGCCGAAGTAGTACGTTCGATGAGCCGCCAATCTCTGGGAGATCGCCATGCTCGGACGCCGCTCTGCAGTTGTCGCCACACTGACCGGGGGCGCGCTCGCGCTGGCCACTCTGGTCCCGTACGCCGGGGCCACCGCCGCCCCGGAGGAGAGGCTGGCGCCACCACCGAAGGTGCCCACTGCGGTCGGCTACGGAGGCGCGGTGGCGAGCGTCGACGCCGACGCGAGCCGGGTCGGGCTCGAGGTGCTGCGCAAGGGCGGCAACGCGACCGACGCCGCGGTCGCGACGGCCGCGGCGCTCGGTGTGACCGAGCCCTACTCGGCCGGGATCGGCGGAGGCGGCTTCTTCGTGCACTACTCCGCGCGCACCGGCGAGGTCGAGACGATCGACGGTCGGGAGAAGGCTCCGGCCGCGATGCCGCGCGATGCGTTCATCGACCCCGAGACCGGGAAGGAGTATCCGTTCTTCCCCGACATGGTCACCAGCGGCGCCTCTGTCGGCGTGCCCGGCACCCCGCTGACCTGGGACAAGGCGCTGAGGAAGTGGGGCACCCGGTCGCTCGGCCAGTCGCTCGCGCCGGCCGCGCGGCTGGCTCGCCGGGGCTTCGTCGTCGACGAGACGTTCCGCCAGCAGACCGTCGACAACGCGGAACGTTTCGCAGCGATCGATTCCACTGCCGAACTATTTCTTCCCGGAGGATCCGCGCCCGAGGTCGGCAGCCGGTTCCGCAACCCCGACATCGCCGCGACCTACGACCTGCTCGCCCGCAAGGGCGTGAAGGCCTTCTACCGCGGCCCGCTGGCCGCGGAGATCGCCGCGACGGTGGCCGAGCCGCCGAAGAGCGACGACACCGACCTCCCGGTTCCGGCCGGCTGGGTGACCACCGAGGACCTCGCCGCCTACACCGCCCCCGACCGCGAGCCGACCCACTCGACCTACCGCGACCTGGACGTCTACGGGATGGCCCCGCCGTCCTCGGGCGGCACCTCGGTGGGCGAGGCGCTCAACATCCTGGAGCGCTACGAGCTGGCCGGGATGACCAACACCGAGGCCTACCACCATCTTCTCGAGGCGAGCGCGATCGCCTTCGCCGACCGGGGCGCCTACCTCGGCGACCCCGACCACGTCGACGTACCAGTCGAGGCGCTCCTCGACGACGCCTTCGCTGCCGAGCGGGCCTGCGGCATCGACCCCGCGGCGGCCCAGCCCAAGCCTGTGGCAGCCGGTGATGCGTACGACTTCGACGGGGTCTGCGACGGCGCGGGAGGCGCGGGCGAGACCGCGAAGGACACCGAGAACCTCGAGACCACCAACCTGACCGTGGTCGACCGCTGGGGCAACGTCGTCGAGTACACCCTGACCATCGAGCAGACCGGTGGATCCGGCATCACCGTGCCCGGCCGCGGCTTCATTCTCAACAACGAGCTGACCGACTTCTCGACGACCTACCGGGCCGACGACCCCAACCGGATCGAGCCCAACAAGCGCCCGCGCAGCTCGATGTCACCCACGATCGTCCTCTCCGACGGCCGGCCCGTGCTGGCGGTCGGTTCGCCCGGTGGCTCGACGATCATCACCACGGTGCTCCAGATCATCATCGAGCGGTACGCGCGCGACCGGACCCTTCCCGAGGCCATGGCGGCGCCGCGGGTCTCCCAGCGCAATGCCGCGAGCACCGGCGCCGAGCCGGCGTTCATCGAGGCGTACGGAGGGCCGCTGACATCGCTGGGGCACAGCTTCGCCCCGACCGCTGAGCTCGGTGCGGCCACCGCGATCGAGATCGGCCCCGACGGGCTGCTGACCTCGACCGCCGAGCCGTGGCGACGCGGTGGCGGGTCCGCGCTGGTGGTGAGCCCGGAGTCGCCGACCCACTAGCTCCCGATGCGGTCCAGCGCCTGGAGGAGGTCGGCCCAGAGGTCGTCGACGTCCTCGACCCCGACCGACAGCCGCACCAGCCCGTCGGGCACCGTCGCCGACTCGGTCTTCCAGCGGCGACGGCGCTCGAAGGTGGACTCGACGCCGCCGAGGGAGGTCGCATTGACCCACAGCGAGGTGGAGTGGGTGAGGAGGTCGGCCTGCTCCGCGGTGGGCAAGACGGCCGCGAGCATGCCGCCGAACCCGGGGTAGCGGACCTCAGCCACCGCCGGGTGCGCTGCCAGGCGCTCGGCGAGGGTCGCCGCGTTGGCGGAGGAGCGCTCGACGCGCAGGTGCAGCGTACGAATGCCGCGAAGCGCCAGCCACGCCTCGAACGGGCCGGGGATAGCGCCGAGCAGGTCGCGACGGGCCTTGAGTACGTCCCACAGCGTGTCGTCGGAGACGACGACCGCGCCCATGACGACGTCGGAGTGGCCGGCGATGAACTTCGTGGCCGAGTGGATGACGATGTCCGCGCCGAGCGCGAGCGGCTGCTGGAGCAGGGGAGTGGCGAAGGTGTTGTCGACCACGACCCGCGCCCCGGCCTTGTGGGCGGCGGCGATGACCGCCGGCAGGTCGGCGAGCTGCATCCCCGGGTTGGTCGGCGTCTCGACCCAGACCAGCGCGACCTCGCCGTCGAGCTTCTCGAGCAGCTTCACGACCGCGGCGGTGTCGGAGAAGTCCGCGAGGCGCGCCGTCAGCCGGCCGCGCCCCTCGAGGTCGGCCAGCTGGCCGATCGTCCCCAGATAGCTCTGCTCGGTCGCCACGACCACCGAGTCGTTGACCAGATCGAGCAGGGTCGCGATCGCCGCGAGCCCGGAGGCGAACGACAGCGCCCGCCCGCCCTCGAGCTGCCCGAGCGCCTCCTCGAACGCCACCCACGAGTCGTTGGTGTAGCGCCCGTACTCCTTGTCCCCGCCGGCCACATAGGTCGAGGCCATCGTGATCGGTACGTTGAGCGGCTGGTCGGGCTCGTGGGCCGGCCGCCCGGCGTGGACGGCGATCGTGGCGGGCTTGTGATCCATGACTTCGACCCTATTGCCCGCTCGGCAACCGGGCTCACGCGCCGCGCGGTTACGGGTCAGCGCATGGTCCCGGATAAGGTTGCGGCCGTGTTGACGACCCTGCTGGATGGACGTGCCTTCGGTGAGAAGCACGGCAAGGATGCTGCCACCGTCGTGGCCCTGCACGGCTGGGCGCGCAACCGCAGCGACTGGGGCTCGACGCTCGAGGGCCTGGACGCGCTCGCGCTCGACCAGCCCGGCTTCGGCGCGACCCCGGCGCCCGATGAGGCATGGGGTACGAGGGAGTACGCCGAGTGGCTCGCGAAGATCCTGCGGGATCTCGACCGTCCGGTTCTCGTTGGGCACTCCTTCGGTGGCCGTGTCGCGGTCCAACTCGCTGCCGCGCATCCCGAGCTCGTCCGTGGGGTCGTGCTCACTGGCGTACCTCTCTTCCGCCCCAAGGTGGGCGGGAAGCCCAAGCTTGCTTACCGGGCCGGTCGTTGGGCTTACTCCAAGAAGCTCATCCCGGAGTCAAAGATGGAGCAGCTGCGGGAGAAGTACGGATCATCGGACTACCGCAATGCGAAGGGCGTCATGCGCCAGGTGCTGGTGAAGGCCGTCAATGACGACTACACAGACCAACTGGCAGCCATCCCGAAGAACCTTCCGGTCCGCCTGATCTGGGGTGAGAACGACACCGCCGCACCGGTCTGGATGCCCGGTGAGGCCATGGAGATCCTGGGGGCCAACGCGACCCTGGAGATCGTCCCCGGGTCCGCGCACCTGCTCGACGCGGCCCTGGTCAAGAGCCTCCGAGGCACCATCGACGAACTTCGTACGAACTGAATCTGAGGGGCTGAAGAAGAAGCATGTGGATCGTCCTGGTCACCTCCGCGCTGACCCTGGTCTCGTACTACCGCTGGCTGCGGGTCGCTCAGCGTGAGCACTACGAGCCGACGCGGCTGTTCGCGATCGAGTGGATCTGGATCAAGGCACGCCCGGTCGAGGCGATCCTGCTCGGCGCGCTCGTCGTGGTCTGCCTGGCCTCGTTCGTGCTGCCCTACGGCGCGCTCGTCGGCGCGCTGCTGTTCATCGGCTGGCCGGTCGGGATGAGTTTCACCGGCGCCAAGCGGCTGGTGTGGACCGACCGCGTCAAGCGCCTGGCCGGTGTGCTCTTCGTGCTGCACGCGATCGTCACCGTCGTGATCGCGCTCGTCGTCCCGGCCGCTGCCGGCCTGCTCCCGATCCTCGCGGTCCCGCTGGCCGAGGCGGCGCTGGCGATCATGTGGCCGATCGAGAAGGCGATGGCGAAGAAGTGGCAGGTCCAGGCGGCCGCCACGATCAAGAAGGTCAACCCGCGGATCGTCGCGATCACCGGCTCCTACGGCAAGACGTCGACGAAGAACTACGCGACCCACCTCATGCAGGGCCGCTGGTCGACGCTGGCCTCGCCGGCGAGCTTCAACAACGCGATGGGCCTCTCCCGCGCGGTCAACGACCGCCTCCAGCCCGGCACCGACATCTTCGTCGCCGAGATGGGCACCTACGGCCCCGGCGAGATCGCCGAGCTGACCGAGATCTTCCCCCCCGAGGTCGCCGCGATCACCACGATCGGCGAGGCCCACCTGGAGCGGATGAAGTCGCGCGAGACGATCGTGAAGGCCAAGTCGGAGATCCTCCCGAAGGCCTCGACCGTGGTGCTCAACATCGACGTACCCGAGCTCGCCCTCATCGCCGAGAACCTCCGCGCCAGCAAGCGCGTCATCGCCTGCTCCGCCGTACCTGGCACCACCGCCGAGGTCGTGGTGGCCGACGGCGCGCTCCAGATCAACGGCGAGACGTACGCCGTCCAGCTGCCCGACGAGGTCGGGCACCCGATCAACGTGGCGATCGCCGTCGGCCTCGCCCTCGCGGTCGAGGTCCCGATCGAGACGATCACCCAGCGGCTGGCGTCTATCCCCGGCACGCCCCACCGCGCCGAGGCCAACAGGACGCCCGGCGGCGTCTGGGTCGTCGACGACACGTTCAACTCCAACCCCACCGGTGCCGCCGCGGCGCTCGCGAAGGCCAAGCGGCTGGCAGGGGAGTCGGGCACGGTGTGGACCATCACGCCCGGTATGGTCGAGCTGGGCACTGAGCAGGCCGCGCGCAACATCGAGTTCGCGCAGGCTGCCACGGCCTCCGACAAGATGCGGCTGTGCATCGTCGGTCGCACCAACCGAAAAGCGCTGCGTTCGGGGGAGCCAGCGCGAACCACTGCGTTCGAGAGCCGTAAGGCGGCAGCGGATCATGCTCTGACCGCGGCCAAGGAGGGCGACGTGGTGCTGTACGAGAACGACCTCCCCGACCACTACGCGTAGGACCCTCAGGAGCTTTCACCATGAGCGTAACCAAGGCCACCATCGTCTTCGGCGGTCCCAGCGCCGAGCACGACATCAGCATCCTCACCGGCCTTCAGGCCGAGCGGGTCCTCTCCGGTGCCGGCGTCGAGGTGACGTGTCTCTACTGGGCGCGCTCCGACAAGTGGTTCCTGGTGCCCGCCAAGCAGGAGGCGCGTGACTTCCTCGGCGGCGAGCCGAAGGGCTCCAAGGCCGTCGAGTTCCGCCTCGGTTCCGAGAAGGGCGACGGGTTCTACACCGTCGGCGGCTTCGGCGGCGGAAAGCGCCTCGAGACCGGCCCGATCCTCTCCGCCTTCCACGGCGGCGCGGGCGAGGCCGGCGGCATCCAGTGGCTCTTCGAGCTCGCCGGCCTCAAGGCGACCGGCGCGACCCCGGCCGCGGCCGCGCTCGGCATGGACAAGCTCGCCTTCGGCGCGGTCATGCTCAACGCCGGCCTCCCGTCGCTGCAGCGCGAGTTGCTCTCGCGCTACGCCGCCCCGTCCTTCGAGGGCCCCTACATCGTCAAGCCGCGCTTCGGCGGCTCCTCGATCGGCATCGAGGTCGTCGACGACTACGAGACCGGCCTGGCGCTCCTCAACACCTCCCCGCACCTGCGCGCGGGCGCGGTCGTCGAGCCGTACCGTCCCGACCTCTTCGACCTCAACGCCTCGGTGCGCACCGCGCCCGAGGTCGTGGTGAGCGACGTCGAGCGTCCGCTGCGCTCGGATGAGGCGAAGATGTACGACTACTCCGCCAAGTACGTCCACACCGACGGCCTCTCCTCCTCTCCGCGCGAGTTCCCCGCCCAGGTCGAGGAGTCGGTCACGAAGCAGATCAAGGACCTGGCCGTACGCGTCGTGGAGCTCACCGGCCTCACCGGCATCCTCCGCATCGACTTCCTCTCCGACGGCAAGGGCGAGGTCTACATCAACGAGGTCAACTCCATCCCCGGCGCCCTCTCGCTCTACCTGTGGCCCGACACCCCCGCCTCCGAGGTCCTCACCAGCGCCATCGCCGAGGCCGAGAAGCACATCCCTCAGGTGACCCGGAACTTCGAGGAGGGCGTCGCCCTCAAGGCCGCCGGTGGCATCGCCGGCAAGCTCACCGGCCTGAGCTGACCCCGAGTCGGCGCAAGCTGACCGAAAACCACGCCGAGTCGGCGCGTTCTAACGCGCCGACTCGGCGTGGTTTACGTCAGGACGAGCCGCTGAGGTTGTGGCGGGCGTGGGATACCCGGTCGACCGGGTATCCCTGGACATGACGGGCACTGAAACACCCGTCCAGTCCACGAAGTGCCCGTCGAGTCGATCCGACGGTCTCAATTTCTGAGCCAGCCCGAGCCGCGGTGACAGTGACTCGGGCCGGTTGGCGTCCACAGGTGCACTTGAGGTTCGAGTTATCCACAGAGAGGCCTCCGGGCCTCGAAGATTGTCCTAGGTCATGGCCAGGCTGAGCGGCATGAACCTAGATCCCGATGATGTACGTCTCATGCCAATCCGACTGCGGCGGGAGTTGCTCGCGTCGGGCTATGACGATGCCACGATCCTGCGATCCGTCCGGTCTGGCCAGTTTGCACGCGCCCGCCGCGGGGCGTACGTGAACGCCGCGCCGTTTGCCGCGCTCGATGAACGCTCTCAGCACGCGGTGCGCGCCCGAGCCGCGGCGAAGCAGGCGAAGACGGAGGTCGTGATCTCCCATACGTCCGCGATCGCCCTCTATCCCGAAGCGGTGCCTTCGTGGGGACTCGACCTTCGAAACCTGCATCTGACGAGACGAGACGGAAAGAGCGGGCGCAAGGAGGCCGGCGTCCAGCAGCATCGCGGACGCTTGGTCGAAGGGGATGTCGTACGCATTGGTGACGTCGACGTCACCTCACCGGTGAGGGCCCTACTAGAGGTCACCACCATGGCGCGGGTCGAGGTCGGTCTCGTCCTCACGAGCTGCCTCCTGCATCGCAAACCGGTCACGATGGAACAGCTTGTCCAGCGCTACGCCGGTGCGATGGATCATTGGCCTCAGACCTTGACCACTGACTTGGTCCTCCGGCTCGCCGATGGCCGGATCGAGTCCGTCGGCGAGGGGCGCGTGTTCCACCTTTGCTTCGCCCAAGCGTTGCCGATGCCTTGTCCGCAGTACGAGGTATCCGATGACTCGGGAAACATAGTCGCTCGACTCGACTTCGCGTGGCCGGAGTATGGGGTGTGGGTGGAGTTCGACGGCCGTATCAAGTATCAGGAGTTGTTACGCGAGGGTGAGTCGGTCACTGACGTGGTGCTCAGGGAGAAGCGCCGACAGGAGATGATCGAGGAACTCACAGGTTGGCGGTGTATCCGTTTGACCTGGGCCGATCTCGCCAGCCCTGAGCGGGTCGCCGCCAGGATCCGCGCTGCCTTTGCGCGCGCGGCGGCTTGATGACTGTTCTCGCGGTCCGGTTAGTGAGACGTACGGCAGGGCTTGACGGGCACTTCGTGGACTGGGTGGGTGTTTCAGTGCCCGTCATGTCCAGGGATACCCGGTCAACCGGGTATCCCTGGCGACCGGCGGGGTCAGCGGGAGAGGGCGCGCTTGAGGAGGGCGAGGGTGACCTCGCCCATCGAGGTGCCGTCGTGCTTGGCGGCGAAGGGGAAGACGCTGGTCTCGGTGGCGCCGGGAGTGATGGCGACCTCGAGGACGACGAAGCTGCCGTCGGGGGTGACCATGAAGTCGGTGCGGGAGATGTCACGCATGCCGAGCAGCTCGTGAGCGCGTACGGCGGTCTCGCCCAGCTCGGCGAGCAGCGCGTCGGGGAGGTCGGGGCGGCCGAAGCCGACGAACTCCGCGGTGTAGCGCGCCGCGAAGTCGAACTCGTGGCCCTTGCTGAAGTCGATGGCGATCGGGGTCAGCGGCTTGACGCCCTCGTCGGTCTCGTGGACGACCACGGAGACGTCGATGCCGGCGTAGAAGCGCTCGATGAGCGCCTCGTCGCAGTAGGCGTAGGTCTTGACCAGGGCCGCGGGGAGGGCGGAGAGGCCGTCGACGCCGGTGACGCCGAGCGCGGAGCCGCCGCGCGAGGGCTTGACCACGACCCGCTCACCCAGCCGCGAGATGACGTGCTCCATCAGCACCGGCGCGCCGACGTCGCGGAACGTCGTGGACGACAGCGAGACCGAGTCCGGCACGGGGATGCCCCCGCGGCGCAGAAGCTCGCGGGCAGCCGTCTTGTCGAACGCGACGCGGCAGGAGGTGGAGAGGGTGCCGACGTACGGGATCCCGATCAGCTCCAGGAGCGTCTGGATCTCGCCGTCCTCACCGAACTGGCCGTGCAGCGCCGGCAGCGCCACGACCGCCTTGTCACGCTCGAGGTTGTGCAGCAGCGCCCGGTCGAAGTCGTACGCAGCCACCTCCACGCCCAGCGCCGACAGCTCGCGCACGAGGTTGCGGCCAGAGGCCAGCGACACGTCGCGTTCGTGGCTGAGCCCGCCGGCGATGACGGCGACAGGTCCGGAAAGAGGAGGTGTGCTCATGGGTTCGTTCTAACAGACGGCCGGGAAGAGCCGTCAATCTCAGATGTGGACGACCGGGCAGGTCAGGGTGCGGGTGATGCCCTCGAGGCTCTGGACGCGGGCCACGACCAGCTTGCCGAGCTCGTCGACGTTGCGGGCCTCGGCGCGGACGATCACGTCGTACGGACCGGTGACGTCCTCAGCCAGGGTCACGCCCTGGATCTTGCCGATCTCGGTGGCGACCTCTGCGGCCTTGCCGACGTCGGTCTGGATGAGGATGTACGCCTGTACGACCATGGTGCTGCTCCTGTTCTCCGTGCCTTCCTTGGCACAACGTCAGGCAAGTAACCTATCGCGTTATCTATCGATCGACCTACACCGACCCTGGGGATAAGACGACCGGAGTGAGGCCGAGCGGCGAGCTTGCTCGTCCGCTCGCGCCGAACGAGGGAGTGACCGAGCGAAGCTCGGAGACACGGTGATGCGTGTCCCGGTATCTCCGCGCGCGGAGAGGAGGGTTGGATGGTGCCATGGCTTTTCCGAGGGACACGACGCTCGCCGACATCGGCGAGTTCGGGCTGATCACCGAGATGACCAAGCACTTCGCCCAGGGGGAGCAGGTGCTGGTCGGCCCCGGCGATGACGCCGCGCTGGTGCGGGTCAAGCAGGGCCATGTGGTGGTCTCGACCGACCTGCTCGTCGAAGGCCGCCACTTCCGGCGGGACTGGGCCGAGGCGTCCCACATCGGCCACCGGGCAGCGGGCCAGAACCTCGCCGACATCGCCGCGATGGGTGGCGTCGCACACTCGATGACCCTCGGGCTCGCCCTTCCCTCGGACCTTCCCGCCGAGTGGGCCGTCGACTTCGCGGAGGGGTTCGCCGCGGAGTGCGCGCTGGTCGGGGCCTCCGTCGTCGGCGGTGACGTCACCGGCGCCGACCAGATCGTCATCTCCGTGACCGCCATCGGCGCGGTCGCTCAAGCGCCGGTGCTGCGCTCGGGCGCGGAGCCCGGCGACGTACTCGCGCTGTGCGGCCGCCAGGGGTGGGCCGCGGCCGGCCTGGCGATCCTCAAGCGAGGGTTCCGGTCACCACGGGTGCTGGTCGACGCCTACCGCCGCCCACAACCGCCGTACGCAGCCGGCCCCGCCGCAGCGGCGGCCGGTGCCTCGGCGCTGATCGACGTCTCCGACGGGCTCCTGTCCGAGGCCAGGCACATCGCCGATGCCTCGGAGGTCTCCATCGACGTACACACCGCTGCGCTGACCGTCCCCGACGAGCTCAACGCGGTCGCCTCGGCGACCGGCGCCGACGCGCTCGCGTTCGTGCTGGGCGGGGGAGAGGACCACTCCCTGCTCGCCGCGTTCCCGCCTGACGTCGAGCTGCCACAGGGGTGGACTGTGATCGGGACGATCGGCGAGCCTGGTGGCGAACCGGTCACGGTCGACGGGAAGGTCTACGAGGGTTCGACGGGCTGGACGCACTTCTGAGAACGACGAAGGCCGCTGCCCGAGTGGGCAGCGGCCTTCGTGCGAGGAAGATCCCGGGTCAGCGAGCGACCTTGCCGGCCTTGATGCAGGTCGTGCAGACATTCATGCGCTTCGGGGTGCCGTTGATGACGGCGCGAACGCGCTGGATGTTGGGGTCGAAGCGGCGCCTGGTCGCCTTCTTGGACCACGGCCGGTTGTTGCCGAAGCCCGGCTTCTTGTCGCAGATGTCGCAGACGGCAGCCACCGTGAACTCCTGAGGTTGAATAGATGATCGAGGTCGATTGGATAGTGTCGGCGGGCGCGATGAACGGCTGCCCTGCCGAGACAACCGAACAAGCGTAGCCCGTCCGGCTGTGCGCGGCGAAATCGTCAGTCGTCCGAGCGGCGATCCCGCCACCTGTCCAGCGGCGCGGCCAGCGCGGTGGCCAGCTTCCACCGCTTCGACCCACGCAGATCGTCGATCTCGGCGCGCTGGCCGGCGAGCTGCTTGCGCTGCGACTCGAGCCGCCGCCGCTGGTCCGCGACGACCTCACGCAGCTTGGCGACCTCGTCGCGCAGCTCGAGGCCGTGCTCGACCCAGTCCGGGATGGCGGGCACCGCCGGGAGCTCGGGGGAGAGGCCGCGGCGCAGGACGACGTAGAACTCGATGTCGTTCTCGGGCACGGGCAGGAGGGACTCGACCGACCAGCCGGTCAGCCCCAGGCGGCGCAGCTCGGCGATGATCTCGGGGAACGAGCGGTCGGTGTAGGTCCACACATGGCAGTCGACGTACTCGCCCCGGCGGGCACGCTCGACCTGGGCCTTGGTGTAGCCGAGGTCGTGGATACAGGTCTCGGCCTCGCTCGGCCCGCGGTGGTGGAGGCGCTTGGCGTCGGTGTTGACCGCACTCCGGTGGTGATCGAAGACGGCGCGCACCGACGGGATCGTGTCGCCGGCCTCGTACGCCTGCAGGATCTGCCCCATCGTCGTGGGCGGGCGATGGGCGTCGAAGGTGTAGCGCCGGTCGGGGACGACCAGGACGAGAGCCCCGTCGGGAGCGACGACGGCCTCGACCTGCGCCAGCCATCCGACCAGGTCGGGGACGTGCTCGACGACGTGGCTGGCCAGTGCCCAGTCGAACGGGGCACCCTCCTTGGCCGCCTCCTCGAGCGTACGCATCCGGGTGCCGTCCCACATCGGATAGTCGATCTCGGGGATGGTGTCGTGATTCACCTGGGAATGCTCGGCGTACGACTCGTAGAGCCGGTCTCGGTCGTAGAGGTCCAGATAGGCGACCTCCGCGGCATCTCGGGGGACGAGCGGTTGGTGCAAGGGTCCGATCTCAAGGCCGCGCCCGGCCGAGAAGTCGAAGATTTCGTTGACGCGTTTCGCGCGTGGGGTCGGGGTCGGGATCGACATCCGTGAGTCCTTCGGCGTTGGGGACACGTCCACACTAGGGATGATCGTCACCGAGGTGGGGCGCAACTCGGCAGAAGGTGTTACTCGCTCGTGTCTTTGCTGCAGCCTCGGATTTGTTCACCCGTCGTTTACCCCGTGCCCAGGCACCGCCTAACCTTGGGGCCGCAATACCGGGAAGTGTGTCCGGAGTCACGGTGTCTGGGTGTATGCAGGGTGTCGAGGAGTAGGGAGGGCCGCGTGGCCGAGGTCAAGCTCGATCTGTTCCGCCGGTTCGGCGACCTGGCGACCGACGCGCTCGCGTCGCACCGCGAGGAGATCGACGCGCTCAACGTCTTCCCCGTGCCTGACAGCGACACCGGCACCAACCTCTACCTCACGATCGCAGCGGCCCGTGACCGGCTACGCGAGTTCACCGGCTCCGACTGGCGAGAGGGGCTGCGCGCCTTCTCACGCGGCGCGCTCCTGGACGCCCGCGGCAACTCGGGCGTGATCCTGGCCGAGATGATCGGCGCCCTGCTGCGCCGCCTGATCCAGGCCACCGAGGAGGAGCGGACCGCCACGGTCTTCGCCGACGCGCTGCGCAGCGCCGGCAACGCCGCGTACGCCGCGGTGGGGGAGCCCCAGGAGGGCACCATGCTCAGCGTGCTCCGGGCCGCCGCGGACGCGGCCGAGGCGTGCGTCGAGATCGATGAGACCGCACGCACCCGCGACGTGATGTCGGTCGCCGCCAGCGCGGCCCGCGCCGCTCTTGCCCGTACGCAGGAGCAGCTGCCCGCACTGGCCGCTGCCGGGGTGGTCGATGCCGGTGGCCGCGGGATCTGCGTGCTGCTCGACGCCTTCGAGACCGCCCTGACCGGTCGCCGTCCGAGCCCGCAGACGCCGATGGCGAACACCCCGCACATCCCGATCCCGATCCAGACAGGCATGGGCGCGGCCGACGGCCACGCGCTGGAGCCCGGCGGCCCGGCGTACGAGGTGATGTACCTGCTCGACGCCGAGGACGCCGCGATCGCCGACCTCCGCAAGCGGCTCCAGCCGCTGGGCGACTCGCTGGTCGTGGTCGGCGGCGAGGGCATCTGGAACGTGCACGTCCACGTCGACGACGTCGGCGCCGCGATCGAGGCGGGGATCAACGCCGGGCGGCCGCACCGGATCCATGTGACCCACTTCGCCGAGCAGATCGCCGGCCAGGCCCATCGCCACGCCACCCGTGGCGGCCGCGCGGTGATCGCGTTCGCGGCCGGGCCGGGTCTGGCCGAGCTCTTCCGCGGTGCCGGGGCGATCGTGATCGAGGGTGGCCCGCATCGGCGCCCGACGACCTCCGAGCTGCTCGAGGCGATCACCGCCTCCGGCGCCGACGAGGTGATCGTGCTCCCCAACGACTTCCCGACCCGGCAGTCGGCCGAGGCCGCGGCCCGCACGGCCGAGGACGACCTCGACATCAACGTCGCGGTGATCCCGACCCGCAGCCAGGTGCAGGGACTGGCGGCGATCGCGGTCCACGAGCCCGGCCGGAAGTTCGACAAGGACGTGCTCGAGATGACCGCCACCGCGCGACACGCGCGGCATGGCGCGGTCACCATCTCGAACACCCGAGCGATTACCATGGCGGGGCCGTGTATGCCGGGTGACGCGCTCGGGGTGCTCGACGGAGACTTCGTCAAGGTCGGCCAGGACCTGGAGACATGTGCGACCTACGTGCTCGCCCGGCTCATCGGTGGTGGCGGCGAGCTGGTGACGCTGGTCTCCGGCCTCGAGGACCCGACGGGCGAGCTCGCCGAGGCCGTCGCGGCGTGGCTGGCTGCCAACCACCCGGCCGTTGATGTGATGGTGTACGACGGAGGCCAGGAGCGCTACCCCCTCCTGATGTCGGTGGAGTAGAGGAGAAGAGACGGTGCCGATCACCCTCGAGTCGCCGATCGAGGCCGTGCTGGGTAACAGCAAGCACGCCACGAAGTTCACCAAGGGTCTCGGGCTGCGCACCGTCGGGGACCTGCTCTACCACTTCCCGCGGCGCTACCTGCGCACCGCCGACCTCAGCCAGACGCCGCAGCTGCACGAGGGCGAGATGCTCACGGTGCTCGGCGAGGTGGTCCGCAGCGTCGTACGGCAGCACACCGACCGCCGCACCGGCCGGCCCGCCTTCCGCGTCGAGACCCAGCTCAAGGCCGGCACCGCCGACCTGCAGCTCACCTTCTTCTCCAAGTCCCAGCGGATCGCCGAGTGGCGTCGCGGCGTGCTCGCCCCGGGTGTCCGCGGCGTCTTCGTCGGCAAGGCCGGATCGTTCCGCGGCGAGTGGCAGCTGGCCAACCCGCAGATGGTCGTCTTCGGTGACCCGTCCGACTCCGAGAACGCCGCCGAGGCGGCCGACAACCAGATGGCGGTCGAGGAGCTGACCGAGCTCTTCCCGATCTACCCCCTCACCGCCGGACTCCAGCACTGGGACGTGATGCGCGCGGTGCGGTTCGCCCGGCAGGTCGTCGAGGATGTCACCGATGTGCTCCCGGAGCAGCTCCGGGAGACGTACGCCGTTCCGGGGCTGCGCGACGCCCTGGACCTGATCCACGCGCCCCATGAGCCCAAGGACGTCCAGCGCGCCCTGCACCGCTTCCGGTTCGAGGAGGCGCTCGGGCTGCAGCTGGTCCTGGGACGCCGACGGCGGGCGCTCCAGGCGCTGGGCACGACCGCCCGCACCGGCGGCGTCCACCACCTGCTCGAGGCCTTCGACGAGCGGCTCCCGTTCACCCTGACCAAGGGACAGGATGAGATCGGCGAGGAGCTCGAGGCGGCGCTGGCCCAGCCCCACCCGATGAACCGCCTGCTCCAGGGCGAGGTCGGCTCCGGCAAGACGCTGGTCGCGTTGCGCGCGATGCTGAGGGTGGTCGACTCCGGGGGCCAGGCCGCGCTGCTGGCGCCGACCGAGGTGCTCGCCCAGCAGCACTACCGGTCGATCACCGCGATGCTCGGCGATCTGGCCGCCAGCGGCTTGGCCGGCGGGCTCTTCGCCGGTGACCAGGAGCAGACCCATGTCGAGCTGCTGACCGGCTCGATGACCAAGACCCAGCGCAAGGGGCCGCTGAGCCGGATCGCCACCGGCGAGGCCGGGATCGTCGTCGGCACCCACGCCCTGCTCCAGGACCAGGTGATGTTCGACGATCTCGGCCTGGTCGTCGTCGACGAGCAGCACCGCTTCGGCGTCGAGCAGCGGGCCGCCCTCACCGACAAGGCCGGCACCCCGCCGCACCTGCTGGTGATGACCGCGACGCCGATCCCGCGCACGGTCGCGATGACCGTCTTCGGCGACCTCGAGGTCTCCACGCTCACCGAGCTCCCGGCCGGACGTGCCGAGATCCAGACCAACCTGGTCTCGCTCGTGGACCATCCCGCGTGGATCGCCCGGGTGTGGGAACGCGTCAAGGAAGAGGTCGAGAACGGCCACCAGGTCTACGTCGTCGCCCCCCGGATCAGCGGCGACGAGTCCGAGCAGGGGGAGAGCGACCAGCGCGACTTCGACGCCGACGGCAACGAGGTCAAGGCCGCCCCGGCCCAGCTCTCCGCCGTCGACGAGGTCACCGAGGAGCTGACCACCGGTCCGTTGCAGGGGCTGAGCGTCGCCAAGCTCCACGGCAAGCTTCCCGCCGAGGAGAAGGAGCGCACCATGAGCGCCTTCGCCGCCGGCGACATCGATGTGCTGATCGCCACCACCGTGATCGAGGTCGGCGTGGACGTACCCAACGCCACCACCATGGTCATCCTCGACGCCGACCGCTTCGGGGTCTCCCAGCTCCACCAGCTCCGTGGCCGGGTCGGCCGTGGCGGGCTGCACGGGCTGTGCCTGCTGGTCTCCCACGCCGAGGCCGGCACGCCGGCCAGGACCCGCCTCGACGCGGTCGCCCAGACCACCGACGGGTTCGCGCTGTCCCGGGTCGACCTCGACCAGCGCCGCGAGGGAGACGTGCTCGGCGCCTCCCAGTCGGGGCGGCGATCGAGCCTGGAGAGCCTGCGTGTGCTCCGTGACGAGGAGACCATCCTGGAGGCGCGCGAGGCGGCCGAGGCGCTGCTCGAGGCCGACCCGGAGCTCGCGACCGCACCGCTCCTGGCCGAGCGGGTCACCGAGATCGAGGAGTCCGCTTCCGCCGACTACTTGGAAAAGTCCTAAGGTATCCCAATGACTCGGATCATCGGTGGCGTCGCAGGAGGGCGACGCCTACTCGCTCCCAAGGGGGTGCGGACCCGTCCCACCACCGATCGGGTCCGCGAGGCGCTCTTCTCGGCGATCGAGTCCTCCTACGGCTCTCTGGCCGGACTGCGCTTCCTCGACCTCTACGCCGGCACCGGCGCGGTCGGGCTGGAGGCATGGTCCCGCGGCGCCGGGGTCGTGACCCTGGTCGAGTCGGACCGGCGTACGGCCGGGGTGATCCGGTCCAATGCGAAGGAGCTCGGCTTCCCGCGGGCCCACGTGGTCGCGGCCACGGTGGCGAGCACCCTGGTGACGCCGCCGCCGGCTCCCTACGACCTGGTCTTCCTCGACCCGCCCTACCCGCTCTCCGACGACGCGGTCTCCGAGGACATCGCGCTGCTGGTCAAGCACGGCTGGCTGGTTCCGGGCGCTCTGGTCGTCGTCGAGCGGTCCGCACGCAGCCCCGAGCCGGTCTGGCCCGACGGGTTCACCGACCAGAAGTCGAAGAAGTACGGCGAGACCACGCTCTGGTACGGCCACGCACCGGACTGACCGGCTGGACTGATCGAATGGGAGAAGAAAACAAATGACGCGTCGCGCGGTGTGCCCGGGTTCGTTCGACCCGCCCACGTTCGGCCACCTCGACATCTTCACGCGCGCCTCGGCGATGTTCGACGAGGTCGTCGTCGCCGTCGGGGTCAACCCGTCGAAGTCGAAGCGCCTGTTCACGGCCGAGGAGCGGATGGAGATGATCACCGAGGTGACCGCTCCGCTGGGCAACGTACGGGTCCAGGGGTTCACCGGCCTGGTCACCGACTTCTGCGTCGAGATAGACGCCCAGGCGATCGTGAAGGGGCTGCGCGGGGCGCCCGACCTGGAGTACGAGGCGCCGATGGCGCAGATGAACGCCCACATGACCGGCGTCGAGACCGTCTTCCTGCTCAACGACCCGCGCTGGGCGGCGGTCTCCTCCTCGCTGATCAAGGAGATGGCCCATTTCGGTGGGGATGTGTCGGCTTTCCTGCCGCCGGATGTTCTTGCGCGACTCACCAAGCGTTTGGCAGAACGTTCCGAGTAAGGGGGAGCGTTCGCCGGTATCGTTCCCTGGGTAGTCCTTCCTAGGGCTCCCCGACAATCCTTTCCCTGGAGATCAATGTCCACCTCAGGTCGTTCCCCGCTTTCCTTGGCCAAGCAGTCTTATGCCGCTTCCCTCAAGGCCGTCGGTCGCGGGCTGACGAAGACGGGACTCGCGAAGGAGACCGCGCCGCCGGTCGAGCAGCGCTGGCGTCACTGGGCCCACTCGCTGACCAAGGTCTACGACTCCCTGGCGATGGCGAAGCTCGACGTGCCGTGGTGGACCTACGACGCGATCGCCGCGGTCGACGCCTGGCTGAGCGAGCGTGAGCGCCCGATCCGGATCTATGAGTACGGCTCCGGCGCCTCCACCATCTGGCTCTCCCGTCGCGCCGACGAGATCCACTCCGTCGAGCACCACAAGGGCTTCGGCGAGATGATGCAGGCCGAGCTCGCCGGCGAGGAGAAGATCTCGCTGCGGGTCATCGAGCCGGTCGCCAGCGACAACCCCGTCGTCCCCTCCCAGAAGGAGGGCCACGCGGGCCTCGACTTCGAGGCGTACGTCAACTCCATCGACGACGTCGACGGCGAGTTCGACCTCGTGGTGATCGACGGGCGTGCCCGTGAGGCGTGCCTGGAGAAGGCCAAGGACCGGCTCGCTCCCGGCGGGATCATCGTCTTCGACAACAGCCGCCGCAAGCGCTACGTCGAGGCCATCGCCGCCTCGGGGATGAAGGAGACCATCCACGCCGGTCTCACCCCGACCCTGCCCTACCCCGAGCGCACCTCGGTCCTGACGAAGGGCTGATCTCGTACGTTTCGTGAGCGGCGGCGTGGATTATCCACGCCGCCGCTCACGCGCTCTAAGGTCTGGCGCATGGCATCACCGGGGGAGCAAGACGAACCAGTCGGAGCTGTGCGTTGGGCGACGTTCGCCGGGGTCTGCGTCGCTGCGCTGGTCTGGGCGGCCTACTCGGTCGGCGCCCAGAACGGCTCGTTCCTGACCCAGGACTTCGGCGCGCAGTACCACCTGGCCGAGATCACCGCCCACGGCGCGATCCCGCTGGTCGACTTCGAGCACGGCTGGAACGCCGGCTCGTTCTGGGTCAACGCGGCGCTCTACGCGATCGCGAGCGGCAGCCCGACGATCTGGTACTTCCTCTGGGGCCGCCTGCTCGGCGCCGGCCTCGGCGCGATCCTCGCCGCCGCCATCGGCGTCCGTCTGCGGCTGCACCCGGCCGTGATGATCGCGCTCGCGCTCGGGGTGTTCCTGCTGGCCACCCCGCTGCACATCAAGTACACGATCTGCCTGCTGTGGGTCTTCGTCCTGCTGCCGACCGGTTGGCTCGAGTCACGCCCACGCCTCGCCGCGGCCGCGCGGGTGCTCCTCCCGGCCCTCGTCTTCTGGCAGTACGTCGAGCTGGCAGTGCTCCTCACCGGCGCCTCGGGGCTCTTCGAGCTGTTCGCGCGGCGCTCGGCGCCTTGGCGCACCCGGATCCTCAACTGCGTCCAGCTGGCCGGTGGATTCGTGCTCGGGCTGGTCGTCGAGGCGATGGCGTACAAGCTCGTGTGGGGGCTCTCCTTCGCCGACTTCAACCGACAGGTGATCCTCGGGCAGACCGAGACGCACCAGGGTTCGCAGTACGCCGTGTGGAACTTCTTCGACCTGCCGACCGAGTCGGGGCGCTTCTTCATCTTGGCGCTCTACCCGTTCGCGCTGCTGATCCCGTTCGTGCCGCTGGTGTGGCAGCGGATCTCGGACTCCACCCGGCTGATCGCGCTGGCCGGGCTGGTCCTCGTAGTCGTCCCGATCCGCCGCGTCGACAACCCCCACACCACCACCGTCTCCGCCCTCGTCCTCCTCGCCGTCGTCCTGGCGGTGGCCGAGCTCTACGAGCGCCGCGCCTCGCTGGTTGAGCCGACGGAGCCGCTAGGCGGAGGCGTGTCGAAACCAACACGGTCGGCTTTCGCGCTACTTCTGGCCGCAGCAGGCGCCGCCTGGGCGGCCGCCACCCTCTGGATCGGCTTCGGCCTGCAGAGCATGCTCGGCGCGGTCCTCCTCGTGGCCCTGGCGATCGCTGGGGCGGTCCTCGGAGGAGCGTTCCTCCGAGGAGCCACCGCAGCGGTCTCCGCCGGCGCGCTGGTCGTGCTGGGCGGCGTACCCGCTCTTGCCGCCGTCGACCACCTCGACGACATGCGCCGCGACGCGAAGTCCTTCGCGGTGAGCGACTCGATCGCCCGCTGGGCAGGCCCGGAGTACGAACGCTGCAGCGGCGGCGCCCGCGAGGCACTCGTGATGCCCAACTATCTCGAGCTCTATGACGCGCTGGAGATCACCAACCCGACGCCCTACTACCTGTTCCACTACGACTTCGCGCAGTACGAGGACGTGCTGGTGCCTCAGCTCGAGGACGGGTCGATCCCGGTCATCATCGAGACGATGCCGCTGCACACGCCGCAGCCGTGGCTCACCGACGCCATCCGCGCCAACTACGTCCCGTGCTCGGTCGTCAGGATCGAGAAGCAGGCCACCGCCGTCACGATCTGGACCCACAAGTCCCGCGGCGAGATCGCCCAGCGCGATCTCATCATCCGCCAGGGCAAGGCGATTCCGACTCCGGAAGGCTAACTACAGTTGACGTTATCGAATTCGATAACGTTCCGGTGGTACGCTATTTGCGTGCAGCCGCAGATTCCCGACCGCGACACCCAGGAAGTCATCGATGCTCTGAGGCGGTCGATCGAGCTCAGCGGGCTCTCGCAGGCTGCCTTCGCACGTGCGGTCGGGACATCGGCGCCGCGGATGTCCACATACCTGACGGGAGCGACGCGGCCGTCCGCCTGGTTCTGCGTCCGGGGGCGTCGACTGGCGAATGCCCTCTCGAAAGTGCGTGAGCATCGGCTGATGTCCGCTCCCGAGACCGCGGCCGAGATCCGCCGGGCGCTCAGAGCGGGGGAGACCACTTGGGCGTGGCGGATGCTGCTCCAGGGGCGAGACCACCTGCGCCTCTTGCTTACCGACTCGGCGTACAACGACCTCGATCTGACAGGTTCTTGGGAAGCCGCTCCTGGACCGACCGGCAACGTCGGGTTCGACGCCCTGCTTGCAGCGCTCGCATCGCACGAGTTCGACGAAGCGGGTGTCACCGCGCCTGAGTGGACCCGGATCGAACCGCTCGAGGAGGACTGGCGGCCACCTCATCCCTTCCTCAGCCCTGAGCGGGTCGTCGCTCGGACCCCACCATGGCTTCGCCGTCTCCACATCTATGTCCCAGAGCGTGACCTGGCCACGGCATGAACGCTGACCGGCGCCACGAGTTCACCGCATCCGAGATCCAAGAGCTGCTCTCGGCGCTCGATGGACGACTTCGGGACCGTGGCGTCGCCGCGTCTGTCTTCGTCGTTGGTGGCGCCGCCATCGCCGCAACCGGGATCCGCGAGGACCGGGTGACCGTCGACATCGACGGAATCACCCGCCAGCCGGCGGTGATCGAGGCGGCCCGCGCGCTGGCGGCTGAACGTGGACTACCGATGAACTGGCTCAACTCGAACGCCAACATGTGGATGCCGCCGCTCCCTCCGACGCTGTTCGAGCCTCCAGATTTTCCGGGACTTCGCGTCACGTATGCCTCGGATGACTTCCTGCTCGCGACGAAGCTCATCGCGCAGCGCGCGAAGGACGCTGACGACATCGTCGCGCTGGCTGTTCGGCTGGGCCTGAGCGAGGCAGAGGACCTCGAGGCGTTGGTACGTCGCTTCTACACGGATGAGGGCGTACTCGAGTTCATCGTGGACGGCGACGACGTGGAACACGAGATCAGGCTCGGAGCACAGGACGCGTCGCGACTGATCAAGCATCGCGCTGAGCAGGTCTGACGGGCGGTCCCAGCGTTCCGCCCCCAGTCATCTGTGACAGCGCGTACGTTCGGACCATGCCCGATGCGGTGGCCACGACGGCAACCCCCTCGCCCGCACGCCGAGTGCGTGAGGCCATCGGTCCGGTCAGGTGGGCGACCTTCGCTGTGATCGTCGTGGTCGCCGTTGTGCATGCCGCCTACACCCTCACCGCGCAGATGGAGCCGTTGACCGGGGACAGAGGCGCGCAGTACTACCTCGGCAAGCTCACCGCCGAGGGTGCGGTCCCGCTGGTCGACTTCCAGCACGGCTGGAACGCCGGTTCGTGGTGGGTGAACAGCCTGGTCTATCGCCTGGCCGGTGGTGACCCTCTGTGGTGGGAGTTCTTCCTGGGCCGCTTCTTCGGTGTGACCCTGTCTGCCGTCCTCGTGGCCGCGATGGGGCTGCGCAGACGCGTACATCCGGCTGCGATGGCCGCAATGGCGCTGGCCGTCCTGACGCTCGCGTCGCCCGCCCAGGTGAAGTACGTCCTCCCTGTCGTCTTCGCGTTCATCCTCCTGCCCGGAGGTCGGCTCGACTCCGGACGCTGGTCGTTGGTCGTGCGGGTGCTGGTGCCGGCGGCCCTCTTCTGGCAGCACGTCGAGCTGGCGATCCTGCTGACCGGTGCGGCGGGACTGTACGAGCTCATCGGGCGGGACGAGGCAGCGGTGCGGGAGAGGCTGACACGATGTGTCGCCCTCGCCGCCGGAATCCTGGTCGGAGTCGTGTCGGAGGTGCTGTTCTTCCGGATCGGCTACGGAATGAGCCTCGCCGAGTTCAACCGCCAGGTCGTCTTCGGTCAGGCCCAGCAGTTTCCGAACCACTTCGGCTGGCCCTTCTTCGACGTGCCGTCCGACGGGAAGGGCTACGAGATCGTCGCCGTCTATCCCTTCCTTCTGCTGCTGATGTTCGTGCCCGTCATCTGGCGTCTGGCGAGCGACCCGACGCGGTTCCTCGCGTTGTGCGCTCTTCTTCTCGCGACCGTCCCCATCCGGCGTCCAGGGCCCGGGCACGCCGAGACCGTGAGTGCCCTGGTGTTCGCGGCGCTGATCTTCGTCCTCTGCGACGTGTACGACCGCCGGGACCAGATCTCGTTCCCGAGCCGGCCGCGGTCCGTGTCCCCGTGGCAGACAGTGACCGCGATCGTGGGGTTCGCGACGGGGGCGGCGTGGGTCGGTGCAGCTCTTGCGTTCGGATTCGGTGCCCACAGCCTGATCGGTCCGCTGATCCTCGTGCTCGTCGTCAGCGTCATGATGATCGGCACGAGGCTACGCGCGAGGCTGGTCGCCGTCTCCGCGGGTGCCTGCCTCGTCCTGGGGGTGGTTCCCCTGGCCGCAGCCGTCGAGCACGTCGACGACCTGAGCCGGGACAGTCGTCAGCTCGAGGCCGCCGAGGTCTGGGGAGACGCGATACAACCCGAGATGACACGGTGTTTGAAGGGAGGCCGCACCGCCTTCGTGCTGGGCAACCAGCTGTCGCTGTATGACGCCCTCGATGTCGAGAACCCGACGCCGTTCTACCTGTTCCACTACGACTTCGATCGCAACGAGAAGCAGCTGACGGCGATGATGGCCAACGGAGAGGTCCCGGTGGTGCTGCAGACGACCGCGATGGCCCGCGGCGGCTGGGTGGAGACCGCGATCGAGAGCGACTACGAGCCCTGCGCCGAGGTCTGGATCGCCGAAGAACACAAGCGCTTCCGCATCTGGGCGCACCGCTCGCTGGAGCCGTTCGAGAAGCGGGCTGTCACGGTCCAGCCCGACGGCACCAGAACTTCCAGCAGGCTGCCCTAGTCGTTAGGGCGCGTACGACCGAAGACAAGAGCCAACTCAAAGGACACGGGGCCAGAGCACGAGAGCACGGGAGAACCTGACATAGGCTCGCCATCGCCCGCAAGCTCATCCGAAGGTCGTGAATGTTCCGCTCTCCCGGTGAGGACCGCGCCGAGGTACGACTCCAGAAGCGGCTGCTGGCGGCGATGGTGCTGATGGCGTTCTTCGCGCTGAGCCTGAGCAGCTACGTCGCGCTGACCCGGGCCCTGCAGTACCAGACCCGGGACGAGGGGCCGAACGCCGGCTACGCGGTGGAGCTGGCCTCGGGACGGCTGCCGACGATCGACACACCCGTGACGACGGATGCCCGCCGGTATCCCCAGGTCGTCGAGGGGTTGGGGACGATGGTGGATGAGCCGCATCGCCACATCTGGACCGCCAACCACCCTCCGCTCTACTACCTGATGTCGCTGCCGTTCGTGGCCGCGGCCGGAGCGCTCGACGCACCTCAGGTAATGGTCGTCGGGATGCGGCTCATCAACGCCGTCGGCTCCGCGCTGTGCGTGCTGCTGGTGGGCCTGATCGCCTTCGAGGTGACCCGGCGGGAGGCGGTCGCGTTCCTGGCCACGGGGATCAGCGCCTCGTGTGCCGTACTGGTGACCGCCGGCGGGCACATCGCCAACGACGGGGTCGCGGTGGCGGCGTCGTCGCTGACTCTGCTGGCGACGATCCGGATCCTGAACCGCGGCCTGTCGCCGGGGCGTCTGGCACTGGTCGCGCTGGCCGGGGCGGCCGCGGCAGGGGCGAAGGCGCCTGGGGTCCTGACCGTCGTCCTGTGCGGCGCGGCGATCGCGGTGGCTCTGCTGCTGAGGGACCACTCGCGTCGCGGCGTGGTCCGCGCTCTGGCGGCCTCGGCGGTGGCCACCGGCGTGCCGGCGCTCGCCACCGGATGGTTCTACGTCCGCAACATCGTCCTCTACGGCGACCCGACCGCCACTGATGCGCTGCTGGACAAGTTCGACCGGGAGCCGAACGGGACCTGGTGGCAGATCGTGACGGACGGCTCGCTCTGGAAGGACTGGTACGAGCGCCTTTGGGTGCCGCTGCTGGCCGAGGGCTACGTCGTGGTCGTCGATGTGCTCGCCGTCGTCGCGGTGGCAGGACTTCTCGTGCTGCTCGTCCGGCGGCGGATAGCCAGGCCGGAGGATCAGCCCTTCTCGGCGGCGGGCTGGCTGCTGCTCACGGTCCACGCGGCGGTCATCCTGGCGAACCTGGTCGGGTTCGTCGCGGGTGGTGGGAACCCGAACGACCGTTATCTGATGCCGTTGATGCCCCTGCTGGCCACGGCGCTCGCCGTCGGCGCCATGGCGCTCGTCGACATGATCCCGGTCGGCTCCCGTGAGTCGCGGGCGCAGCTGGCAGCGGCCGCGATGACCCTCGCGCTGGGCGGGTACGCCCTGCTGATCTTCGACTGGTTCGTCAGGTCGGCCACCTACGCCGGCCGACTGCCGAACTCCGAGTCGCGAGGGGCCGAGCTCGTGGTCGCCACGGGCGTGGCCTGCGGTGTGCTCGCCGTCTGTCTCGCGGCCCGGCCGTTCAGGACGTACGCCGCCCGACAACCGCTCCCAGCGCAGCCAGCAACACATCAGCGATGAGCAGGAGGACGCGCGAGGCGAGCGCGACGGTGAGCGCCTCGGGGACGCCGATGATCGGGCCGAGGGTGAGGGCGAGCAGCCCCTCGCGGATCCCGGCGCCGGCGGGGGCTGGGATGAACGCGATCCCTGCGGCCCAAGCCAGGGCCATCCCACCGGTCGCGGCCGCTACCTCGAGCAGCCCGATCGAGGCGTACGACTGCATCATCACGGCCAGGTGGAGACCGAAGGCGACCCAGGCGAGCACCGCCCAGCCGATGGCGGTGAAGAGGCCCCGCGCGGTGAGGCGTACGTTGAGGGGTTCCCGGCCGAGCCGGGCGAAGAGCCAGTCGAGCACGCCCGGGACGACGCGCGGGTGCAGGCAGACTGCCAGCGGCACCAGCAGGAGCAGCAGCCACCAGTAGCGGTCGAGGCCCTCGGGCGACGACCAGGGAAGCAGAAGTGCGCCGACGCTGATGCCGCTGGCGA
Source organism: Nocardioides sp. NPDC006303 (assembly GCF_040613175.1). NCBI lineage: Bacteria > Bacillati > Actinomycetota > Actinomycetes > Propionibacteriales > Nocardioidaceae > Nocardioides > Nocardioides sp. NPDC006303. The sequence goes on from NZ_JBEXRR010000029.1 coordinate 31,343, forward strand.
CGATGACACCCATGAAGAGGATGTTGGCGCCGAGCATCGTCCGGCGCGCGACGCCCCAGCGCAGCCCGAACTGCATCTGCGCCACGACCGGCCACACCGAGCCGGGCAGGTATTTGCCCAGCTGGGAGACGTAGAAGACCGAGTGGGAGTCGCGCAGCGACGGCCGGATGCCCATGCCGTGCAGGAGGGCGACCCAGGTCTGGCCGATCAGCATGGTGCCGATGATCGCCAGGACCCCGGCGATCGCGACGCGGCCGAGGCTCAGCTCCTGGACCGCGGTGGCCAGGTCGGCACGCTGGCGCCAGACCAGGTAGGCGCCGCCGAGCACGACGAGGAGGGCGAGCGCGATCTTGAGCAGCCGCTTCGCCAGGCTGGGTTTCGCGGGGCTGGGCGTAGCCGACGACCCGGCCTCCGCGGGGGAGACCGGGCCGGAGTGGGTCGTCGTCACAGGCTGGTCGTCCACGTCTCGCCGGACTGGGCAGATGACGTGCTCGTGCGCGGCGTGTGCGGCAGGTCGAACTCGGCGACCGAGGTCTGGTCGCGGAGCATCTCGGTGCCGGACTTGCCGAAGCGAGCCTTCTTGGTGTGCTCCAGGTCGTCCTCGATGAGCACCCGGTTGGTGCGGATCAAGTCGGAGATCACGCCGAGCATCGCGGACATGAAGGCCAGGTTGATCAGCACGCCGCCGAGCAGCAGCGACTGGATGTGGTTGCCGTTGTCGCCGCTGATCCACAGGACGAGGTAGCGGAGGAACGGGATCGCCCCGAGGACGAAGAAGAAGGCGGTGAGCCAGACGAAGATGGCGTACGGCTTGTACATCATGTAGGAGCGCACGATCGCCGCGCCCGACTTCGCGATGTGCTCCGGCATCGACTTGAACAGCCGCGACTCACGCGTCTTGGCGTTGGTCTCGATCGGCACCGAGGCGATCTTCATCCGCTTGTTGCCCGCCTGGATGATCGTCTCCATGCAGTAGGAGAAGCGGGTCACGGTGTTGAGCAGCATCAGCGACTCGCGCGAGTAGGCGCGGAAGCCGCTCGCCGCGTCGGGCAGGTCGGTCTCGGCGGCCATGTTGACCACCTTGGAGCCGACCTTCTGCAGCTTCTTCTTCAGCCCGGAGAAGTGCTCGATCCGGTCGACCTGCCGGTCGCCGATGACGATGTCGGCCTGGCCGTGGATGATCGGCTGGACCAGGTCGGTGATGCGGTCCTGCGGGTATTGGTTGTCGCCGTCGGTGTTGACCACGATGTCGGCGCCCAGCTCGAGCGCGCGAACCACCCCGTCGTGGAAGGAACGGCCCAGCCCCTGGTTGCGGGAGTGGTGCACGAACTCGCGCACGCCGTGCTCCTTGGCCACCTCGACCGTCCGGTCGGTGCACCCGTCGTCGACGATCAGGATCACGATCTCGTCGATTCCGGGGATCTGCTTCGGAATCGACTCGAGCACGGACGGGAGCGTCTCCTCCTCGTTGAGGCAGGGGACTTGAACGACAAGCTTCACAGGGACCTCAGGGCAAGTAGTGGGACCGAACACAGGATTCGGGGCAGATGAGGGGCTTCTGAACTGCCACATTACCGCGTGGATTCCGCGGCCCCACGCCCCCTCGCGGGTGTCATCCGGCGTATGTGCTAAGGCAACCTGGTGTTCAACACCGGTCTACGCCGTGTCCGTTCCTTTGCCTGCGAGTCGAGCGGCCCGGTGGGCTAGGGACCGGCCTGAGGGCGGGGAAGATCGTCGCGGAAGCGTGCAGGCCGCCCCTCCTTGCGGGCGCGCGTGGCTTCCTCGAAGTTGTCGGTGAGCAGCCGAAGGTAGAGCTGCCCGATGCCCTCGATCGGCATGTAGCTCTCCATCGAACCGGCTGCGATCCCGGCGTGGAGCGACTTCTTGGTCAGCTCGATGCCCGGTTGGGAGAGCTCCGCGATCCGCGTCCCGATCGCGATGGCCTCCTCGAGCACCGGGTCGGCCAGCCGCGAGACGAGCCCGATGCGGGCGGCCTCCTCAGCGCTCAGGTCGCGGCCGGTGAACATCAGATCCGCCGCGTGGCTGGAGCCGACCGCCCGCGGCAGCAGATAGCTCAGCCCGAGCTCGCTCGCGGTGAGGCCGTTGTTGATACCGGCTGCACGGAAGTACGCCGAGGTGGAGGCGATCCGGACGTCGCAGGCGAGAGTCAGGCAGAGCCCGCCACCGATGGCCGCACCGTTGACCGCTGCGATGACCGGCTGGTGCAGGCGGCGGATCGTTCCGATCACGTCCTCCAGGAGATCCAGCGACCGCAACGCGTAGCCCGGTCGGGCAAGGCCCTCGGTGTGCGGTGGCCGCCCTGCCGACTCCTGGTCCGCGCCTGCACAGAACGCCCGGCCGGCGCCGGTGATCACGATCGCCCGGACGCTGTTGTCGTGGCCGATCTCGACCAGCTGATCGCGCACCGGCACCATCACGTCGAACGACATGGCGTTCATCCGCTCGGGACGGTCCAGGGTGAGGACGGCGACGCCGTCGGCGGGGCGGTCGACCATGACGTACGACATGTTCAGCTCGCCTTCTCGGCGCGGAGGGCGTCGGAGATCTCCCGGGCACGGCGATAGTCGGCCTTGCCGGTCACGTGTCGTGGCACCTTCTCGACGACGTGCACGGTGCGCGGGACCTTGTAGCCCGAGAGCCTGGTGCGCAGGTGCGCGCGGACGTCATCGACGTCGAGTGCGACACCTGGCCGGGGCTCGATGAGGGCTGCTACCTGCTGGCCGTAGGTCGGGTCGGGGAGTGCGAAGACGAGGGTGTCGAAGACTCCCGGGTGCGACTTGAGGGCGACCTCGACCTCCTCGGGATAGACCTTCTCGCCGCCGGTGTTGATACAGCCCGACCCGCGTCCGAGCAGGGTCAGCCGATGGCCCTCCTCGATCTGGACATAGTCGCCCGGCACGGCGTACCGGGTGCCGTCGATCTCGACGAACGTGCGCGCAGTCTTCTCCGGATCGCCCAGGTAGCCGAGCGGGATGGCGCCCGATCGTGCCATCAGCCCGATCGCGCCTACCTCGGTGGGATCGATGATCCGGTGCTGCTCGTCGATCACGGCGGTTCCGGGGCCGAGGTGCACCAGGGAGCCCTTGTCCGCGAGCGTCGCCTGCTCGATCCGTCCGTTGCCGGTCATCCCGGTCTCGGAAGAGCCGATGACGTCGAGCACCACGGCGTCCGGGAAGGTCTTGACCCAGCGCTCCTTGACCTCGGCGGAGAAGAGCGCGGCCGCGCTGGTCACGGTGGTCAGCGTGCTGGCGTCGTAGGAGCCGCGCTCGAACTCCTCGATCAGCGGTCGCGCCATCGCGTCCCCGACCAGCGAGATCGTGCTGATCCCCTCGGCCTCGACGGTCCGCCAGATCGTCGCTGGGTCGAACTTGGGAAGAATTACGCTGGTGTGGCCGGTGATGAACCGCATCAGCATCGCCCACTGCCCGCTGGAGTGCATGACCGGTCCGAGCTGGAGAGTGACCAGCGGCGATGGATCCTCGGCCGCGGCCTGAGACGGCGCGAGCTCCTCGATCGGCTTCCGCGTCGCGAAGTCGATGCCGCCGCCCAGAGCCCTCCAGGCATCCTCCTGCCGCCACACCACGCCTTTGGGATAACCCGTCGTCCCGCCGGTGTAGATGATGAAGACGTCATCGGCGCTGCGCTCGCCGAACCCCCTCGTCGTGGGCTCGCAATCGAGAGCCGTGCGCCAGTCGATGGACTGATAGGCCGTGCTCTCGCCGCTGCCGTCGGGGATCGACACCACGTGCCGAAGCCGCTCGTGCTTCGGCACGACCTCGGCCAGCACCGGTGCATAACGCTCCTCGTGGACGAGGCCGACGATCCCGGAGTTCTCGAAGAGATAGTCGAGCTCAGCCTCGAGATAGCGGTAGTTGATGTTGATCGGCACCACCCGCGCCTTGAAGCACCCCAGCATCGCGACCACGTGCTCGGCCACGTTGCGGGCCATCAGCCCGACATGCTCGCCCGGCTCGATCCCGGCACCGAGAAGGTGGTGAGCGAAGCGGTTGGCCTCCGCGTCCAGCTGGGCGTACGTGTAGCGCACCTCGCCGGCGATCAGCGCCGGTCGCTCCGGGACGACATCGACAACATGCTCGAACAGGTCGGCGATCTGAACAGCCATGAGCCAGACCTTGGTACGTAGCCGGACCGGTGTCACGCCTGCGGTGTCGCTGGGTGGAACGTGTTCTAGACGTCGGCATCCTTCGGGGCCGAGGAGTCGCTCCTGCTTCGCCGCCACCTGCGGAACACGGTCGGGACGAGCAGGAGGCCAAGAAGAACAAGAGCGCCGACTGCGGAGATCACCGCCCCGGCCCGCAGACCGGGCGCGTCATAACGGAGGGTGACGGTGTGTGCGCCGTCGGGGACCGGCACCGCGGCGAAGGCGTGGTTGCCGGCGACCAGGTCCACCGGGCGGCCGTCGACCGTCGCCGACCAGCCCGGGCGGGCGATCGAGTCGGCGACGACCAGGTAGCCGGCTCCGTCGGCGGTGACCTCGGCCGAGATCGTCTCGGCCTCGTCGCGGCGTACGTCGACCCGGGCCGTCGAGCCGGACGCGGCCGGCGTCGAGTCGTCGTCGAGGAGCACCGTGCCGGGCGCGACGCCCTCGGTCAGGCGCCGCACTCGCGTGGGCCCGTCGGTAACGACCTCGCTGGTGCCGGCCCAGCGGATCCGCGGCAGCGCGCTCGCGCGCTCGTAGACGACCGCGCCGGCCGAGGCGTGCACCACCCGCAGCCCGTCGCCCTTCTCCGGCCGGACCGCGGCGCAGACCGCGGAACCGTCGGTGCGACCGGCCAGCTGGACAGGCTTCCTCTTCCCCGAGAACGAGATGGTGACCGGCACCGGACCGGACGCGAAGCGGTGGTCGGGCACGGCGACGCGCAGCTTCTCCCCGCGCTTGAGCGGCCGGTTCACGGCGATGGCCCGCTCGGAGGTGACCTTCTCGGCGCCGGCTCCGACGCTCACCCGGACGACCGTCGGCGTCTGTGCCCGCGGCCTCAGGCCGTCGGGCACGGTGACCTCGATCCCGCGCAGGTCGCCCTGCGGGACCTGGCACATCGCCTGCTGGCCGGGCATCACCATCAGCGGCTGCCGCTGCGCGGCCGGCACCGGCGTGGGCTCGGATGCCCCGATGACCTCCATCGGCTGGGTCACCCAGTAGCGGACGGAGAGCTGGTCGAGCACCGGCTGACGCCCCGGCGTGGGCACGTTGGCGGGGAAGTCGCTGTAGGTGGGGGACAGCTGGGCGTCCGGGCTGACCGCGGCGATCAGCGCCTTCCACTCCGGCGAGGTGAACTCATGGCCCGTCGGCGTACGTAGCCGGTAGTGGTCGGCGACGCCCGTGTGCTCCCAGCTCGAGGCGCCGTAGCGCTCCTCTCCGAGGTTCTCCTTCAGGAACTCGTGGGCCGGGGTGACCGGGTAGAACTCGTCGCGGTCGGTGAGCGGCAGCACCTCGCGCGCGAACATCGTGCTCTGCGCGAGCACCGCCAGCACGAGCACCAGCGGGCCGAGCAGCCGCAGCCGGCCCCGCAGCAGCAGCGTCGCCGCGACCGCGAGGACCGAGACCACTCCCAGCAGCGCCGGCACCCGCAGCTTCGCGGCGACGTCGGGGATCGGTCGCGGGGCGCCGTCGATGTAGACGTACGCCGCGTACAGGAAGTACGCAGCCACCCCGGCGGCCGCCAGCAGCAGGACCAGCGACACCACCAGAGGCGGACGCCAGGACCGACCCTCCTCATCAGCCGACCGCGACACCTCGGCCCGCTGGACGAGACGCTCCAGCCCGATCCCGGCGAGCACCGCGCACAGGAACCCGAAGATCGAGTTCGCCCGCCCGAAGCTGTTGGAGCTGTAGCCGGGCAGCTTCTGGAGCAGCTCGAGCGGCAGCCCGCCGATCCACAGCAGCCAGACGACCGCGGCCAGTACGACCGCCAGCAGGGCGGGTGTCGAGGGGCGACGGCCGCCGGGGAGCCTGACGATCATGGCGCACAGGACCAGGATCAGCGCCGCGACGCCGATGAAGGAGATCGACTCGATCGGGTTGTCCTCGCCGAACCAGAGGCCGTCGACGCAGGTGCCGTAGGCGTCAGGGGCGACCGTCGTCAGCACGAGACTGGCGGGCTTGACCTGGTTGGGGACCCGCCCGTCGAGCCCGAGAGTGCTCATGTTGAGCGCGAAGGGGAGCACCTGGACAGCGGAGAGCGCGACCCCGAGCCCGACGCCGCCGGCGGCGATGCCGCCCGCGACCAGCGTGCGCCGCACGTCCCGCAGCGCCACCGCCCGGACGACCATGTAGATCCCGCCCAGGGTCAGCGCGAACATCGTCACCGCCGGGAACCCGCCGAGCAGCATCGCGGCGACGACCAGGCCGACGGCGGCGAGGTCGCGCGCGCCGCGCTCCTGCACCGCACGGTCCAGCGCCCACAACAGCAGCGGGACCAGGCAGGCGACCTTGGTGTGCGGCCAGTTGGTCCACATCATCATGAACCCGGAGGTGAAGAAGACCAGGCCGGCAACCAGCGCGATGCTGCGCCGCACCCCGAGCCGGCCGAGGAACAGCACCATCCCGACCAGCACCAGGACCAGCTCGGTCAGCTTCACCCAGGCCGGCGCCAGCCACATCGGCATCACCCAGTAGGGCCACGAGACCGGGCTCAGCACCGCGTGGTTCGGCAGCGAGGCCAGCGGCGCGCCACCGACCTCATAGGGTGCCCAGGTCTGCCAGTTGCCGTGGCGTACGCCCTCGACGATGTTCTCGACGCCGGGCAGGTAGTAGTCCCAGGTGTCGCCGCGGCACCACAGCGTCCCTTGCGGGATCGGGCCGTCGGCGGCGTACGGCATCATCGCGTGCAGCCATCCGGTGTCCAGCAGCATGCCCTGTCCCACGAGCGCGGGACCGAAGGTCACCGCGACGAAGAGGACGAGAAGTGCCAGGACGACGCCTGAGCGCCACCGATCGGATGGGATCACAATCCGGAAATCTATGAGTAGTCGGGAACGGGCGCCGGTAGCGCGCGCGGTAGGTCGTTCAAGTTGTCTTCGGTCGTTCCGGGCGGCCGGTCAGTCGCGCTTGGTCGCGACGGCCACCAGCCCGGTGCCGGTGTCGGGCCGTAGCCGCTGCAGGGCCATGAACGGGCTGGTCGCGAGGGCGATGGCGGCCCCCTTGAGCTGACCGCTGGGCTGGAACGTACGCCCGGTCGCCTGGGTGAGCTCCTCGGGTGTGAGGTCGCCCACCTTCTCCAGCTTCCGGGCGTCGATCCGGTTGCGGACCGCCTCCAGGGCGTAGCCGAGCGGCCAGCCATAGACAGTGATGTCGACGTCGCCCAGACCTGCCTCCTCCAGCCGGTCGGTCAGCTCCTCGGGGCTGTAGCGACGGAAGTGCCCGGCGTGCCGGTCCATCGGCCCGAACCGCTCCTGGAACGCCGGCACGGAGAGCACCAGGTGGCCGCCGGGGCGGATGTGGGTGACCCACTCGGCCAGCGCCCCCTTGTCGTCCTCGATGTGCTCGAGCACCTCGAAGGCGCAGACCATGTCGTACGTCCTCCCCGAATCCAGCTCGGAGGACATCGCGTTGAGCACCGTGCCGCCCATGCAGGTGATCCGCTCGTACGCCACCGCGAACGAGTCCGCGTCCGGCTCGATCCCGAGGTAGTCGGCGCGGGTGGCCAGGCGGGCACCGAAGGCGCCCTGGCCGCAACCGATCTCCAGTGCCGTCGTCGGCGCCAGCCGGTCGATGATCCGGCTGACGACGTCGTAGCGGAGCCAGGCGCGGGGTGCGAGCGGCGGCAGCGGGCGGTCGGTGGCGTTGAGCGTCATCTGGTTCCTGGGTCGGGGTGGGTTCAGCGGTGCTGATTGCTTCGGGCTTCGCTTCAGCTGAGACATTCGAGGATGGGGGAGGCGACGGCCTGCGGCGTGTAGTGCTCGCGAGCCTGCTCGTAGGCGGCCTCGCGGAGTCGCTGGGCCTCGTCCGGGTCGTCGGCGAGCTTGGTCAGGGCCGAGGCGAGCTCCTCGGGGCTTCCGGGGGAGACGAGCATGGCCGCGCTCTCCAGCATCCGCCGCTGGGGCGCGGTGTCGGAGGTGACGACGACTGCGCCCGCTGCCGCACCCTGGAACGCCTTGTTGGGCACCACCCGGCGGGCTTGCGGGACGGTGCCGAAGATGCCGAGGCTCACGTCGAACCCGGCGACGAAGTCGGGTAGCTCCTCGGCGTCGACCCAGTCGACCCAGGAGACGCGCGGGTTGCCCGCCGCGAGGCGCCGGGCCTCGTCGTACTGCTGGCCCTGGCCCACCATCGTCACCTCGATCCGCTCGTCGTCGGCGAGGATGTCGAGGGCGTCGGCGATCACCGGGGCACCGTGGGTGGGGGAGAAGAGGCCGACGAAGACAGCCTTCAGTGGCTCCTCGGTCGGCCGCTCGAGCGCCCTGGCGCCCACGTCGAACCACTCCGTCGTGGCACCCACCGGGCACACGACCGAGTGCCGGCGTACGTCCTCGGGCAGTCCCTCCTGTTGCTCGACCGTGTCCACGATGACCACGTCGGACTGCTTCAGCGCCATCGCGTCGATCGCCTTCATCAGGCGCAGCTTCAACCCGCCGGAGCCGGCCAGCCGCCGGTTGGTGGCGACCCCGGCCGCCGAGACCATGTGGTCGAGCAGGATGGTCGAACGCGGGTGGAGGAGACGGGCCAGGTGCACGTCGAAATGGCCCAGATAGCCGACCAGCACGGCGTCGGGCCGTCCGCGCCGACGGCGACGCAGCGACTCGGCGACGAGGCCGCTCCAGCAGGTCAGCAGACGCAGCACGAGCAGCGGCAGCCGCCACGGTTGTCGCAGGATCGCCACCCTCGCCGCGGTGTCCAGACCGAGCGGCCGGTTGACCTCGGTGACCTCCGCGCCACAGGCTCGTAAGCCCTCGATGAGTACCGCGACCCGCGGATGGGAGGCCACGTCATAGGTGCCGAAGGCGACGATGTGCATCACCTCAACGTTAGGGTCGTGATCAAGGAAAGATCGAGCAGCACACCCCGCATCTGAGATGTCGGCACCCGAAAAGTGCTGCCAAGGAGGACCCGTGGGCCGAGGTTGGACGAAGGCGGTGCCGCTCAAGGCGGTGGTCGTCGTGATCGTCGTCCTGGTGGCGGCGTACGCGGTCCACCGCAACTGGGACGCGCTCGTGCGGGGCTTCGAGGAGCTGCCGCTGTGGGTGCTCGGGGCCGCCTTTCTGCTGACCGTGATCGCCCAGGGCGTGGCGCTGCTGATGTGGCGGGTGGTGCTGGCCGATCTCGGCTCGCCCCTGCCGCTGGTGCCCGCGGCCAGGATCTTCTACGTCAGCCAGCTGGGGAAGTACCTGCCCGGCTCGGTATGGACGATCGTCGGGCAGATGGAGCTCGCCCGCGCCGAGCGGGTGCCGCGGCGTACGTCCCTGACCCAGGGTGTCCTCGTGCTGGCGATCGCCGTCGGTGCCGGGGTGATGGTGTCGGTGCTGCTGATGCCGTTCCTCGGCCAGGAGACGTTCGCGCGCTACTGGTGGGCGACCCTGCTCCTGCCGCTGATCCTGGTCGCACTGCATCCGCCGGTCTTCACGAAGGTGGCCAATACCGGGCTGCGGCTGTTGCGTCGCGAGCCGCTCGAGGTGCTGCCGACCTGGCGGGGGATCGGCACGGCGCTGGCGCTGCAGGGCGTGGTCTGGCTCCTGCTCGGCCTCCAGATCTGGGTGGTCGTGGTCGGCCTGGGCGGCGACCCGCTGCCCTCGTTGCTGGCCAGCGTCGGCGGCTACGCGCTCGGGTTCAGCCTGGGCATGGCCGCGATCGGGCTCCCGGCCGGCGCCGGGCTGCGCGAGGCCGTCCTGGTCGTCGCCCTCTCCGGCGTCCTCTCGCCCGGGCTGGCGCTGCTGGTCGCGCTGCTGGCCCGCGGTATCGCGGTCCTGGTCGATGTCGTCGTCGCCCTGGTCGCCGCCTTCCTGACCCGTCGCGCCGGCGACCTTCCTGCCCCAGCCAAGTCACCAGCCAACGAACCACTCGGGAGACCTCTGTGCCCACCGCACGGCCCACCGCACCACAGCTCTGGACCGCCGGCCTGATCGCCAACCTCATCACCTGCGCCGGCGTGTGTGCCGGCTACGCGCTCTCCTCGCCGCTCTACGGGACCAAGGACGAGGTCGCCCACGTCGACCACGCCTACCAGCTCTGGCACGGCACACTGATCAGCATCGGCGACCCGATGCGGATGCCGCAGATCTGGGGCTACACGCTGCCCTTCGACTGGACAGGCCAGCATCCACCGCTCTTCTACCTGCTGCTGGCACCGGTGGTCGGACCGCTCACCGACGCCGGCCACCTGCTCGCCGCCGGGATGGCCGCCCGCGGCATCGCCCTCGTGATCACCTGCCTGGTCGTGGCCGCGGTGATGTGGACGACGCGCCAGATCGTCCCGAGCCGCCCCGAGGTGTCGATCGCGGCCGGCCTGGTCACCGCGCTCAGCCCGGCACTGACCAGACTCGGTGGCGTCGTCTTCAACGACAACCTGTTCGTGCTGTGGGCCACCCTGCTGGTCGGCCAGACGGTCTGGCTGCTCCGCCACGGGCCCAGGACCGGCGGGCTGGTGATCTTCGGTCTGTACGCCGCCGCCGCCCTCGGCACCCGGCTCCCCGGCGTCGTCTTCATCGGCCTGTGCGCGACCGCCCTCGGCCTGGTCTGGCTGCTCGGCCCGCGCCGTGACTGGTCGGGCATCCTGCGCCTGGCTGTTGCGGTGCTCCTCGCCGTAGCCGTCAACGCGTGGTTCTACATCCGCAACTTCCGTGCCACCGGCAACTGGTCCGGCATGCAGACCGACCTCGTCGGCAAGCCCGGCGGCCCGCTGCAGGAACGGGAGGTACGCCCCGTGCTCGACGTCGCCACCGACCCCGACATCTGGCGCCAGCTGCTGATCCCGCCGGCGCTCCAGGAGCACGTCACCATCGGTGCCGTGCTCACCATCGCCCCGCTCGTGCTCGGGCTGGTCGGCGGCCTCCGTGCGTTCTCGCGATCGCGGCGGGAGCCCGTCCGGGTGGCGACGGCGCTGCTGCTGCTCGCCCTGACCGCGGTCATCGTCGGGATCCAGCTCGACTACGCGGCCGGTGGCGGGGGAGCGTACTGGCGCTATCTAATCCCGCTCACGGTCGTGACCAGCCTGCTCACCGCGCTCGGGCTCGCCGCGACTCCGCGCGTGGCGGGGCCGGCGGTCGCGGTCTGGGCTGCGGCGGCGTTCGCGGTCTTCGCTGCCCACATCGCTCCGCCGAACCCCGCCGGTGGCGATCTGGCCACCGCGCCGGTCTTCCAGTCGGCGGCGTGGGTCGCGGCGGGCGTCGCCGGTGTCGCGTGCGTGGCCGCTGTGGTGACCGTCCTTTTGGTCGCCGTCGTCCGATCCCGGTAAGATCTCATCTGATCTGTCGTGCCCTCATCCGGAAGTGAAACATGACTGCCCTGGACCCGAGAGCGCCGCTCGTGCTCGATACACGCGAGCTCGGCCGCCGCCCGGGGTCCGAGCGTCACGTGGAGCTGACGGTGCCGGCGCCGGCGGATCTTGGTATCGAAGTCCTCTCTGTCCCCGAGGGTTCGCCGGTCGAGTTCGACCTGCGGCTCGAGGCGGTCATGGAGGGTGTGCTGGTCACGGGGACGGCTTTTGCTGTCCTCGAGGGCGAGTGCGTGCGGTGCCTGGAGCCGATCGAGGACGAAGCCGAGGTCGACATCCAGGAGCTGTACGTCTACAACGACTCTCGTGACGGCCAGGCCCCTGACGAGGACGACGAGACCAGCCGGACCGAGGGCGATCTGATCGACCTCGAGCCGGTGCTCAGGGATGCGGTGGTGCTCGCGCTGCCGTTCCAGCCGATGTGCCAGGACGACTGTCCGGGACTGTGCCCCGAGTGTGGGGCGCGGCTCGCGGACGAGCCCGGGCACAACCACGGCGACAAGGTCGACCCGCGCTGGGCGGGGCTGGCTTCGCTGAAAGATGAGCCCAGCAACTAGAGTTCGCCAGTAACTAGGCTTCAGTAGCCGGTCGAGATCCGACCGGCCGAATAAGAGGAGAAAACAGTGGCTGTCCCGAAGCGGAAGATGTCGCGCAGCAACACCCGTCACCGCCGCTCGGCCTGGAAGGCCGTTGCGCCGACCCTGGTGACGTGCGCGAACCCCGCCTGCGGCGCCAAGCACATCCCGCACCGTGCGTGCGGCGAGTGCGGCCAGTACGGCGCTCGCGCCGAGCGTCGCCAGGTCCTCTGATCTGACACGCGGTTAGTCTCCTGACCAACTACGCGGAGCTTCGCAAAGCGCTCGGGGATCCGATCCTGGACCCCGAGCTGCTTGAGCGTTCGCTCACACACCGGTCCTACGCCTACGAGAACGGTGGCCTGCCCACCAACGAGCGCCTGGAGTTCCTGGGTGACTCGGTGCTCGGCGTCGTGGTCACCGAGACCCTCTATCGCACCCACCCAGACCTGCCCGAGGGCAAGCTGGCCAAGCTGCGGGCGGCAGTTGTGAACGCCCGCGCCCTGGCCGAGGTCGGTCAGGCCATCGGCCTCGGCCAGCACATCAAGCTGGGCCGTGGCGAGGAGGCCACCGGTGGGCGCGAGAAGGCGTCGATCGTCTCCGACACCGTGGAAGCGGTGATCGGCGCGGTCCACCTCTCCGGTGGCATCGAGGTCTCCACCGTCCTCGTCCACCGACTCTTCGACCCCCTCATCGAGGCGGCCTCCGACCTCGGTGCCGGGCTCGACTGGAAGACCTCGCTGCAGGAGCTCGCCGCCGAGCGTGCCCTCGGTGTGCCCGAATACGTCATCACCGACGAGGGCCCCGACCACATGAAGACCTTCACCGCGAAGGTCCGAGTCGGCGAGCAGCTCTACGGCAACGGCGTCGGCCGCTCCAAGAAGGAGGCCGAGCAGGCCGCCGCGGAGACGGCCTACGGCGAGATCCAAGCCGCCGCCTCTTCTTCCGCCTAGATGCCTGAGCTCCCCGAGGTCGAGGTCGTACGCGCCGGCCTCGAGCGCCACGTACTCGGCGCGAGGATCGTCGCGGTCGAGGTCCTGCACCCCAGGCCCGTACGTCGCCACCTCGCCGGTGCCTCGGCCTTCGCGGAGGAGCTGAGGGGCCGCGTTCTGATCGGTGCCCGCCGCCGCGGCAAGTACCTGTGGCTGCCGCTCGACTCCGGTGACGCCCTCATGGCCCACCTGGGCATGAGCGGCCAGATGCTCGTCCAGCCGCCGGAGTCGCCCGACGAGCGGCACCTGCGCGTCCGGATCCGCCTCGACGGGGCCGCGGAGGGCCGCGAGCTCCGCTTCGTCGACCAGCGCATGTTCGGCGGCCTCTCGATCAGCCCCGGAGGAGCCGAGCTCCCGCCCGAGATCGTCCACATCGCCCCCGACCCGCTCGAGGCCGCCTTCGACGCGGAGGCGGTCGTGGCCCGCGTACGCCGCTCCTCCAGCGGCATCAAGCGGATCCTGCTCAACCAGACCGTGATCAGCGGCGTCGGCAACATCTACGCCGACGAGGCCCTGTGGCGCGCCAAGCTGCACGGCGAACGGCCGGGGGACCGGCTGACCGGCCCCAAGGTGCGCGAGCTGCTCGGTCACGTACGCGACGTGATGACCGAAGCGCTGTCCCAGGGCGGCACCTCCTTCGACGCGCTCTACGTCAACGTGAACGGCGAGTCGGGCTACTTCGAGCGGTCGCTCGCCGCGTACGGACGGGAGGGCGAGCCCTGCGACCGGTGCGGTGCCCCGATGCGCCGCACCGCCTTCATGAACCGCTCCTCCTACTTCTGCCCCACCTGCCAGCCGGCACCTCGAGTCCGCCGAATCCAGGGGTAAATAGTCCATCTGGGCTATTGCTCAGGGCTCCGTCGGATCACCCGAATGTTGCGGGCCTGTGACAGTTTCAATCATCCTCAGCGTTGGTTAAGGAAAGCGGATTCCGGTGGGTTAATCTCTTTGCCGTTCGTCTCCGTTCGTCCTGGGTTCAGCTCTGCCCGGGCCGAGGGAGCAGACGATGCACCGCCTTGTTCGGGCTGGCGGTCTAGCTGGATGGCGACGTGGTCATCCGGATCTCGGGGAAGACAAACCACGGCCCACCCATACCGGCATCGGCGTGAACCACACGCCCGCCCCATCGGGGTTGGTCAACAGCTCGACAAGGACAACAGGTGGCTCCCCACAAGCTCGCCGTATCCGATCATGCGCCCACAACGCGCCCGCAGGATCTGGAACTACCGCAACCCCGCCTAGCCAACGCTCAGGCCGAGCAGACTCGCACCATCCCGGTCGCCATGGCCGCCGACCTCAACTACGCCAAGCCCATGTCGGTGGCGATCACGTCGTTGTTGGAGAACTCCGCGACCGACACCAGCTACGACCTGAAGATCCTGGTGGCGGAGGAGTACCCGGCGGACGTACGCGACCAGATCCTCAGCTTCGAAAATCGTTATCCAGGCAACACGATCACGTTCGTCGTCGTGGACGGCTTCGCCGACGTCAAGGTGAGCACGTCGCACCTGACCGCACCTGCGTACTTCCGGCTCAAGCTCCCTGACCTCTTCCCGGACGTCGACAAGATCATCTATCTCGACGTCGACACCGTCATCGAGAGCGATCTGTCGCCGCTCTACGCGCAGGACGTGCATGACGTCTATGTCGCCGCAGTGCCGGCCGCCGTCTACCACCTCCGGTCGCCAGAGGCGGCCCGGGCGATGGGCCTCCCGTCCTTCGACCGCTACGTCAATTCCGGTGTCATGGTGATGAACCTGGAGAAGATGCGTGAGGACGGCCTGGTCGAGGAGTTCCTCGAGCTCTCCGCCAAGGAGTTCGACTCCGACGATCAGGACATCATCAACATCGTTTGCTACGACGGCCTCCGCCATCTTCCGCTCCGCTTCAACCTGATGACGAAGTACGGTCCCAAGAACGTCGAGGAGTTCTGGAGCAGACCGGCCGTCCAGCGGGTCTGGTCCCGCGACGAGTACGACGAGGCGATGAGCTCGCCGGTCATCATCCACTTCGCGGACAAGCGGAAGCCGTGGATGGATGTCTCGGCCGACTTCGCAGAACGATGGTGGCAGTACGCGGCGATGAGCCCGATGTGCGCCGAGATCGTGGCCACTTATCTCGCCGACGCGGTCTCCGAGGCAGCCGGGACCGCCTCGGCCGTCCGCAAGCGGCTGAGAAGCCGGGTGGTCACCCTCGAGCAGGAGCTCCAGGGCCGTGATCAGGAGCTCGCCGACACCCGTGGCTCGGTGTCCTTCAGGATCGGGTCCCTGATGACGTCCGGACCTCGCGTCATCCGCAACTCGTTCAAGCGGGATGCCCGTTCGCCACAGTTGCGAACCCAGGTCATCGAGAAGTAGCCCGCATCGCGGCGGGCCGTGAGCCAGCTCGATCGAAACCAGACCAACCGCAGGCCGACTCGAAGGCCCGCGCTGTCGTCACCCAGAAACACAAGGAGGAACCATGCCTGCCGGTATGGGCGAGGAACCGACCAACAAGCTCGGGCTGCGTCATCGGATGGTGCGCGTCGCAGAGGTGGACGGCGAACACAAGCTGGTGTTGTTCGGTCGTCCGACCAGCGGCGGTCCGGTCGTGTCCCGCTACACCCGGCTCCTGGACCGGCAGTCGGGTCTGAACGCGAAGATCGAGCGCCTGCGCGCGCGGCTGGGAGAGCCCGCGGGCACCGAGCTGGAGAGCGGGCGGCCGTACTACCTCAAGCCTGACAGTGCTGAGCGGCTCAGCGTCGAGGAGATGGTCGAGACCCTGGCCGCGTACGACGTCGTCTCGTTCGATGTGTTCGATACGGCGCTGTACCGAGCGGTGGAGTTCCCGAAGGATGTCTTCCGGATCATGGGGTCGAGGCTCGGCATCGACAGGTTCCCGAGTATCCGCAAGCAGGCGGAGGAGCACGCGCGTCGGGAGAACGACAACCACAAGGGCTCCCGAGAGGTGACCCTGCGTGAGATCTACGCCGTGATGGTGGAGCGATACGGCGCGGATCCGGAGTGGGAGCTGCTCGAGCGGGACCTCGAGATCGAGCTGGCCGAAGCGAACCCGTTCATCAAGGACGTCTTCGACCGGCTCCTCGCCACGGGCACGACCGTCGTGTTCACCTCGGACATGTATCTCTCGCGGGAGGTCATCGAGGAGATGCTCGTCCGCAACGGATATTCGGGCTACGAAAAGATCTACCTGTCGAACGAGTACCTTCGCCGCAAGGGCGACGGCACGCTGCAGCAGGTCCTCTTGGAGTACTACGGCAGTGAGACGTCGATCGTCCACGTCGGCGACAACCTCGAGGCAGATGTCGAGCAGTCCGAACGGGTTGGTCTTCCGGCCGTGTACAACGAGGACCAGCGACGGCTCGTTCGGGAGCCGTACATGGAGACCCTGGCGGGTAGCTTCTACGGCGCCGCCGTCAACAACTCGATCGGCTCCGGCACCTGGACCGAAGACCTGCACTACACGCACGGCTACCGCGTCGGCGGCGTCTTGGCCGCGGGGTTCTGCGAGTTCCTCGAGTCGGTCGTACGCGAGAAGGGCATCGACCGGATCCTGTTCTGCGGCCGCGACTGCGACGTGATCTCGCGCGTCTACGACCGCTTCTACGGCAGCGCAGAGGGCGTCTACATCGACATCTCCCGCTATGCGGTCGCCGGGATCACGCTCGACCTGAACTTCGACGACTTCGTCGGGCGCTCCTTCTTCCGCTGGTTCAACGAGTCCAACAACACCAAGACCATCGAGCAGCTCCTGATCGACACAGGGTTCGACTACCTGTTGCCGTACCTGGACGAAGCGGACATCGAACGGTTCCTGTTCCCGGCCAGCGCCACGCGGCGACGTCTGGATCGGTTCTTCTGGGACCACAAGCACGTCATCGAGGAGCACAACCGCACCAGCGTCGACGCGGCGAAGGAGTACTTCAGTGCGGCCGTCGGCGATGCCAAGCGGGTGCTGATCGTCGACATCGGCTGGAGCGGCACCTGTATCACCGCCCTTCGTCATTTCTTCCGCACCGCGTTGGCTGACCGCGCTCTCGAGGTCTCCGGCGCGCTGATGTGCACGAGCCGCACCGAGCAGGTCACCGACATGGTGTCCGACGGCTTCATCAGCGCATATGCCTACTCACCGATGGCAAACCTGGACCTGACCAGGTTCATGATGCCCAGTGGACCGAAGGCAGCGCGCAAGACGGACCTGCTGCACCACCCGCTCGAGTACCTTTTCACCGAGGTCGCCTCCAGCGTTGTGGGCTACGGGTTCGAGGATGGCCGGGCTGTTGCCGTCCGTGGGAACAACGCTCCGCGCAACGTCGAGCAGATCACCGAGATGCAGCGCGGGATCGTCGACTTCGTCGAGGCGTACCTGGCCCGCTCCAAGAGCTACCAGGACATTCGCCCGATCTCTCCCTATGTTGCGTTCAACCCGTTGAAGGCGGCGATCGAGAACGAGGCGTACTCCCACGAGGTCTACAAGGACTTCCTCTACGACGCCACACCAGCTCTGTTCGGCGAGGAGACGCACACCGAGCGATTCGGTGACCTGTTCGACCTCGGTGGGCCGATCCAGGCCCTCGAGCCTGCTGGCGAGTCGAAGGACTCCGCTCGGGTCTCGCGCTCGCGGCGCATCGTGTTCGTGTCGCCCGAGATGACCTACACCGGCACGCCCCGAAGCCTGCACCGGATGTGCAAGGTCGCGATGTCCCTGGGATACGAGCCCGTGGTCTGGACCGCGAAGCCCGGTCCCTTCTCGAAGGAGTTCGCAGCCCTCGGCATCTCCGTGAAGGTGATGCGCGCCGGCCAGCTGGGCCCGAAGCGGATCAGCAAGCTCATCGAGAGCGGCGTCGAGCTCGTCGTGTGCAACACGGTCGCGACCGACGACTACGTCCGCGCTCTGGAGGGCCGGATCCCGCTCGTCTGGTACGTGCGTGAGGCGACCAACCTGCCTGACTTCTTCGCAGCGGCCCCGGAGCGCCAAGAGACGCTACGCCAGAGCCGCAGCATCTGCGTGGTCAGCGAGTACGCGGCTGCAGCCGTCGCGGAGCACGCCGACGGGCCCGTCGAGGTCGTGCGTAACAGCGTCGTGGACGTCTCCGAGTACGGGCAGCCGTACGAGATCGCCGCCGGCGGCAAGTTCAGGTTCGTCCAGCTCGGCACCATCGAGCACCGCAAGGGATACGACGTCTTCATCGCCGCCTACAAGGCCATGCCGGAGGAGTATCAGGCTCGTGCGGAGCTGCACTTCGCAGGCGGGTTCATCAACAGTGGTACGTCGGTCAGCTCCTACGTGTTCGGCCAGATCGCAGACGAGGAGAACATCCACTACCACGGTGTGATCTCCGACGAGCGAAAGAAAATCGAGCTCCTGTCGCAGATGGACACCGTGGTCGTCGCGTCGCGCGACGAGTCGTGCTCCCTGGTCGCTCTCGAGGGAGCGATGCTGTCCAAGCCCTTGATCGTGACGGAGAACGTCGGCGCCAAGTACATGGTCAGCGACGCGAACGGTCTGGTGGTCGACACCGGCGACGTGATGTCCCTCCGCGACGCCTTCATGGCCATGATGGACAAGAAGGCCTCGACGCTGGAGAAGATGGGCAACGCGTCTCGCCGGGCGTATGACGAGCGGGCCAGCATGGACGCGTACACCAAGGACCTCGCAGCTCTGTTCGAGCGCCGGATCGCCGCCGGTGCCGGCCGCAGGATCCAGCCGGCCACGTCGAGGGCCGATCGACGCCGTGGACGAGTCCCTTCAGCCACCCGGGACGTCGTGGTCTCGCTCACCTCGATTCCTCACCGGATGCTCACCATCGGCCAGTGCATCGACTCCCTCATGGACCAGACGAAGCGCCCCGACAAGGTGCTCCTGTGGCTCTCCACCGAGAACTTCCCCAACCGGGAGGCCGATGTCCCGAACGAGGTTCTGGAACGTCAGGACGACTGCTTCCGGATCCGCTGGGTGGACGGCGACATCGCGCCGCACAAGAAGTACTTCTACGCGGTTCAGGAGTATCCCGACGCACTCGTCGTCACAGTCGACGACGACGTCGTCTACGACGAGAACCTCGTCGAGACCCTGTACGAGGGCCACCTGGCGAACCCCCATGCGATCATCTGCCAGCGCGCGAACCTGGCCATGTTCCGGCCCGAGGGCACCCTTCGTTCCTACGACGGGTGGGTCTACGACTGCAACTATCTGCGTGGCAAGGCGAGCTACCAGCTCCTTCCGACAGGAATCGGAGGGGTGCTCTACCCGCCGCACTCGCTGCCCACAGCGACCTTCGACATGGACGCGATCTCCGAGACCGCGCTGTACGCCGACGACCTGTGGCTCAAGGCGATGGCGACCGCCAACGGCTACCCGGTCTGGATGCCGCGCGAGCGCGCCGGCTACCAGCAGATCCAGGAGGCCCAGACCGTCGCACTGTGGCGCCGCAACGCGTTCCAGGGCAACAACGACCTCGTGCTGGAGAAGGTGCTCGGCCACCTCGAGCACGGCATGGGGGTCTCCCGTGATGCCATTCTGCAGCGCATCCGAGGTGTCGCGGACGACGGTCGCGTGATCGGCCCCGACGACGTCGACACGGCGCCGCTGATCTAGCAGGGCCGTAACAGTCATGTCTTCGTTCAGACGGCTCGATATCCAGGGCCTGCGCGCACTGGCCGTGGGCCTCGTCATCGCCGGTCACGCAGGGGTGCCAGGCACCCCTGGCGGATTCATCGGAGTCGACGTCTTCTTCGTCATCTCCGGGTTCCTGATCACGGGCCTGCTCCTGCGCGAGATCGACCGCGACGGTCGTGTGAGCATCTCCAGGTTCTACGTCCGGCGCGCGCTCCGGATTCTCCCGGCCGCGACGGTGACGATGGTGTCGGTCCTGGTGGCCAGCGCGCTCCTGCTTCCGGAACACCGGACCGAGTCCATCGCCGGCGACTCGGTGTGGTCGGCGGCTTTCATGGCGAATATCCACTTCGCGCTGGATGCGGTCGACTACTTCAACACCGAGGCGCCATCACCGCTCCAGCATTACTGGTCGCTGTCGGTAGAGGAGCAGTTCTACGTGGTGTGGCCGCTGGCGGTGCTCGTGGCCGCGCTCCTGGTCCGGGCGTCGACCAGGGCCTCGGCCACCACCGTGATCGCGACGATGGCGGCGACTGTTGTCGTCGTGTCGGTCGCTTGGTCGATCTATGCCACAGCAACCAGCCCCGCGACCTCGTACTTCTCGACCTTCGCGCGTGCCCATGAGCTCGCCATCGGAGCGCTCCTCGCCTGCCTGCTCAGGCGACGCGGGCCATTGAACCGACGTGTCGCAGCGGTCCTCGGCGTGTTGGGTGCCGGCGCGCTGGTGTTCGCAGCTGTCACCTTCAGCGAACACCTTCCGTTCCCTGGCGCACTGGCCCTGGTTCCGGTGATCGGCACTGCAGCACTTCTTGTTGCGGGTCCGGAAACACCGACGGGCAGGATCCTCTCTGTCGCGCCGTTAAGGTACCTCGGAGATCTCTCGTACTCCCTGTACCTGTGGCACTGGCCGGTGCTCATCCTCGTACCCGAGCTGCTGCCTGGCGGTGGCTGGCCGGTGGCACTGGGTGAGATCGTGCTGGTGCTCGTGCTGTCGATGGCGAGCTACCACTGGATCGAGCAACCATTCCTGCAGCGACGACTCCCGGTGTTCAGGGGCGGACCCCGGACACTGGTTCTCTGGCCGGTCGCCTTGGTGATCGCGCTGGTCGCAGGACTCGGCGCACAGACCTACTCCGGATTTCGTGCCGACCAACGTGCGGTAGCGGCCGAGGCCTGGTTCCAGAGCGACGACGCGGCGTACGCCGTCGATAAGGATGCGCCCCTGCGGAAGCAGCTTCGTGCGGCCTTAGCGCTGGCTGACCGGGGTGCCCCAGTCCCGCCTGGTATGGCCGTCGACGTCGACGATGTGTGGGCCAAGAGCGGCTACGGATGTGCCGCCACCTATGGGGATACCGTTTCGCGCGACTGCGTCTACGGTGACAAGGAGGCCAAACGGGTCGCTGTCGTTATCGGCGACTCGCATGCAGGTATGTGGCTCCCCGCTTTGGACTTGGTCGCCAAGCGGGAACGGATTCGGCTGGTTGCCATCATCAAACACTCATGTCCGACGTGGGACGTTGCCACGACCAGCGACAAGCTGCCCGACGCAGAGTGCGACGCGTTCAGAGAATGGACGATGCGACGTCTGACGACAATGCGACCCGACACCATCATCGTCGGCACCAGAGCTGGGTTGGAGTCACATCCAGGTGACACCAGGAATCTCGGGGAACAGTGGGAAACCGGCGTCGCGTCCGTCGTGGATCGCCTCACTGGCATTTCGGCGGATGTCAGGGTCCTGGCCGATATTCCCTCGCGGCCGGATCCTGTCGACTGCCTCGCATCCGCGGACCAACTCGAGGACTGTGTGACTGTGGCGGCCGGTATCGAGATCGAGCGCAACCAACTGACCCGGCGTGCGATCAATGGGACCAGCGCTCGTTTCATACCGATCGTCGACCTGATGTGTACTAAACGCTGCCCGTTGGTAGTCGGAGAGTCGATCCTCTACCAGGATCTGAACCACGTCACAGCGAGCTGGGCGAAGCGCGTCGTCGATGACTTCGCCGAGCGGCTTGGCCCGCTCGGGGACGTTGAGATCGTGTGTAGTGATGACTCGTTGGCGGACGTTGCTCCCCAACCAGGCGGCCCCGCTCCGTCCCATCCTTGCGCTGCGAAAGTGATCAACGAATGATCGACGGCACGACATCTCCGGCCCGTATGACCACGATCGAGGTCGCGGGACGGAGCTACGCGGTCTGTGTTCCGCATGCCGCAACGGACTACATCCAGTCGAACCTGGTGCGAACCGGCCGTCCCTATGAGGAGCGGATGCTCGAGGCGATGGTTGCTGCTCTTGAGCCAGGTGACCTCGTGATCGACGTCGGGGCGAACATCGGCAACCACACCCTGTACCTGGCGGTGGTCGGAGGGCTCCGCGTCGTCGCGTACGAACCAAACCCTGAGCTGGTCGCCGGAATCAACGCCAGTGTCGAGGCCAACGGCCTCGGTGACCGTGTCGCCGTCCGTGAGGTCGGCGTCCACGCGAAGTCCGCACGTGGCACGATGGCGGACCTCGATGCGACGAATCTGGGGGCACAGTCCGTCGCAGTGGCGGACGACGATGGCGACTTCGCGGTCGTCGCTCTCGACGACGAGCAGCTTCCGGCCCGGGTGGCGGCGCTCAAGATCGACGTCGAAGGCGCCGAGATCGATGTGCTCGGCGGCGCGGCCGAGCTCATCGCGCGGGACCGACCATTCCTATACGTCGAGTGCGGAACGCTGGCGGGGTACCAGAAGGTCTCGTCATGGATGAGTCGGATGGGCTACTCCCAGACAGGCACCTTCAACCTCACTCCGACCCATGTCTTCCGCCCCGCCACGGGAACACCCGAAGAGGCAGAGGTGGTTGCGGCGCTGGTGGCGGCGACCGAGGAGATCTATCGCCTCAATTCGTTGAAGCGGTCGCTCCGTGACCAGATCAGCGAATATGAGAAGCGGGACCGCCAGTCGGCCGCAGAGACGGACCTCCCGCTGTGAGAGGTGCTCGGGTGCGCTCCGTCGGGGAACGGATCGGCGTGACGGACTGGCGTCAGCGGACGGACGCCGGGGTCCGTCGGGCGAGAGAGCTGCTGCGGGGCAGACCTACGCTCAGCGTGGTCGTGCCGGTCTACAACGTGGCGGAGTACGTCGAGAAGAGCCTGCGCAGCATCCTGGACCAGCCGCGGAACGAGATCTCGAAACTCGAGGTGATCGTCGTCGACGACGGCTCGACCGACGGGTCGGCGCAGATCCTGCGGCGGCTTGCCGCGGAGGAAGCCTGCGTCACCGTCATCACCCAGCCGAACTCGGGGGTCTCCCGCGCGCGCCACACCGGGATCGACGCGGCAACCGGCGAGCTGCTGACGTTCGTCGACCCTGACGACACCCTGCCGCACGATGCGTGGTCGGCGATGGTGCGGTCGCTGCGGCGTACGGGCTCGGACTTCGCGGTCGGTGCGGCAGAGCGGGTCGCGGTCGAGGGCGGGGTGGAACGCCGGTTCATGACACCGCTGATGCGCCGCAACCACGCGGAGGAACGGCTCAGGTGCCGGATCGAGGACGCGCCGCTGATGCTCGCTGACATCTTCGTGTGGAACAAGATCTTCCGGCGGTCGTTCTGGACGGAGAACGCGATCGCCTTTCCCGAGCGCACTCGCTACCAGGACCAGGTCGCACTCACCCAGGTGTTCCTCGCCGCGGATTCCTTCGACGTCATGACGGAGATCGTCTACGACTGGCAGGTCCGCTCGGACAGGTCCTCGGCGACGCAGCGGCGTGCGCAGATCGCGAACCTCGTCGAGCGGATCGACACCAAGCGCCAGACCGTGGACCTCGTTCGCGCGGCCGGCTCGGCGAAGCTCATGGAGACCCTGCTCCTCGAGGTCTTGCCGATCGACATGTGGGAGCACTTCCGCGCGGCGGTCCACCCCGACACCGAGGACCCGAGCCGCTACTGGAAGCTGCTGCGCGGTGCCGTCCTGGAGTTCTGGTACGACGCCGGCGTTCCGTTCGAGAACACGGCGGTCCCACGTGCCCAACGGCTGATGGCGTGGCTGGTCGCCCAGGACCGTGCCGAGGACCTCGTCGCGCTGATCGCGATGATCGACAGGTACGGCGCCAGGGCGGCCTTTCGGCAGCATCCGTGGCGCAACGATCCGGCGCTGCCCCCGGATCTGGGCAACATCGAGAAGGTCGGTGGGAGTGCCCTGCTGACGTGGCAACCAATGCGTGGATAGGCTCGGCCCCGTGCGAGAACGTTTCCGGTTGACCCCAGGCGGTCGTTACCCCCACGAGCCTTGGTTCCACATCGGTTCATTGGGGGTGACCACGACGTGGCTCGTGGTCTTCGCGAGCATCGTCGGGCTGATCCTCTTCGCCGTGATGGGTAGCGCGGGTGTGGCTTCCGGGCTGGCGCTGATCCAGCCCAACCTCGCCGAGCTCAAGCTGTGGACGCTGTTCACCTGGCCGTTCGCCTATCCGCGGTTCAGCATCTTCGACGTCCTGGCGATCTTCTTCTTCTGGTACTTCGGCTCCGACCTCGAGCGCAACGAGCTCGGCAAGGTCCGGTTCGCGTGGCTGCTGGTGGCGTTCACCGGGGTGCTCTCGTTCCTGGCTGTCCTCTTCGGCGCGGTGCTGGACCCGACGTACGTTCTCGCCGGTCTCGGGATGCTCGAGATGATGGTGGTGCTGCTGTGGATCGCGCAGTGGCCCGACCGGATGTTCATGTTCAACATCCCGGCCTGGCTCTTCGGTGTGATCCTCGTCGGCATCCAGCTGATCCAGTACCTCGGATACCGCAGCTGGGTGATGCTGCTGGTCTTCGTCGTCGGCCTCTTCGTCAACGCTTTCGTGGCGCGTCAGTTCGGGCTGCTCGACCGGTTCCCCTGGATCCCGCAGGTGGCCGGCGGGCCCGGGCAGCCGAAGGCGGCCAAGCCGGGCAAGGCCAAGAAGCGCAAGTCCGGCCCGACCGTGGTCACCGGCCCCTGGGAGTCCTCGACCGTCTCCAAGGACGACCAGCGGATGGACGAGCTCCTCGACAAGATCCACGCCGAGGGCGCCGACTCGCTGACCAGCAAGGAGAAGAAGGAGCTCATGCAGCTGCGGGAGCGCCGGCGCCGCGGCTGAGGCGGAAATCAGCCGAAGTTGAGTGCGATCGACTCAAATTTCGGCCGTATTCGCGGGGAATGCATGGTCGGAGGTCCCGGCTTTGGACGCGTGACGTTGACGCTTGTCGATAACGGTGTCACCCTTGTAGACGGCCCGGTATCGCGGGAACTTCTAGTGATTCCAACGAAGGAAACGTATTCATGGCGAAGGCGCTGATCGGTTACATGAGCAGCGACCTGCGGACTCCCGCCCACCTCACCGCCGAGAATGCTCGGTTGCGTGCACGTGTGCGTGAGCTCGAGGATCTCGTTCTCACTCTGAAGACGGAGAACGACGCTCTGGTCGCGGCTCACACCGCTGACCTGGACACCTCGATGCAGGAGATGCAGCCCGCCTGACCTGCGGGCACTCTGCAACACCACGAGCGAGAGCTATTTCGTGTTTCGCGGCTAGCTTCGTTCAGGGGGAACCGACTCTGAAACTCAGGGTCGGTTTCGACCTTTTCGAGGGGCGTACGGACTGGTCGCCCAGCGTTCACCTCAGGTTCGGCCGGTGGGTGTCGGGGACAACCCGGCGTCGCTACGCTCGCGCGGTTCGCCGCCGTCGGCGGCCCGTTTTCGTGATCCCCCAGGAGCTCTCCGTTGTCCTCGTTGCGCCATCACCCGGTCCTGCGGTCCGCGGCTCGCCGCCTTCCCGACCCGCTCAAGGAGCAGATCAGGGCGGCGCTGGCCCGCCGTGAGCGACGGGGCCGCAAGCCGGTCATCGGGCTCGCCGGGTTCTTCGGGGCGGGTAACTACGGCGATGAGCTGTTCCTGTCGGTCTACGAGCAGTACTTCGGCGAGGAGTTCGAGCTGCGGGTGCTGGCCGACAACATGACCAAGCCCTACTACGACCGGCCGCTGCCCGAGATCGTCGACGAGGTGGACGCCATCCTCATCGGCGGCGGGGACATCCTGCAGTCGTGGCAGGCGGATCCGCGCTACTTCAACCACAAGATGCTGGCCAAGCCGGTCTTCGTGGTCGGTGTCGGGGTCCCGATCTACCGCAACACCGAGATCAAGCCCCACATCATCGAGAGGCACAAGAAGTTCCTCGAGCACCCGAACGTGAAGTTCATCGGCGTCCGTGACCAGCCGACCGCCGACTGGATCCTCGGGAACATCTCCGCCGACCTCGACATCAAGGTCGCTCCCGACATGGTCTGCTCGCTGGACCTCCCTCCGGCGACCAAGCCCGATGGGGCGCCGATCCTCGGCGTGGTCACCCGCTACCGCCCCAACCTGGACGAACCCGACGACTATTCGCGCGTCGAGGAGATGGCCGGCAAGGCGATCGCGGAGGGGTGGCGCGTACGTCATCTCATCCTCGGCACGATGGAGGTCGGTCGCCGCGACGTGGCCAACGCCGACGACCTCGACATCCCGGGCAAGGAGGTCGTCTACACCGAGGACCTCGACGAGCTCACCCGGGCGATCGGGGAGTGCACCGCCTTCGCCAGCATGAAGTTCCACGGCTCGGTGGTGGCCACGATGTACGGCGTGCCGTCGATCGTGATGATCGCGACCAACAAGAACCGCAACTTCATGAAGCGCATCGGCCTGGAGGCCAACGTCTCCGCCTTTGACGCCGCCGACCTGGCCGAGCGGTTCACCGAGCGCGTCATCCCGGACCCCGAGGCGGTCGCTGGACTGCGTACGGCCGCGGACGCCCATCTGCGAGAGCTGCGGGCCGAGGTGAAACGGACGTTGGGGCTCTGACTCCGACTGTCGTGGGGGCCGAGGTCCCCAGATCGACAGGCCCGGCGGGTTATCCTCGACCCGCTGGGGTTCCCCTGAGCAGCGGCGATTAGATTTGCTGGCTCACCTCAGCCACGCTGATGTGTTGCGAACTGTGTACGACCACGTGGTCCTGAGCCGGGGGAGAAGCCGATGTACCTCAAGCGTCTGACGCTGAAGGGTTTCAAGTCGTTCGCCTCCGCGACGACCCTCGAGCTCGAACCGGGGATCACCTGCATCGTCGGCCCCAACGGCTCGGGCAAGTCCAACGTCGTCGACGCGCTCGCCTGGGTCATGGGTGAGCAGGGCGCCAAGAGCCTGCGCGGCGGCAAGATGGAGGACGTCATCTTCGCCGGTACGGCCGGGCGTGCCCCGCTGGGCCGCGCCGAGGTCTCGCTGACCATCGACAACACTGACGGCGCGCTGCCGATCGAGTACGCCGAGGTCACGATCTCGCGCACGATGTTCCGCAACGGCGGCTCGGAGTACGCCATCAACGGCAGCCCGTGCCGGCTGCTCGACGTCCAGGACCTGCTGTCGGACTCCGGTATCGGCCGCGAGATGCACGTCATCGTCGGCCAGGGCCAGCTCGACACGATCCTGCGCGCGACCCCGGAGGACCGCCGCGGCTTCATCGAGGAGGCCGCCGGCGTCCTCAAGCACCGCAAGCGCAAGGAGAAGGCGCTGCGCAAGCTCGACTCCACGCAGGTCAACCTGGATCGGCTCCAGGACCTGCTCGTCGAGATCCGCCGCCAGCTCAAGCCGCTCGGCCGCCAGGCGGAGGTCGCCCGGCAGGCGCAGACGGTGCAGATGGACGTACGCGACGCCAAGGCCCGCATCTACGCCGACGACCTGGTCACCGCGAAGACCGAGCTCGACAAGGAGCTCGCCGACGAGGGTGCGCTGCTGGCCCGGCGGGCCGAGGTCGAGGAGACCATCGCGGAGGGACGCGAGCAGGAGGCCGTGCTCGAGGCGGCGCTGCGCGAGGACCTGCCGGCGCTGGCCGCCGCGCAGGAGACCTGGTTCGCGCTGAACTCGCTGCGCGAGCGGCTGCGCGGCACCCAGTCGCTGGCCTCCGAGCGGGTGCGCAACGCGGCCGGCTCCGAGGACCTGGAGGTGCGCCAGGGGCGCGATCCCGAGGAGCTCGAGGCCCAGGCCGAGGTGGCGCATGAGCAGGAGGAGACCGCCGACGCCGAGGTCGAGGAGCTTCGCTACTCCCTCGAGGAGGCCGTCGAGACTCGTAAGGAAGCGGAGGACGCCGCGGCCGAGGAGGAGCGCCGGGTCAAGGGGCTCGAGCGCGCCGCCGCCGACCGTCGCGAGGGGCTGGCCCGGTTGACCGGTCAGGTCAACGCGCTCAAGTCGCGGGCCGCTGCCGCCGATGACGAGGTAGGGCGCCTGACCGCCGCTCGCGAAGAGGCGCTGGCGCGTGCCGAGCGGGCCCAGCGAGACTTCACCGCCCTGGAGACCAAGGTCGCCGGGCTGGACGCGGGGGAGGAGGGCCTCGACGCCGAGCACGAGGCCGCCGCCGCCGCGCTCGAGGACATCGAGGAGCGACTCGCCAAGCTGCAGGCCGAGGCGCAGCAGGCCGACCGGGACCGCTCGACGTTGGCCGCCCGCAAGGACGCCCTGGAGATGGGTCTGAACCGCAAGGACGGCGCCGGCGCGCTGCTCGGCTCCGACCTTCCCGGGGTGCTGGGATCGGTCGCTTCGCTGCTGGCGGTGCGCTCCGGCTACGAGGCCGCGATCGCGGCGGCGCTCGGGACCGCGTCGGACGCGGTCGTCGTCGAGTCCGCCGAGCGTGCCGTCGGCGCGATCGAGCACCTCAAGACCGAGGACCTCGGCCGGGCCGGGCTGCTCCTGGGCGGCTCGCCCGAGGAGACCGGCGGCTGGCCGGCACTGCCGTCCGGCGCCGAGTACGCGCTGGATGTGGTCGAGTGCCAGCCGGTGCTGCGGCCCGCGGTGGCGCGGCTGCTCGACAAGGTCGCGGTGGTCGAGGACCTCGCCACGGCCCGTGCGCTTGCGGCGGCTGACCCCGAGATCACAGCGGTGACCCGCGAGGGCGACCTGATCGGCGCCCACTTCGCCTCCGGCGGCTCCTCCAGCGTACCCAGCCTGATCGAGGTGCAGGCCGCTGTCGACGAGGCCACCGCCCAGCTCGCCGAGGCCCATGCGGTCTCCGAGCGGGCCACCTTCGAGACCTCGCGGCTCGAGGCCGAGCGGCTGGCCGCGCAGAAGCGGGTCGACGTCGCACTGGCGAAGCTGCACGAGTCCGACGCGACGCTGGCCGCGGTGGCCGAGGAGCTCGGCCAGTTCGGGGCGCAATCGCGTGCGGCTCGCGGTGAGGCCGAGCGGCTGCTGGCCGCCGTCGAGCAGGCGCAGGAGGCGCGCGAGAACGCCGTCGCCGGGCTCGCCGAGCTCGAGGAGCGCCTCGCGATGGCCGAGGAGGACCCCGAGGACGAGCCCGACCTCAGCGCCCGCGACGGGCTGGCCCAGGCCGCCCGCGACGCACGACAGCGCGAGATGGACGCGCGGTTGGCGCTGCGCACCTCCGAGGAGCGGGCCCGCGCGCTGGCCGGCCGTGCCGAAGGGCTGCTCCGGGCGGCCCGTCAGGAGCGCGAGCAGCGCGCCAAGGCGGCCGCGCGTCGGGAGCAGATGCGCCGCGAGGGCGAGGCCGCGCGAGCGGTCGGAACCGCGGTGGCGTACGCGCTGGATCGTCTGGAGGTCTCGGTGCAGCAGGCCGCCCGGGCCCGCACCGAGATCGAGGAGTCGCGCGCGGGGCGGGAGCAGGCGCTGCGCGAGTGCCGCTCGCTGCTGCGCAACCTCGGCAAGGAGCTCGAGGAGCTGGTCAACTCCGTCCACCGCGACGAGATGGCCCGCGCCCAGCAGCGGATGCGGATCGAGCAGCTCGAGGAGCGGATCCTCGAGGAGCTCGGTCTCGATGCCGAGGCGATCGTGAAGGACTACGGCCCCGACCAGCTGGTCCCGCAGCACCCCGACGAGGACGGCAACGAGCGCGAGCCGATCCCGTACGTCCGCGCCGAGCAGGCCAAGCGGCTCAAGATCGCCGAGAAGAACCTGCGCGCACTGGGCAAGGTCAACCCCCTCGCCCTCGAGGAGTTCGCGGCCATGGAGGAGCGCCACAAGTTCCTCACCGAGCAGCTCGAGGACCTCAAGCAGACCCGCAAGGACCTCCTCGACATCGTCAAGGAGGTCGACAACCGCGTCGAGCAGGTCTTCACCGAGGCCTGGGAGGACGTACGCGTCGCCTTCGACCACGTCTTCGCGCGGCTCTTCCCGGGTGGTGAGGGCAGGCTCGTGCTCACCGACCCGGACAACATGCTCACCACCGGCATCGAGGTCGAGGCGCGGCCGCCGGGCAAGAAGGTCAAGCGGCTCTCGCTGCTCTCCGGCGGCGAGCGGTCCCTGGTGGCCGTCGCCTTCCTGGTCTCGCTCTTCAAGGCGCGCCCCTCGCCCTTCTACATCCTCGACGAGGTCGAGGCCGCGCTCGACGACACCAACCTCGGCCGGCTCCTGGAGATCTACGAGGAGCTGCGCGAGTCCTCACAGCTGCTCGTCATCACCCACCAGAAGCGCACCATGGAGGTCGGTGACGCCCTCTACGGCGTCACCATGCGCGGCGACGGTGTCACCACCGTCATCTCGCAGCGCCTCCGCGACGCCCAACCTGCCTGAGTGTTCCCGCTCGTCGAGCCGCGGGCGGCGAGCGAGTACGACGCCTGATCCTGAAGGGCCGACCAGCGGCGATTGCGGCCGTCCTCAACATCGAGGAGGCACGGCTGCACCGACCTCCAACGGCTGAACGGCATGCTTCCGTGAACGCATGAAGCCGGGACACCGCGGCGCACGCGCGCTCACCTCAGCCGCACTCGCCGGGTCAGGGGTTCTTGCCTACCTCGCGGCGTGGCAACGCTGGTCTGGGGTGTGCCCGCGTGGTGGTTTCGACGAACCTGCCTGCCTCAAGCGGCAGGACCACCTCTACGACTACCAGTGGCCGGCCAGCCCGTGGCATCCGATCGGGCATGCGGCTGAGCTCTACGGGCTCTCGGTCCTGCTGCTGGCCGTCGCTGCGTTCGCACTGCCGTTTCTGCTGATGCCCACCTTTCGTCGCCTCGTCCTGTGGCCGCTCGCCGTCATCCCGGCCGCCGGACTCGCCGGCATCGGCGTGCTGGCCTTGGCATCTGGGATCGCGGGCAGGCCGGTCACCGTTCCGGACTTCTACCTGACGGCGCTCATTGTCGTTGACATCCTGTGGCCCACCGCGCTGATCATCGCTGCCGCGATCGCAGCGGTTGGGTATAGCCCGACTGGTTGGCCCGGGGCTTCCGAAGACCGGCCGGCCACCGCACGGTCCGTGAGCACGGTGGTGACAGCGCTGCTGATCGCCGCGACGACTGTGCTGCCGACATACTTCATCGTTGGTCCGATCGCTGCGGGCTATGTCTCCCACGACACAGCCCCCTGGTCCGAAGCTCCCGCTGGCGCGCTCCTCGTCCTTGCCGCCATGGTCATGTGGCCGGCGACGACGCGCGTCACGTCTCGGAAGTCGACCAAAGGTGTGTCGAGGCTGTCCGCTGAGAGCCTGAACGTGTCTGACTGACGCGAGCCGGACCTCTGTCCGGCGGTGAAGGATTGCGAGGACCGGCACCGACGCCGGCTCGACTGTCAGGAGATTTCAATGTTCATCGCCGTACTCGACCTGCGCACCGCACCCATCGACCGGCCCGTGGTCCTTGCCCATCTCGACGACGTGCGCGAGGAGATCCGTGCCATGCCGGGCAACCTCGAGTTCAGGGTGTATGCCGCTCGCGACGAGGAGGGCGTGGTCGTCATCCACGAATGGGACGACGAGCGGTCCTTCGCCGACTACCTCGCCACTGATGTGTTCGATCGCTCGGGCACGGTGCTCCAGCCGCTGCTCTCCGCGCCTCCCGTGAGTCGCCGGTTCCGGGCCACTCTTCTCGAGACCGTCTGACCCGCAGCGTGGTCTAGGGTGAGCGTGTGCGAGGCCGTTCTTGACACACGAGGCGTACGCATTCGCGCGGGACTTCGCGGCAGCACCGGCAGCCGAGCTTCGCGTCGACCGGCACTATCTGCTCTGCGCCTCCCAGGGCGCCTTGCGGCTGGAGGCGCATGGCAGCTCGTGGGTGCTGCCTCCTGCACGGGCCGCGCTCATAGCTGCGGACGAGCCGATCTTGGTCGCCATCCCGCAATCGGTGAAGACGTCTTCCGTGCTGTTCGACGTCGGCTTCGTGCCGCCGCCGCCCGCGCCACTGACCGTGTTCGACCTCAGCCCCTTGGGCCGGGCCCTGGTGTCGGAATGCGTCGATTGGCCCGACGCTGACGAGCCGCTGTCATCGTACGCACGCATCATGTTCGGCGCGCTGGCTGCGGTGGCGTGGCGGCTGGCGCAGGACCCCAGCCCCGTCACGGTGCCCGCCGGCCGGTCACCGGAGCTGCGTCGGGCGTTGGCGGTGACCAACGACCGGCTGGCCGAGGACGTCCGGTTCGAGGAAATCGCCCGCGACGTGGGGCTGGCGCCGCGGTCGCTGGCCCGCCGGTTCGAGAGCGAGTGCGGGATGACCTGGACTGCGGTGTTGCGCCGGATGCGGGTGGTGCGTGCGATCGAAAGACTCGCTGCCGGTGAGGACTCCGTCGCGACCATCGCGCACAGCATCGGGTACACCTCCCTGTCAGCGTTCAACGCCGGCTTCCGTGACCTGACCGGGCACACCCCGACGCAGTACCGCGCGACCTTCCGTCCCTGACCGGTCGGACTGCGCGCGGGCATCACGACCTGGTCGCGGGCGGAGTGACGCTCCTCCGCTCACCCGTGCTCGCGGCTCAGCGCCCGCGGCGGCAGGTGCGGATGAGGCAGGAGGTCGACGCGACGTACGCCGCACACCGCGCAGCGCACGTAGACGACTCGCCCCTCCGAGGTCTGGTGGCTGGACTCGGTGAGCCAGCCGTGTTCGTGGGTGGCGTCCGCACGCCGGGACTCCTCTGTTGCGCTGTCGGTCATGGTCGCCACTCTGCTGTAATGG
Organism: Nocardioides sp. NPDC006303; assembly: GCF_040613175.1. Lineage (NCBI taxonomy): Bacteria > Bacillati > Actinomycetota > Actinomycetes > Propionibacteriales > Nocardioidaceae > Nocardioides > Nocardioides sp. NPDC006303. The sequence goes on from NZ_JBEXRR010000029.1 coordinate 63,918, forward strand.
TCTTATGCATCTCAACCCTTACGGTGAGTACGCCGTGCTCATGGCCGCTTCGCTGGCCGACGACTGGCCCGAGGACCGGGCCGGGATCGAGGCCCGGACCCGGGAGTTCGGGATGACCATGGACTTCGCTGAGTCTGCAGACGACCACGGTCGCACTCGGCACGTGATCGATGAGTGGCTACGCGTCGTCGATGCGTCGGAGCCGGGGGAGAGGGCGCGGTTGCTCAACGAGCTGATGGCGCAGGCGACCGCGTACCCGAGGCTGACCGACCACGGGCGGGAGGGGTGGCACATCCACTACCGCGACGACGCCAACGACTCGCTTCCCGACGTGCTGCGAGCGGTGATCAGCGTGGGCACGGCGCTCCACCTGACCACTCGAGGCATCCATCGCCTGAGCCGGTGTGCTGCCGGTGAGGCCGAGGGCGACCCGTGCTCTGCGGTGGTCGTGGACGTCACCCTCAACGGACGGCAGCGCTACTGCTCGGTCCGCTGCGCCAATCGCGCCGCGGTCCGCCGGCACCGCGCCCGGCGCTCGCTGACCCCCCCCCAACTGATCAGAGCTGTCAGGTCGAGTCGCTGACGGCTGGGGCCGGCGCGAGGCACACTGACCCCATGAAGTCCGTGTCCGACGGAGGCCGTCCCGAGCTGCGGGTGCGCCTTGCGGCGGAGACCGCGAGCGTGCCTGGTGCGCGCAGGTTCGTCACCGACGGGCTCGTGGAGTGGGGCCGCGGGCATCTCGTCGACGATGCCGCCTTGTGCGTCACCGAGATGGCCGCGAACTCTGCCCTGCACAGCGGCAGCCCCTACATGCAGGTCCGTCTGCGTGACCTCGAGCCGGGCGTACGGCTCAGCGTCGAGGACGATGGCGCGCTGGTCCCGCTCCCTGCCGTGGCCCCGTTTCCGGTCGAGAGCCAGGGCACCACCGGGCGCGGGTTGGTCATCGTGTCGGTCCTGGCGGAGTCATGGGGGATCGAGGAACGTGTCGACGGACGACGCATCTGGGCCGAGCTCGCCGGCGACGGCGTCGAGCACGACGTACGGCCTCCGATGGTGGAGTACGGCGAGCAGGCGATGCCGGAGCCGGTCGCCCTTCCCGCGGACTGGGTGACCGTGCGGCTTCCCGCCTGCCCGGTGCAGCTGGGGCTCCAGATCGACCAGCGCCTCGACGATCTGGTCCGTGAGCTCCAGCTCATCGACTCCGAGGACGGCCCCACCCCGCCGCGCGAGCTCGGCGAGCTCATCGAGCGGCTGGTGACTCGACCGGCTTTCGCGCGTCACATGGGCCGGCGTACGGCCCTGGATGCAGCCGCTGCGGGCCTGGAGTATGTCGACATCGATATGACGCTCCCTCGTGAGATGGCCCCGATGCTGCGTGAGCTGCTGGCCGCGGACAACCTGGCCGACGAGCTCAGCGAGACCCACCAGCTGCTCACCCTGCGCTCCACGCCGGAGATGGTGTCGCTGCGGACCTGGTTCACCGAGAGCATCGTCGGCCAGGCGGAGAACGACGCCGACCCGGTGCCGTACGACGAGTGGGCGAAGGCGAGAGACGCGCTGGGTGACGGTTGATCAGGCCTTTGGGACCAAAGGACAGCCTGTCCTGTCGCTGGCAGTCTTGCGGTGCCCCGTTGGGTCGCCGATGCTGGTCGTGTGAAGCCCATCGAGTTTGAGATCCAGCGCAGGGTCCAGGCACCCATCGACGAGGTGTTCGCGCGGATCGTCGACATCGAGGGCTACAACGAGTGGATGGCCAACACCGGAAGCATGCTCAAGCACGTCCGGCAAACCTCTCCCGGAGAGCCGACGGTCGGTACGACGTACGTCGAGGAGACGAGCCAGGGTTCACAGCCTGGCGAGATCGCTGAGATGGAGGCACCGCAGACGATCGTCTACCACTGGTGGCAGACGTCGAAGTCGGGCAAGCTCCAGTTCGAAGGTTGGCCGAGCTTCCAGCTGCAGTCCTCTGGCCCAGGCGAGACGTTGGTCCGCCATCGCGGCAAGTTGGTGTCCTACGGCATCTGGCGTCTGGGCAAACCTCTCTGGCGGCGATTCGCGATCAAGGAGCGCACCATCACGGTCGACGCCCTCAAGTCCTCCTTCGAGAACGCTCCGGGCTCTTCTTCCGGATGAGCGTTCACGGGCCCGATCGCCACCTGTCTGTCTACTCCACTGGGCGCGGGGAGGCGATAGCCAGGCTCTGGGTACCTGTGAATGCAGGTGCGGCGATCTCCGAGTCTGGCGCGGGACAAGCCGCGATGCCGACCTCGAGCAGAGCGCCCAGCCGTCCGTCATGATCGGGGCTGGCGCTCGCCACGACCCCATCGACGGCGCACTGGACCATCGTCGGCGCGCAACGCCTGGCGAAGGTCTTTGCGTCGATCCGGCTTCGGATCCCAAGACGATCGACCCAGGCAACAGCGCCAGGAACCATCGCGAGCGCGAGCTGGGTCTCCCGCCGGGTGGCCGCCAGATCGGGCTCGGCATCCGCGCACAAGCGCTCAGCTTGAAGCAGGCCGGCTGCCAGCGGGCGCTGCTTCGCTTCCGGGACGTCGGAGATGGCCTGCGCCGCTACTGCAACCGCGACCGCGAGCCACGTCCGGTCGTTTCCGCGTCGGCCCACGACCGAGGGGATGAGTGGTGCCAGCTGCTGGCGTCCGTTGTCGCTGGTGTGATCGTTCACCAGCCTTGCTAGATGGGCGAGCAAGGGATGAGTGCAGGACGGATGATCGCTCCACCGCTCACCGGCGAGCACCGAGGCGAGCTCCATGAAGCATGCGCCGCGTCGTGGCGTTCGATGCCGGCCAGCTGACAGGACCGGGATGCCGTCGGGAATGCGTGAGGGCTTCATCGCAACCTCCTACTCCGAGCATGCGCCGACGCGCGGCTGCGATCAACCCCCGGCTCTCAGGGTCGGGTGCTACCAGCGCACCGTACGGTCTCCTGGTTTCGATGAACCGCGGTGCGGGTTGGCCCGTATACCAGGTATGAGACCTTCTACTTTCTCCCTGGCTAGGGCCGTACTTGCGGCTGCTGCCACAGCACTCTTCGCCGCGGGTTGCGGCAGCGACGACGGTGCGGATGGATCGGACGCCGGCGGCGGATCAGCGCTCGTCTCTGTGGCCGAGGTCGACGACACCGACGTGCTCACCGATGCCGAGGGGCACACGCTCTACACCGCAGAGGTCGAGAAGGATGGACAGATCCACTGCGTCGACACCTGCGCGGAATTCTGGGAGCCGATCGTCGCGTCCGACGCTGACGTCGACGCGGCGAACTCCACGCTCGACGGCAAGTTCGGGATGGTTGAGCGTCCCGACGGATCGTCACAGCTGACGTACGACGGCCTGCCGCTATACACCTTCGCCGAGGAGGGCGCCGGCGAGCTCCAGGGTGACGGCTTCACGGATGATTTCCAGGGCACCCAGTTCGTGTGGGCGGCGGCGCGGACCGACGGGTCCTCGGCCCCGTCGGAATCGGCCACGCCGGATGACAACGGAGGCGGCTTTGGCTACTGACGTGTAGCCAAGGACGGACGTCCGCTCGAGGGCCACCAGGAGGGGTGGGTTCGATGAACCATCGGTGAATCCGTGATGAAGGCATTCGGGGAAGCCGTCTGAGTGGTCAAGGTGGGTTCTTTTGCCTGCCTAGAATCCTGCGGTCACCGGCCAACCGGGGCACCGGCGAGACGTGGTCTCGGCGTTCGGGGGATCGTCACGGTTAAGTACTTTGAGGACCCCCCACATGCCTTCGACCCTGCTGTCGTTCCCCTACTACCGGAGCAACCCCTACCTCACGATGCTCACCGTGGCACCGCGGGCGGCGGGCTGGGACGTGGTCGAGGGAGTGCAGGGGCTCCACCAGCTCGAGGCGCGCGCGGAGCACATGGGACGGGGAGACGTGCTCCACGTCCACTGGACCTCGCCGGTGACCGCCGGCTGCGAGAGCCTCGAGGACGCGTGGGCCAACGCGGCCCGGTTCGAGGACGTGCTGAGCGGCCTGCGCGACCGTGGCGCCGACGTGCTGTGGACGGTGCACAACTCGATCGCCCACGAGGCCGACTACGTCGATGTCGAGCTCGCGGTCGCCAAGGCGCTGGCGAGCTACGCGACCCGGATCATCCAGCTCAACCCGGCAACCGTCGAGGAGACCGCGGCCTACTACGCGCTCCCGCCGGACAAGGTCGTCGACCTGCCGCACTCGTCCTACCTCGGCGTCTACCCCGACGGCGGTGACGACGCCGCCTCGCGCGAGCGCATCGGGGTCCCGCAGGGCGTGCCGACGGTCGGCTTCATCGGTCAGATCCGGGCGTACAAGGGCCTCGACGTGCTCTGCCGGGCGGTGGAGATCGCTGCCGAGCAGGTGCCCGACCTGACCTTCGTCGTGGCCGGCAAGGTGGTGCCCGCCTCCGACGTGGAGACGGTCGAGGAGATGCTCTCGGCGCCCAACATCGTCAAGCGGCTCGGGTTCGTCGAGACCGCCGACTTCTCCGACTGGATGCGGGCCAGCGACGTCGTGGCGCTGCCCTACCGGCGCATCCTCAACTCCGGCTCGCTGCTGGCCGCCGGCACCTTCGGCCGTACCGCTCTCATCCCCGAGGACACCCCGGTCGCGCGGCAGTTCGCCGATCAGCCGTGGGTGGTGACGTACGCGCCGGAGCCTGATGAGCCGGTAGCTCTGGCCGCGGCGATCCTGGAGGCCCTCGACGGGCAGGAGTCGCGGCATCGGGCCGCTCATGAGTTCACCCGTGCGTACACGCCCTACGACATGTCGCGCGACTACCTGCGGCTGCTCGACGAGCTGGCCGGAGATCTGGAGGGTGCAGCCCGATGACCACACCTGAGCTCTCCGTCGTCGTCCCGACGCACGATGTCGGATTGTGGGTCGGCGACCTGCTCTCCTCGATCCTCGACGACCAGTCGACGCCTGTCGACCCGGTGGACCTGGAGGTCATCGTCGTCGACGACGCCTCGACCGACGAGACGTTCGAGATCGCCGAGGCGTACGCCGCCCGCGACCCGCGCCTGACGGTGGTCCGCTCGCCCGGGAAGGGCGGGGGACAGGCGCGCAACCACGGTGTCTCGCTGGCGCGCGGCCGCTTCCTCGCGTTCGCGGACGGCGACGACCTGGTGCCCCGCGGGGCGTACGCCGCGATGCTGCGCAAGACGCGGGAGACCGGCTCGGACATGGTCGTCGGCCGGTTCTTCAAGCTCTTCAGCGACCGGGTCTGGTGGCCGGTGCGGGCGTGGCCGGCGTTCGACGAGGAGCGCACCCTGGTGAGGCTGGCCGACGCGCCGTCGGCCCTGCGCAACCGGGCTTGCTGGAACCGGGTCTTCCGGCGCGACTTCTGGGACACGGCCCAGATCTCGTTCCCGGACGCCTCGCGGTCCAACGACATCGAGCCGATGGTGCACGCGCTGACCACGGCCCGCTTCGACATCGTGACCGAGACCGTCTACGTCTACCGCGACCGGCCCGGGCCGGGATCGATGACGGCGAAGTCCCACTCGCCGGCGGGGATCATCAGCTATCTCGAGCAGGAGCTGCGCTGCGCCCGCCGGATCGTCGCGCTCGGCGACCCGGAGGTGCGGGCGGAGTACGCCTCGCTGATCTTCGACGCCGACGGCTGGATGGCGATCGTCCGCGCGCTGCGGGGGATGGCGGTGATCGACCCGGTCGCGCTGGAGCCGGCGCGGGTGCTGGTCGCCGAGCTGGTCGGGCTCTTCGACGACGGTGTCGTCGACGACCTGGAGCGGGACAAGCGGTGGGGCTGGCGCCTGGTCGAGTCGGGCCAGTGGGCCACCGCCGCCCGGCTGATCGGCGAGGACGTCCGCTGGGGCGACCGGCCGGTCGCCGACATCCTGGAGACGCTGCAGCTGGTCGCCGACAGCGGCGTGGTGCCGCTGCGTACGCTCCAGCGGCCGCTGGTCAACGCCGTCGCGACGATCTCGCTGGGTGACGAGACGCTCGTCGGCGACGACCTCGCCGACCTGGTGCTCAAGCACCGTGACCTGTTCACAGCGGTCGCCGAGGCGGTCACGGCAGGCGAGGCAGGCCGGGCCGGTGAGGCGCCGGTCTGGCGGCTCGGCCGGATCATGGCAGCCCTCGACGAGGGCCCCGAGCTGCTGCGCCGGGTCGTCTCGGGTGCGACCGACCCGGTGACCGCCACCTCGCTCTCGCTCGTCGACGGGCGCGCCCACCTGCGACTGGCCCACACGATGGTGGGCGCCGAGCGGCTCCGCGTGGTGTTCCTCCACGACCGCCGGCGCCGAGCGCTGGACTACGCCGCCGGCGAGCTCGCCTCCGGACAGCTCGAGGTGGCACTGCCGACCACCGCGCTCTCGGGCGGTCGCTGGCGGATGCGGTTCGAGGGCCGCGACGCGCTGGGCGAGTTCGACGGGCCGGTCGTCATCCATGAGGACGTCATCGGCGAGCGGATCGGCGAGCGTGCTCAGATCGTCGAGCTCGACGGCCGCCCGCGCCATGGGATCGAGATCCCGCTGACCTTCGGCGAACGGGGCGTCCGCAAGGCCCGCCGCGTGGCGGGCCGGATCGTCCGCAGGGTGCGCCGGTGACCGCTGTCGCCGTAGCGCCTGCCAAGGACGGGCAGGCCGGGCAGCCGGTGCGGGACAAGCGGCTCGAGATCCAGGCGCTGCGTACGGCCGCGGTGCTCGGCGTCGTCCTCTTCCACCTCTGGCCGGGGGCGATCCGCGGTGGGTACGCCGGGGTCGACGTCTTCTTCGTCATCTCGGGCTTCCTGATCACCTCCCACCTGGTGCGGGAGGCCGCCAAGCCCGGCGGGGTGCGGCTGGGCGCCTTCTGGGCGCGCCGGATCCGGCGGCTGCTCCCCGCGGCGCTGCTGGTGCTCGTGGCCAGTGCGGGGGCGACGTACGTCCTGGTGCCGGAGGCGCTGTGGCAGCAGTTCCTGCGGGAGACGGTCGCAGCCGCGTTCTACGTGGAGAACTGGCAGCTGTCCTGGGCCGCGGTCGACTATCTCGCCGCCGAGGACCCGCCCTCGCCAGCGCAGCACTACTGGTCGCTCTCGGTGGAGGAGCAGTTCTACATCCTGTGGCCGCTGCTCATCGTCGCGGCCGCGTTCCTCACCCGGCGCCGTCCCGAGCGGCGGATCCGCGCGATCCGGGCGGTCATCGCGGCCGTCCTCGTGGCCAGCTTCGCGGCGTCGGTCGTCATCACCGCGACCGACGGCGCCGCCGCCTACTTCGTGACCCACACCCGTGCGTGGGAGTTCGCCGTCGGCGGCCTCCTGGCCGTGCTGCCAGTCTCGCTGAGCCGGGCGCCGGCGCGGTGGGCGGCGCCGGCCGCGGTCCTCGGTTGGGCCGGCCTGCTCGGTGCTCTGATCCTCTTCCGTGAGTCGCTGCCGTTCCCGGGCTGGGTGGCGCTCCTGCCGGTCGCCGGCACCGCGCTGGTCATCTGGGCGGGCGCCCCACACCGATCCGGTGCCGCGATCGTCGGCAACCCGGTCGTGCAGTGGATCGGGACGGTCTCCTACTCGCTCTACCTGTGGCACTGGCCGCTGGTCGTCCTGGTCCCCACGACCGGGCCGGTGCTCGGCAGCTGGTTGCGCGAGCCGCTGATCCTGATGCTCACGATCGGGTTCTCGGCGCTCTCCTACCGGTTCGTGGAGACGCCGTTCCGCACCGGGCCGCTGCTCGGGACGTCCGCGCGCGCCTACCTCTTCGCCGCCCTCGGGATGGCGCTGGTCGCCGCCGTCGCCGTGCCAGGGATCGTGCATGGCCGCAACCTGGTCGAGCAGGGCCAGGAGCAGGCGAACGCACTGGCGTCGGGCGACGTCGAGTGCTTCGGTGCGTCGGCTCTCCTGGACTCGTGTGAGAACCCGGAGCTCGACGGCGTGCTGCTGCCCGCGCCGATCGCCCGCAAGGACGACACCGGCACCGCGTACGACTGCTATCTCACCGAGCGTCGGACCTTCGCCGCCGACGCCCGCCCCCGGGTCTGCCACCTCGGCTCGACCGAGCCCGGAGCGCTCCGGGTCGCCTTGGTCGGCGACTCCCACGCGGCCTCGCTCATCCCCGGGCTGTCCCGGGTCGCGAAGGGCGGGGGATGGTCGGTCGACGTCATGGTCGCCAACGGCGGCGGCCTGGTCGCGCCCGATGCCGGCGACGAGCGCCGTGCCTATCGGAAGGCGCTGCTCGCCCGGTTGACCGGCGCGGAGAAGTACGACGTCGTGCTGGTCACCCAGCGGCGCAGCCCGTCCCTGGCCGCCGGTGAGCCCGACCCGGTCGTCGATGATCTCGTCGAGGCCTGGCGGCCGGTGATGAAGCGGGGTACCAAGGTCGTCGCGCTCGCGGACAACCCGATGCTGACCTCCGAGGCGATGACGTGTCTCGACGGCGCTGAGTCGCTGGCGGAGGCGACGCGTTGCGAGATGACCCGCGAGGAGGCGTACGCCACCTCCGACCCGCTCCCCGAAGCCGTCCGTCGCGCAGGCGCCGGGGCCTCGCTGGTCGACCTCTCGGACGCCTACTGCACGGCCGGCCGGTGTCCGCTGGTGATCGGCCACGTGCTGGCCTACCGCGACCAGACCCACATCACCGCGACGTTCTCCAAGACCCTGGCGCCCTACTTGGTCAGGTCCGTCGAAGACACGCTCTCCTGAGGCTCTGCCTATCATTGGGCGGCGATGAGCACTCCTGACCGCAAGGCCCCGACCCGCGCCGACTACGTGCACTGGCGCACCATCACCACCCGCTGGCGCGACGACGACGCGTACGGTCACCTCAACAACGCGACCTACTACGAGTACTTCGACACCGCCGTCAACGCCTACCTGTTCGAGACGACCGGCGTGAACGTGCGGAAGCTGCCGAAGATCGGGATCGTGGCGGAGACCTCGTGCCGCTACCTGCGCGAGATCGGGTTCCCCGAGCCGGTCGAGGCCGGGCTGGTCGTCGACAAGGTCGGGAGCTCGTCGGTCATCTACCGGATCGGGCTCTTCCAGGGGCCGGGCGAGGAGGCCGCCGCCGAGGGCCGGTTCGTGCATGTCTACGTCGACAACACCGACCCGTCACGTCCGGTGACGCCGATGCCCGACGAGATCCGGGAGGCGGTCCTGCCGCTGTGGCGGCAGAACTGACCGTGACGCCTCGCTAAATCTTGCGTGGCGCCATTCACCGTTGTCCGGCACTGTGACAGGCTGATCCACCGCCGTAGCACGATCTAGAGCGTCTTGGGGGACCTCTGTGGACGAAGAGTTGAAGCGCATCGCACGTGGCGGACTGCGCAGGGGGCGAGACCTTGCTCGCAAGGTCTACAACGACTCGCCCCTCTACAGCCGGGCAGACGACGTACGTCTGCTCGTCGACTGCCCGCTGTTCGACCACGAGTGGTACGCCGAGCAGGTCGGGCAGCGCCTCGACCGCAAACGGGCCGCCCGGCACTATCTCGAGCAGGACCCGGCCAAGCCGCTGGCGCAGCCCAGCCCGCTCTTCGACCCGGAGTTCTTCGTCGCCCGGCTGACCCCGCGGCTGCGCAAGCAGATGGGCGATCAGGACCCGTTCCTCTACTGGCTGCGCGCCGAGCTGTGGCTGCAGCCGACGCACCCACTCTTCGACACCGACGGCTACACCGAGCGGCGCAAGACCGAGAACTTCTACGGCGGCGCGATCGGTCACTACGTCGACCGGGGCGCTCGCAACGGACGCCGCGCCAACGACTGGATGGAGCAGGTCGACGGCCGGTTCCCCGACCTGCGCGACTGGATCCGCGACCGGCGCGCGGAGTGGCAGGCCCGGCAGGGCGTCCCGCAGACCTGGCGGCCGGACATCGACCGCGCCCCGGCCGCCTCGGCCGCCCCCGCCGGTCGTGAGCCGGTCGGCACGGTCTCCGTCATCGTCGACCTGGGCGCCTCCGACGAGCTCGCTCGCGCGACGCTGGACAGTGTCGCCGCCCAGACCGGGGTGAGCACCGAGGTCATCGTCATCGACCGCGGCCTGACCCCGTCGGTCGCCGAGGTCATCCCCGAGGTCGTCCCCGGCGCCCGGGTGGTGCCCGGGGATCCGGACCGCGGTGAGCCCGGCGTGGTCGCGGCGTTCTCGCAGGTGAGCGGCGACTTCGTCGCGTACGTCTCCGGGGGCGATGTGTGGAAGCCCGGCCGTCTCGCGCGGCTGGTCTCGGTGGCCGAGGCGGCCGGGAAGCCGCTGGTCGCCGACGTGCTGGAGCGCCCGTGGCAGGCGGAGCAGCGGTTCGCCATCGACGTACCTCCGGCCTCGCCGGGACCCGACGTGCCCGGTCCGTTGATGCGGACCCTGCTCTCGCGACTGCTGATCTCGGCGCCGCTGCTGGCGGAGGTCGGCGGGCCCCGTGACGACATCGGCTTCGGCTGGGCCTATGACCTCGCGCTGCGGCTGACGTCGAAGGCCACTGTCGAGGTCGTGCCGGAGGTCGGCGTCGAGCGGCGCCAGGGCATCAACCCGCGCCGTCCGCGCCAGGACCGGCTCCCGCTCGACCCCAACGACTTGGAGTCGTGGGAGGACGTCGTACGCAACCGGACCTTCATCGACTGGGCCGCGCTCGGCTCGCGCACCCCGGACCCGGACGTGGTCTCGGTGGTCATCCCCACCTACGACGACTCGCTGCTGACCGTGGGCGCGGTCGAGGCCGTGATGGAGCACGGCGCAGGGGAGAAGCGGCTCGAGATCGTGGTCTGGGACAACGGCTCCTCGGCCCGCGTCTCGGCGGTGCTCGACTCGCTGCCGCTGCGGTTCCCCGAGGTGAAGGTGGTGCACAGCACCGTCAACCACAACTTCGCGCTCGGCAACAACCTCGCCATCCCGTACGTCACCGGGGAGACCGTGGTCTTCCTCAACAACGACACCACGGCGCTGGCCGGCTGGCTGGAGCCGCTGGTCTCGGCCCTCGAGGACCCCGAGGTGCTCGCGGTCCAGCCGCTGCTGCTCTACCCGAGCGGGTCGGTGCAGTCGGCCGGGGTCGTCTTCCCGCCCTACGGCGGGCTGCCCTACAACATGCTCGCCGAGTACCCGCCCGAGGACGCCGCCGGTCTCGACGGCCACCCGTTCTCGGCGCTCACCGGCGCGGCGCTGGTGATGCGCTACCGCGACGTCGTTGCGTGTGAGGGGTTCGACCCGATCTTCACCAACGGCATGGAGGACGTCGACCTGTGCCACCGGCTCGCCGCGCTGCGTCCGGGCTCGTTCCGGGTCGTGACCTCCGCCGAGGTCGTCCACCACGAGTCGAAGTCGAAGGGCCGTTTCGCCCGCGCTCCGCGCAACCGGCTGATCTACCTCGACCGCTGGGTCGGGCGCACCGAGCCTCGCGACGACGTGGCCGCCTGGGCGGCCTGCGGCTACCAGGTCGTCGGCCGGGCGGCAGCCGGGAACCCGACCGGTCCTGCGAAGACGTACGCCGCCACCCGCCCGATCCTCGCCCCGATGCCGCGCGCCTCGGTCGTCGAGGGCGTCCCGCAGCTGCGCTGGTCGATCAAGATCTCCGCGCCTGGGGCGCCGGAGGGGGAGCGGTGGGGGGACACCCACTTCGCCCGTGCGCTGGCCCGCTCGCTGCGTAGGCTCGGCCAATCCGCGGTCGTCGACCACCACTACGAGTGGGAGCGGCCGAGCGCGCTCGACGACGACGTCGTGGTCACCCTGCGGGGCCTCTCGCGCTACTTCCCGGCGCCCGACGGCCGGATCAACATCGGCTGGGTGATCTCCCACCCCGACGCGGTCACCCGCGCCGAGGCGGCCTCGTTCGACCGGCTGCTGGCGGCCGGGCCGATCTGGGCCGAGCGGATGTCGGCACGGTGGGGGATCCGCATCGACCCGCTGCTGCAGGCGACCGACCCCGAGCTGTTCAACCCCGACCGGGCGCTGCCCGACTCCGGTCACGCGGTGCTCTTCGTCGGCACCTCGCGCGACGTGGAGCGCCCGATCATCCACGACGCGGTCTCGGCAGGGCTGCCGCTCTCGGTCTACGGCCATGGTTGGGAGCCCTACATCCCGCGCCACTACGTCAAGGCCCAGCACATGTCCAACACCCGGCTCGGCGCCGAGTACCGGGCCGCCGGGGTCGTGCTCAACGACCACTGGGCCGACATGCGCGACTACGGCTTCATCTCCAACCGGCTCTTCGACGCCGTCGCCTCCGGAGCCCGGGTCATCTCCGACGACGTCGTCGGCCTCCGCGACGTCTTCGGTGACACCGTGCAGGTCTACGAGACCCCCGAGGACCTGGTGAAATGGTCCTCGATGCCCGACCCCTCGGTCGTCTTCGGCACCGACGAGCACATCCGCGCCGAGGCCGCCCGCATCCACCGCGACCACGGCTTCGACGCCCGCGCCCGCTCCCTCCTCGACATCGCGCTCGAGGAGCGCGCCAAACGCGACCGCCCTTAGCGACCTGTCAGAGTGTCCGCATGACGAAGCTGTCGGTGATCCAGCTGCGCGAACGGGACGCACTGGTCGATGACCTGAGGTCGCTCTCGCCCGAGCAGTGGCGCTCGGCCACCCTCTGCGGGAAGTGGGACGCGGAGGAGGTCGTGTCGCACCTCGGCGCGGCCTCGCGACTCTCGTTCCCGGCCTGGCTGCGCAGCATGATCGGGGCGCGGTTCGATCCGGACGTACACAACCGCAGACGGCTCGAGGAGTTCCGCGGGTCCTCGCCGGAGGAGACGCTCGAGATGTACGCCGGGATCGGCCCCATCCGGCTGCCGCGGACGGAGAGCGTCGGCGGGCTGGGGGAGATGATCGTGCACGGCGAGGACATCCGGCGGCCCCTCGGCATCCGGCACGACCCCGACTCCGAGGGGCTCTCGGCTGTTGCCAGGTTCTTCGCCACGAAGGACTTCGCGGTCAACAGCAAGTCGCTGGTCGACGGACTTCGCCTCCGAGCGGTCGACGCCGAGTTCGTGGCCGGCGACGGCCCCGAGGTCCACGGGCGCCTGCTCGATCTCGTCATGGCGATGGCCGGACGGGGCGAGGTGCTCGAGGATCTGAAGGGAGACGGCGTCCCTGAGTTGCGGCGCCGGCTGGGCTGAGCACACCGAACCATCTGGTTCGTCCATGGGGCCGTAAGGTGGCTGATGCGATGACGGCACCACGGTATGGGGGAGACGGTTTGGGCAGCGACCGGAGCCGGCTCGAGCGGTTGATGCAGGAGTCCGTCCGGGTCTCCCCGGCGCCAGGAAGCCATTCGCCCGCCTGGCGCGCGAGCGTGACGCTGCTCGTCGGGTTGGTGGCGCTGGCCGGGATCGGACACATCGAGCTGGCCGCGTACGCCTGCTTCGGCACCTTCGCCTCGATCTACGGCGGCCGCCAGCCGCTGCGAGGACGCTGGCGGACTCAGGCTGCGGCCGGTGCGCTGATGTGTGCCGCGGTCCTGTGCGGCGCGCTCGTCGCGACCTCCCCGCACCGGGCCTGGCTCGTCATCCCCGTCGCCGCGGTATGGGCCGCGGCGGGGTCGATGCTCTCGGACCGGTTCGTGCTGCGGCCCCCGGGGCCGATGTTCCCGGTGTTCGCGGTGGCGACGTGTGCCGCGCTTCCGGTGACCCTGTCGGGGGTCGCGGTGGCGGTCGGCGTGGCGGCCGCCGCGGCCCTGGTCGCCGTGCTCCTCGGTCTGCTCGAGGAGCGGCTGGCCGGAAGCGGAGCCTCGGTCGAGGCCAGTCGTGGTGAGGTACGCCTCGACCACGCGACCGCGGTCGTCGTCGCAGTCGTGGTCGCCGGCACGATCTCCACCGCGCTCGGGCTCAGCCACACCTATTGGGCGATGGTGGCCGCGGCGGTGCCGTTCGGCGTCACCGGGCTGCTGGCGCAGACGACCCGCGGGCTGCAGCGCGTGGTCGGCACCCTGGTCGGCCTGGTCCTGGCAGCGGTGCTGCTCTCGATCTCGCTCCCCGCCCTCGTCGTCGCGGTGGTAGTCGCCGCGCTCCAAGGGGTCACCGAGCTGCTCATCGGGCGTCACTACGGTCTCGCCCTCGTCGCCATCACCCCGCTCTCGCTGCTGATGGTCCAGCTCGGCCACCCGCAGCCCGTCGACGCGCTGCTCTGGTCCCGCCTCGCCGAGACCCTCCTCGGCGTCGTCGTAGGCCTCGCCGCCGCCCTCGCCCTCCGCGAGTTCCGCCGCCGCTGACCCGCCGAAACGTCACGTACGTCGGCCGAGACGTCACATATGGCGGGCGAAACGTCACGCGTGCTTGCTGAGGGGTCGCGTACGTCGTCCGAAGCGCCGCGACGGTGCCAACTCTCCGACCTAAGCGACGCATCGGCTGACGGAAGCGATGCCTCGACGTTCGCGAAAAGGGAGGTTGACGACGGAATCGTGAAGGTAGGCTCCAGAGCGTCATAGCGACTGGTGGCGCCTTTTTGTCAGTGGTGAGTTTCTCGGGGGTCTGATGAGTTCTGTTTATCGCGGCTGGCGGGGCTTCGTTGCTCTTGCCGGAGCAGGTGTGCTGCTGGTGGCATCGGTGTCGGCCTGCGGCGCGGATGAGGAGCCCGTCGAAAAGGGGGCCGACGGCTCGAGCGCCTCTAGCTCAGCGGGGGCTTCTCCTAGTCCGGCGGCCAAGCCGCCGGTGGTCGGTGATATCAACGCGGATGGCTACGGGGACGCGGTAGTCGAAGCAGCCAGCCTGATGGACTTCACCTCTGACGGCACGGCCTTCAAGATGGCGACCAGCTCGGTGCCGACGTCGTATCCAGAAGTGCTATGCGACTTCGACGACGACAACCTTCCCAACGCCATCGAGGAGACTCGGGCTCTCAAGGGCAAGACGGTCGACACCTACAGCGCCCTCGACGCGGAGGGGAATCCAATCGCGTCGGTCAAGCGCCAGCGCAAGGTACAGGGCCTGGTCGTCAACGGTGTCCATTGCGGCGACTTCGACGGCGACGGCCGTCCTGATCTCGGACTCGAGGAGGACATCTACAACCTCGCCGAGCTTGATCGTCCCGAGCTCCACGAGGTGGAGTCCATGCGGGTGAGGTTCACCGTCTACCGCCAGGTGGCTCCAGGGAAGCTCAGCAAACCAGAGGTATGGCTCGACATGCAGACCCCCAAGGGCGAGCCCAGCAACACCGTCTTCGACAAGCACCTCGTCGTCGCTGACCTGAACGGCGACGCCAAGGACGACGTGACACTCTTCGTGGACTACACGACGCGCGAGTTCATGGCCGGCGGGCTGGGCGCCATGTGCGGGCAGGTCGCGGCCTACTCCAACGGCAAGGCGTTCCGGCGCGGACCGGTCCAGAAGTTCGCCGACAAAGAGCGCGGAGGCAGCTCGCCTGACGACGCCGAGATCGCGTGCGAAGCCATCCCGGCAGACACCAACGGAGATGGTGTCGAGGAGTTGGTTGGCCTCGATGACGCAGGCAAGGCTGATGTGTGGTCGGCCAAGGGCGGCAAGTGGAGCCGGACGAAGGCCAGCACGCGGCCGGCCAAGGGCGGCAAAGGGAGTCCCGGCATGCTCGCCGGTGTCACCGACGTCAATGGCGACGGCCGCACGGACCTGATCTCGATCACAGGCCCGGATCGGGCCTCGGTCATGCTGCACGCAGCACAGCCCGACGGCGCTCTCGCGCCACCGAAGAAGATTCTTCAACTCTCGATGAAGGAGTCCAATTACGAGGTCGTGCCTACCCGAATGAACCCGCGGCAGTGACCCCGCGAATGGGCCTCCTGGGCGCTATTTGGTGGTGCTTTGCTGGTGATAGCGTCCAGTCGATTGTTAAGGGCGCTGGTCTCGGGCGTCAGTCGAACGGAGTTCAACTGTGAGTGTTCTTGGCAATCGGCTGAGGCGCGGCGTGGCGGTGCTCGTCGCTATCCTCATCGTCGCGCTCGTGCTGCCGGCGGAAGCCACATCTTCAGAGCCTAGTCCGTCTGCATCTACATCAGGGGGCGCCTCGGCGAACCCTCCGTTGCCGTCGGCGTACGTTGCAGGCAAGCCTGAGGTGCTGGAGCCGTCACGCTCCTACCCCGGCTGGCAGACCTTCCGCAGCAAGGGACCTGGCGTCAGCATCATGGTCCCGCGCAAGTGGAAAGAGGACGAGCAGCTGGCCCACATCGACGGCGAAGATGGCATCGTGGGCGCCGACCAGCGCTTCATCACCTTGCCGCCTTGGGGCGAGAGCGCCGTGACCGACTGGACCGGAATCCTCGAGGTCGTCGCCATGAAGGACGAGCCGTTGTTCGGAGGACCAACCGAGGACGTCTCAAACATGACGGCCTGGCTGGACAAGCAGGTTCCACAGCGGCTCCATGATCCGACGACCGGGTTCCGACTACCGAATCTGAAGGTCGGCAACCTAGAGCTCTACCACTACGTCGACTACGCCAACGCCGACGGAATCGAGCGCCAGCATCACTTCGGTGGGTACCACAAGAAGTACTTCATCCACGTGACCTGGACCTTCCACTACATGATCTCGGCCGAAGACGTCGAGAAGTACATCAGCCAGGTCATGGCGACCATGAAGGTTTCGTGAGCGGGGAAGTGGCAATGCGAATCGTGAAGCTGATCGTCGTCCTCGCCTTGTCCTGCGCCTTCGGCGCGTGTGGCGCCGCGTCCGAGAAGGAGACGGGGGCCGGATCCGAGAGCCCGGCGGTGAAGGCCGATCCGCTCTCCGAAAGAGACCAGGTGCTCTGCACCCACACCGAGAACCTGCCCCCACAAGAGGAAGACGAGGACGGGATCTGGAACGCCCATTTCCTCCTGATGAGCGATTGGGCCGAGAACACCGAGATCAGAGCGATCGCCAACGAGTACCGCACGACCTACCTCGAGCCGGAAGACGCCGCGGTCTACCCCGATCGCGTCCTGAAGGTTTGTGCCAAGCACGGTGCCGCGGACGCACCTGCCGGCTGAGTGTCAACTCGGCCGTTTTAAGTGACGCTTCGGCTGTCCGGGATGACGGTTCGGGCGTCGGGGCGCTGAGGTAGAGGATTTCGCGCCGAGTCGGCGCAACCGCACGCCTCGCTCGCTTCGCTTCGCTCCAAGGCGTGCAGT
>NZ_JBEXRR010000030.1:0-70245 GCF_040613175.1 Nocardioides sp. NPDC006303
TGATATTATGTTATAGTTGGCACTGCAGTGCCAACTCGGCCGACGCAGCTGACGTCTCGGCCGACCTAACTGACGTCTCGGCTCAGGTTGGCAGGGAGTCGCCCTGGACGGCCTGGATGTCCAGCTCCACCTTGAGGGTCGTTCCGATGGCGGCGATGCCGGCGGCGACGGCCTGGTTGTAGTTCATCGCGAAGTCCTCGCGGCGCAGCTGCGCGGTGGCGCGGAAGGCAGCCCGGGTGCCGCCCCAGGCGTCGGGGCCGGTGCCGAGGTAGGCGACGTCGAGGTCGATGGAGCGGGTCTGGCCGTGCATCGAGAGCTCCCCGTGGACGGTCCAGCGGTCCGATCCGGCCGGGGTGAGGCCGGTGGAGCGGTAGACGATCTCGGGGAACGCCTCGACATCGAGGAAGTCCCCGCTGCGAAGGTGGTCGTCGCGCATGCGGTTGCCGGTGTCGATCGAGGCGGCGCGGATGACCGCCTCGACGCGTGACTTCTCCAGATGGTCCGGTGCGATCTCGACGACCCCGGCGAAGTCGGTGAACCGGCCGCGCACGCTGGAGATGCCCAGGTGCTGCGCGACCGCGCCGACGGTGGAGTGGGAGGGGTCGATGGTCCACGGCCCAGGAGCCGGGAGGGAGGTGTCTCCCTGACGGGTCAGGGTGACGGTGCCGAGCGCAGCCGTCCCCGAGGCCGTGACGATCGCGGTCGCCGCGGTGGGGGACCAGCCGATCGCGGTGACGATCGCGACGTACGGCCCGGGGGCGAGGACGGTGTCGTCGGTGACGACACCGTCCTCGTCGGCCTCGGCGCGCAGCACCTGACCGCCGGCCGTGTCGGTGAGGGTGACGACCGCGTGCGCCACGGCCCAGCCGTCGCGGGTGCGGATCTGTGCGGTCAGTGCCATCGCGGATCAGTCCTCGGGGTGGGAGAGGACGATCTCGTGGCCGTCCACACCGTGGCCGGTGAGGCTCACGGCGCCGGCCGCCGGCGGGTAGCTGGTCGCCAGGACCGTGTAGTCCCCGCTGTCGAGATCGGCGAAGGCGTACGCCCCGTCCGGGCCGGTCGTCGCGGTCCCGGCCACGTTGCCGGCCGCGTCGACCAGCGTCACCCGGGCGTCGGCGAGGGGCCCGAAGGCCGCCTTGACGACACCGGTCAGGCGAGCGCCGGTGACCATCTCCACTTCGATCCGGGTCAGGCCGGTGGCGCCGATCTCGATCGGCACCGCGCGTGGGCGGTAGCCCTCGGCGTTGACCGCGACCGTCGCCGGTCCCGGGACGAGCTCGTCGATGAAGAAGGTGCCGTCCGCGACGGTGGTGCCGGTGGAGAGCAGGTCGCCGCGTACGTCGGTCACGATCACCATCGCGTCCTTGATCGGCGCGCTGTCCTCGCCGCCGCGCACGATGCCCTTCAGGCCCGTGGTGCCGCTGAGCAGGAGGTCGTACGCCACCGGCTCACCGCCCACGACCACCGTGGAGGCCTGCGGCTGGAAGCCGTCGGCCGAGGCGATCAGGACGTACGTCCCAGGCCCGGGCGCGTCCACCGCGTAGGAGCCGTCGGCGTGGGCGACCGAGCGGCCGAGCTGGCGCCCGGACAGCGAGATCAGCGTGACCGCGGCGTGCGGGATCGGGATGCTTCCGGAGCCGCGGACGAAGCCGTGCAGCGCGATCCCGTTGGCGACCGGCGCGGGGGCGGCGGCGTGCTGCTCGGGCACCCCGGCGACGGCCTCGGCGACCGCTGCGGGGCGGTCGACATCGGCAGCCTCCGCGGCGGCCTGGGCGAGCCCGCCCTTGGTCTTCAGCGGGACCTCCTTGATGAACACCACGAACAGCAGCGCAATGACGGCTACGCCCGCGGCGACCAGGAAGATGTCGGCGATGCCGTGCCCGTACGCACTCTCCAGCACCGACCGCAACGGCTCGGGGACCTTGTCCATGTCCGGGATCTCGCCCGAGGTGCCCTGCGCCAGCGCGGCGTAGCGCGGACCGAGGTCGGCCAGGCCGTCCTGGACGTAGTCGGTGACCCGGTGAGCCATCAGCGCGCCGAGCGCGGAGACGCCCATCGCGCCGCCGAGGCTGCGGAAGAACGTCACCATGGAGCTGGCTGCGCCGAGGTCGGCGGGTGCGACCTGGTTCTGCGTGGAGAGGACCAGGTTCTGCATCGTCATGCCGACGCCGAGGCCGAGGATCGCCATGAAGACGGCGACGTGCCAGTACTCGGTGTCGTAGCGGATCGTGCTGAGCAGGCCCAGCCCGCCGACGATGAGGGCGGCACCGATGACGAGCCAGGCCTTCCACTTCCCTGTGCGGGTGATGACCTGGCCGGAGATGGTCGAGGAGAGGAACAGCCCCGCGATCATCGGGATCGTCATCACACCGGCCATCGTCGGCGACTCGCCGCGGGCCAGCTGGAAGTACTGGCTGAAGAAGATCGTGCCGGCGAACATCGCCACCCCGACGAAGAGCGAGGCCAGCGAGGAGAGCGTGATCGTCCGGTTGGCGAAGAGCCGCAGCGGGATGATCGGCTCGGCGGCCTTCGACTCGACGAGGACGAAGATCAGCAGGAGCAGCACGGAGCCGCCGACCATCGCCGCGGTCTCCCAGGAGGCCCAGTCGTACTTGTCGCCGGCGAAGGTGACCCAGAGGAGAAGCAGGGAGACGCCGGCCGCCATGAAGAACGCGCCGGCCCAGTCGACCTTGACGCCCTCACGCTTGATGACGGGCAGGTGCAGGGTCTTCTGCAGCACGATGAAGGCGATCACCGCGAACGGGATGCCGACGTAGAAGCACCAGCGCCAGCCGAGCGAGTCGGCGTCGGTGATGACCCCGCCGATCAGCGGGCCACCGACGGTGGCGACCGCGAAGACGGCGCCGAGGTAGCCCGAGTAGCGGCCGCGCTCACGCGGGGAGATCATCGCGGCCATGATGACCTGGGCCAGGGCGGTCAGACCGCCCATGCCGATGCCCTGGACCGCCCGGGCGGCGATGAGCTGACCCGGGTTCTGGGCAAAACCGGCGACGGCCGAGGCCGCCACGAAGAGGACCAGCGCGATCTGCATGAGCAGCTTCTTGCTGAACAGGTCGGACATCTTGCCCCACAACGGGGTGGTGGCCGTCATGGTCAGCAGGGAGGCGGTGACCACCCAGGTGTAGGCCGACTGCCCGCCGCCGATGTCGGCGATGATCTCGGGCAGTGCGTTGGAGACGATCGTGGAGGAGATCATCGCCACGAACATGCCGAGCAGCAGACCCGAGAGCGCCTCCAAGATCTCGCGGTGGGACATCTCACCGTGCGAGGTGGGTGAGCCCTCGGACGGGCCTCCCGGTGGACCGGCGTGAGTCCGTTCGGCTGTCGTCGTTGCCATGGACTTCCTTTCTGGTGGTGCTGGCTAGTTGCTGGTGGTGCCGCAGTGGCCGAGGCTGTCGCGGAGCTTGGTGACGAGCCGTACGAGTTCATGTACGTCGCGCTCGTCCCAGCCGCTGAGCCGGTCTGCGATCAGGTCGGTGAGCTGGTGGGAGGCGTCGTCGAGCAGGTCGCGCCCGGCGTCGGTGAGACGGAGGATGCGGGAGCGTCCGTCGGCCGGGTTGGGGGAGCGCTCGATCCAGCCCTGGTCGGCGACGCACGCCACGTGTCGGCTGGTCACCGAGATGTCCACGGCGAGCAGCTCGGTGAGCTCGCTCATGGTCATGTCGCCGTGCCGGCGCAGCATCGTCAGCACCCCCGCGGAGCCGGCCGACAGCTCGGGCGGAAGCCTGCGTACGAGGCCCTTCCGTACGGCTCCGACCTCGCTGAGCTGATGGATCAGCTCCTGGTACGTCGCGTTCCCGATCATCATCCCTCCAAGTTGGTTGACTTTTACAACTATATGGAGGATAGGGGTCCAATGCAAATCCGGCAGGACCCGGCGTGTTGTTAGGCGACGGTGCCGCGGGCCGCCCAGGCCGTCGCGGTCACGGTGAACGGGCCGTTGCCGAACCGGCGCCGAGCGACCTCCTCGAGCGCGGTGCGCCCGGCATCGTCGAGGGATTGGACGTAGTCGCCCGCCGGTCCGACGCCGAAGGTGTACGGGTCCCACCAGTCCTCGAACGTGGGGTGGGTGACCCGGACCACCAGGCCGCTGGGCTCGACCTTGCGGAGGCCGACCTTCTTGAACAGCTTCTCGAGGTCACCCAGCCTGGAGCCGGCGAGCAGGGCCTCGTCCTCGGCCTCCGGGTCGATCTCGTGCACGCAGGTCCAGAACGGCGAGACGGCGCCGGTGTCGCCGTCCCACACGCACGCCGCGACGGTGCCGCCGGGCCGGGTGACCCGGACCATCTCCTTGATCCCGGCCTCGGGGTCGGTCATGAAGTGCACGACGAGCTGGGCCAGTGAGGCGTCGAACCAGTTGTCGGCGAAGGGGAGCGCCTCGGCCACGCCGGTGTGCACGTCGACCCTGGCCAGCTGCCGTGCGACCGTCTCGATGAACGGAGGCGAGGGGTCGATGGCGGCCACCAGGTGGGCCTCGGTGAGGGTCACGAGATGGCGGGTGAGCGTGCCGGGACCACAGCCGACGTCGAGCACCCGCTGGCCCATGCTGACCCGGGCGAAGTTCGCGAAGTGGGGTGCGAGGGGTTCGGCGTAGCGCCCCATGAAACGGGCATACCTCTCCGCGGCCACGTCGAACGCCATGCTTCAGGCTAGGTCCGCCGTTGGCTACCCCGACAGCCCCAAGTTCGGTATCTCCAGGTGCCTGGAGCCCTAGTGTGTCGAGGGCGTCGTCGGGATCTCCGATCGGTCGTCGGACCACAGCGTGTGGAAGGTGCCGTCCTTGTCGACGCGCTTGTAGGTGTGGGCGCCGAAGAAGTCCCGCTGGCCCTGGATGAGCGCGGCCGGGAGCCGGTCGGCGGCGAGCGAGTCGAAGTAGGCGAGCGCCGAGGAGAACCCGGGTGCGGGTACGCCGGAGGCCACCGCGATTCCGACGACGCGTCGCCACGCCTCCTCGCCGGACGCGACCGCGTCGGCGAAGTAGGGGTCTACCAGCAGCGTCTCCAGGTCGGGCTTGGTGGCGTAGGCGTCCACGATCCGGTTGAGGAAGCGGGCCCGGATGATGCAGCCGGCGCGCCAGATCTTGGCGAGCGCACCGAGGTCGATGTCCCAGCCGTACTCCTTCGCCCCGGCCACGATCAGGTCGAACCCCTGGGCGTAGGCGACCACCTTCGAGGCGTAGAGGGCCGCGCGTACGTCGTCGACGAACGTGTCGGGGACCTGGGGCGCCTTCGGGCGTGAGGTCACCGAGGCTCGCATCGCGCCGCGCTGGGCCGGCTTGGAGGAGACCGCCCGGGCGAAGACGGCTTCGCCGATGCCGGAGACCGGGATGCCGAGGCCGAGCGCGTTCTGGACCGTCCAGACGCCGGTGCCCTTCGAGCCGGCCTCGTCGAGGATGACGTCCACGAGCGGCTGGCCGGTCTCGGCGTCCTTCTGGGCGAGCACCTCCGCGGAGATCTCGATCAGGTAGGACTCCAGGTCGCCGGTGTTCCAGTCCTTGAAGACGTCGACGAGCTGCTCCACCGAGAGCCCGCCCACCCGCCGGAGGAGGTCGTAGGCCTCCGCGATCAGCTGCATGTCGGCGTACTCGATGCCGTTGTGCACCATCTTCACGAAGTGGCCGGCGCCGTCGGTGCCGACATGGGTCACGCACGGCTCGCCCTCGGCCACCGCGGCGATGCTCTTCAGGATCGGGCCGAGCGTCGTCCAGGCCTCGGGCGAGCCGCCGGGCATGATCGAGGGCCCGTTGAGCGCACCCTCCTCGCCGCCGGAGATGCCGGTGCCGACGAAGTTGAGGCCACGCTCACGCAGCTCGCGCTCGCGGCGGATCGTGTCGTTGAAGTTGGCGTTGCCGCCGTCGACGATGATGTCGCCCGGCTCGAACCGCTCGGCCAGCTGCTCGATCACCGCGTCGGTGCCCTTGCCGGCCTGGACCATGATGATCGCCGTACGCGGCTTGGCCAGCGTCGCCACGAAGTCGTCGATCGTCTCGGAGGCGAGGAAGCCGGCCTCCGGGTGCTCGGTGATGAGCTCCTCTGTCCGGGCGTAGGTGCGGTTGTAGACCGCCACCGTGTTGCCCTCGCGAGAGGCGAGGTTGCGGGCCAGGTTGGACCCCATCACGGCCAGGCCCACTACGCCGATGTTCGCGGACCTGTTGTCGGTGTTCGGCATCGCTGCTCCTCGTTGCTGCTTCTCGGTACTGCGTCTGTTGATGCGCCGGGTCGCCACCATCATGCCCGTGGCGTGAAGACCATGTCCTCGGGGATCTCGAGCCCGAGCTGGGCGAGGAGGTCGAAGAGCACCCCGGCGACCTGTCGGGTGAGCCGTTCGACCACCTCGTCGCGGGTCTCGTCCTCGTGGTCGAGCCACCAGATGATGCTGGCGTCGACCATCCCCATCAGTCCGGCGAGGACGCCGTCGGGCGGCTCGCCGTTGAGCTCGGACCCGCTCAGGTAGCCGTGCATCGCCTCGACGAGCTCGTTGAGGAACCGGGTGCGCCCCATCCGGGCGCGGTGCAGTGCCTTGGTCTGCTGCTGGGCGGCGACGAAGCGGTAGAGATTGGGGTGCTCGGCGGCCCAGTCGACGCACGGCGCGATGACCCCGCCGATCACCTCGCGGGGAGTTCCGGTGCGAGCCAGGTTGGGACGTACGCGGCGCAGCAGCTCGTTCGCGGCGAACCGGGTCACCTCGGCGTCGAGCTGGTCCTTGCTGGCGAAGTGCCGGTAGACGTTGGGGCGCGGCAGCCCGGCTCGTTCGGCGATCTGTGCCATCCCGACCGTGGGCCCGGTCTCCTCGATCGCCTCGACCGCCGCGAGCACCACTCGTGAGCGTCGTGAGTCGTCCTCGAGCGCCTCTTTCGCCGAGCGGCGCCGCACTGTCGAGTCGACCCACTTCGCAACGTCCACCACGCGTTCACCGTAGCGCTGATACACCTTGTATCCGGTTCCGGTACGGTGATACAACCTGTATCCAGAACATCGTGTCCCACGTACTTGTGGGTGCCGACCGGAAGGAATGCCCGTGAACCGCCGCTCTCCCTGGATGGACCAGGACCTCGAGGACCTGCGCGACCTCGCCCGCACCTTCTGCGAGAAGGAGATCAAGCCCAACATCGAGTCGTTCATCGCCAACAAGCAGGTCGACCGCGACCTGTGGCGCAAGGCCGGCGAGGTCGGCCTGCTCTGCCTCTCCGTGCCCGAGGAGTACGGCGGCGGTGGCGGCACCTTCGCCCACGAGGCCGTGGTGATCGAGGAGCAGGCCCGTGTCGGCGACTCCTCGTGGGGCGCCCCGCTGCACAGCGGGATCGTGGCGCACTACCTGGTGGCGTACGGCACCGAGGAGCAGAAGCAGGAGTGGCTGCCCAAGATGGCCAGCGGCGAGGTGGTCGCCGCTGTCGCGATGACCGAGCCCGGCACCGGATCGGACCTGCAGTCGATCACGACGAAGGCGATCCGTGACGGCGACGACTACGTGGTCAACGGCGCCAAGACGTTCATCACCAACGGTAACCAGGCCGACATGGTGCTGGTCGCGGTGAAGACCAACCCGGAGGAGAAGGGCGCCGGGATCTCCCTGGTCATCGTTCCCACCGACACCCCGGGCTTCCGGCGTGGCCGGGTGCTGAACAAGATCGGCATGAAGGGCCAGGACACCTGTGAGCTCTTCTTCGACGACGTACGCATCCCCGCGACCAACCTGCTCGGCAGTCAGGAGGGGGAGGGGTTCGTCCAGCTGATGCTGCAGCTGCCGCAGGAGCGCCTGATCGTCGCGCTCGGCTGTGTCGCGGCGATGGAGTTCGCCTACGCGGAGACGATCGCCTACGTCCACTCCCGCACGGCCTTCGGGCGCCCGGTCTTCGGCTTCCAGAACACCAAGTTCACGATGGCCGAGGTCGCCACCGAGGCCCGCGTGGCCCGCTCGTTCATCGACGAGTGCATCGAGCTGCACATCAAGGGCGAGCTCGACATCCCGACGGTCGCGATGGCGAAGTACTGGTGCTCGGAGCGAGCCATGAAGGTCGTCGACAAGTGCGTGCAGATGCACGGCGGCTACGGCTACATGGAGGAGTACCCCATCGCCCGCGCCTTCACCGACCTGCGCGTCCAGCAGATCTACGCCGGCACGACCGAGATCATGAAGGAGATCATCAGCCGGTCCCTGCCGGTCCCGGCCTGACGCCTGGGCCTAGGCCGCCGCACTGGGCGGCTCGGCGCGGAAACGCGCCGGCCGTCCATCCACGCCGAGCACCTTCCAGGACCACCGCGTCAGCGGCGTACGCAGCCCGAGGTTGTCGAAGAGCATCCGGACGTCGGCGAAGAGATGACGGCGGAACGCGGCAGCCTCGGCGCCGGTGCCCCAGACCTCGCGGACGACCGAGTCGGGCAGTCCCATGAGCTCGCGGTCGGCGCGCGAGGGGATGATGATCGCGTCCGAGCCCAGCCGCATCGCGAGCGGAGTGAGGATGCCGAGAGCCAGCCGCGAGACCGGGTTGAGCGACGGCGCGTGCTCCTCGAGCCAGGCGTGCGCGAAGCCGATGTGGCGGGCCTCCTCGGCGATGTGGATGGCCATGATCTGGTCCAGGAGCGGATGGGTTCCGCCGGCGCGCATGGCCTCCTTCTGCACGTGGTCGATCGGCTCCTCGCCGGCCAGGATGATGGCGAAGAAGAGGGCGGGGTAGAGCCCGCCGAGATGTCCCACGAGCGGGATGGCGCGCATCAGCCAACCCGGTGCGCCCGCGACGTCGGGGCAGGCCCGGTTGGTGAACTCCTGGAACATCTGGATGTGATGGGTCTCCTCGGTGAGCTCGTGCATGAAGTAGCGGAACTCGGGGTCGCCGTTGTCGACGCCCATCAGGAACTGGGTGCCGCCGAGGAGGAGCAGCTGCTCGAACTGGGAGCCGGTCTTCACCATCGCGGTGAGCCGGTGCCGGCCGACCTCGATCTGTCGCGCCTTGGGCAGAGACTGGTACCACGGGTGGGCGCCGAGCAGGTCGAGCGTGGGCAGGATCCAGCGCTCGTCGTCCTCGGGCAGGGCCATCTCGGGAGCGTCCCAGTCGACGTCCTTGAAGGCGTTGAAGTACATCTCGACCGACGCCTCGGACAACGTCCGCAGCGTCTCGTCGTACTCCCGGCGAGGCTCGGGCCTGGTCGGCGCGACCATCCGGACCGGGGTGCCGGCGACCGCACCCACATAGCCACCGATCGAGCGAAGTGTCTGCACAACCATCCGAGCCTCCTTGCACGACGTTGATACGTCACCAAGGTACATGGGATTTGTGTACCAGGAAACAGGTTCGGCGCGTGTGTCCCGCTCAGCAGATCTCGGCGGCGAGGGCCTTCCGGACGCCGGCGACGAGGTCCTCCGGCGTCCTGGCCGGGTGGTCGAAGGTGGTGCGTGCGCTGTGCGCCCCGCCCTCGTCGACCCACTGGAACTCGAAGCCTTCGGCGCAGAGCCCGGTGATCTGGGCGGCCAGGATCGTGTCGACCGGGATGTAGGAGCGGGTCGCGACCGCCTCGCGGAGCTCGTTGCCGTGGTGGTTGTTGAGATGGTCCTGGTTGCGGTGGAGCACGCCGTCGTTGAGGTCGAGGTCGCGGTCGGTGAAGGCAACGAGGGGGATCGGCACCGCCTCGCCGGTGCGGCGGACCAGCATCACGTTGGAGACGTCCATGACGACCTCCTCCCACTCCGTCTCGCAGCACGTGCAGGCATCCGTACGCAGCCACCTCAGTGTCCCGGTCAGGCGGACCGCCTCGCCGCCGCCGAGCACGCCCTGGAGGACAAGCACGACATGGCTGCCGCGGCGCCCGGCGTACGCCATCCGCTGCTCGGGCGGGCACAGGAAGGTCGGGCGCCCGCCGTCGTCGGCGAAGCCCTGCATCTCGAGCTCCTCCATCGAGTAGGGGATGCCGTCGATCACCACGCTGCCGCCACGGGGGCATGACAGGATGCTGCGGGCAATGCTGGCGGTCGAATCCATGGCACCTCCTGTTTAGGTAAGGCTTACCTAAACACGACTGCGGCTGATCGAGCAAGAGCCGCCGCCCACATCCAGGGGTGATCCCTACCCAATCCCGGCGAGCAACCAGCGCCGCGACGTGGCGCTTCCTGGTAGGCCCGTAGCGTGGTCCTACCTCTCTGAAAGCAGTCGACCATGGTCACTGAGCACACCGCCGCGTCCACCAAGATGCGAGCGATCGTCCAGACCAGATACGGCGACGCCGGCGATCTGCACCTCGACCGCATCGATATTCCCGAGGCAGCCGATGACGAGATTCTCGTCCGCGTCCGCGCCGCCGGGCTCGACCGCGGCACCTGGCACCTGATGACGGGCAAGCCGTACGTGATGCGGGTCGCCGGGATGGGTTTCAAGGGGCCCAAGGACCGGGTGCCGGGTCGCGATCTCGCGGGCGTCGTCGAGGCGGTCGGGTCCGCGGTCACGAAGTTCGCGATCGGCGAGGAGGTCTATGGCATCGGCCGCGGCGCCTTCGCCGAGTACGCGGTGGCACCCGAGGGCAAGCTCGCCCACAAGCCCGCGCAGCTCTCCTTCGAGCAGGTCGCGGTGGTGCCGATCTCGGCGGGCACCGCGCTGCAGGCGCTGACCGACCAGGGCCACCTCGAAGCCGGCCAGTCGGTGCTGGTCATAGGAGCGTCCGGCGGCGTGGGCAGCTATGCCGTCCAGATCGCCAAGGCGCTCGGTGCCGAGGTCACCGGTGTCGCCGGCACGGAGAAGCTGGACCTGGTCCGTTCGCTCGGCGCCGACCATGTCATCGACTACACCCTGGCCGACTTCGCCGACGGCACCAGGCACTACGACCTGATCCTCGACATCGCCGGCAACCCTGGCCTGTCCCGGCTGCGGCGCGCGCTGACCCCGACCGGCTCCGTGGTGCTGGTCGGCGGTGAGCACGGCGGCAACCTCACCGGCGGCATGAATCGGTCCCTCCGAGCGCTCCTGCTCACGCCGTTCATCGGTCAGCGGTTCGCCATGTACGTCGCCAAGGAGCGCGCCAGCGACCTGGAACGCCTCGCCGGCTTCCTCGAGGACGGCACCGTCGTCCCGAGCCTCGGCCACACCTTCCCGCTCGACCGCGTCCCGAAGGCGATGCGTCTCCTCGGCTCCGGCCGCGTACGCGGCAAGGTCGCCATCACCACGATCTGAACGTCCCGTCTCGGACCTCCTACACGGATACGAGGCACGTCCCATGAACCCCATCGCAACGCCGCCGCTCGCCGGCGATCGCGCCGGCCAACGAGCCCGGCATCTCGACACCGGCTCGCGGATGTGGGCCTCGCGCCTGATCGGGGCGCTGTTCCTGGCCGGGTTCGTCGTCTACGGAACCGGCTCGTTCCTCGTCACCTCGGTCCTCGACGGTGACGACTTCCTCGCCGGGGTCGGTGCCAAGGAGACCACTCTCGCCCTCGGTGCGTTCCTGATGATCGCGACCACGGCGATCGACATCGGCAAGGCCGTCATCTTCTTCCCGGTCCTGGAGCGCAACGGCAGACGTACGGCCGTGGCCTACCTGGCCACCATGGTCTTCGAGATGGCGATGATGACGGTCGGTGTGCTCGCGCTGCTCATGGTCATCCCGCTCGCCGACCGGGCAAGTGAGATCGGCGCCGACACCGCCCAGGCGCTCGGGTCGCTCGCGGTCGACGCGAACGAGACGGCGTACCAGATCGGGCAGCTCTCGCTCGCGTTCGGCGCTCTGTTCCTGTGTGCGCTCCTCTTCCGCACCGGTCTGGTTCCCCGGTGGCTGGCGGCGCTCGGTCTGCTCGGCTACGCGCTGCACATGCTGGGCTCCGGCGCCGAGCTCTTCGGTGCCCCGATCAGTCTCGTGCTCCTCATCCCCGGAGCCATCTTCGAGATCACGCTCGCGTTCTGGCTGATCATCAAGGGATTCGACCCGGCTGCGTACGACAGGCCGGCTCGATGAGGCGCCATGCACGGTAGAACCGCGCTCATCACTGGTGGCACCGGTGGCATCGGGCGGGCGACCGCGATGGGACTGGGCCGGTTGGGCGCGAACGTCGCGATCACCGGCCGAGACGCGGTCCGTGCCGAGGACGCCGCGCGGGAGATCCGCGAGGCCACCGGTGCGACGGTCTTCGTGTTCCTGGCAGACCTGTCCAGCCAGGCCGAGGTACGCCGGCTGGCCGCGGAGGCGCTCGACCGGCTGCCGTCGATCGACGTGCTCGTCAACAACGTCGGGGGCTACTGGGACACCCGCCAGCTCACCGTCGACGGGATCGAGCGCACTCTCGCCGTCAACCACCTCGCCGCGTTCCTGCTCACGGATCTGCTGTTGGGCCGGCTGAAGCGGAGCGCGTACGCCCGAGTGGTGACCGTCGCGTCCCAGGCGCACGCCCAGGGGTGGATCGACTTCGACGACATCCAGGGCGAGCGTTCCTACTCCGGGGCCCGTGCCTACAGCCAGTCCAAGCTCGCCAACATCCTGTTCACCCACGAGCTCGCGCGGCGCCAACCGAGGGTGACGGCCAACGCGCTGCATCCGGGCGTGGTGAGCACCGCTTTCGGGGCGGAGGACCCCGGGCGTACGCAACGGCTCCTGGTTCCGCTCCTGCGACCGTTCATGAAGAGCCCCGCCAAGGGCGCGGAGACCTCGATCTACGCGGCATCCGCCCCGGAGCTGGTGGGGGCCACCGGCGGCTACTTCGCCAACAGCAGGTCCCGGCGTTCCGCCCCACTCAGCTACAACCAGGATCTCGCTGCACGCCTGTGGCGGGTCAGCGAGGATCTCGTCAGAGTGCGCTAGGAACTGGCCGCTTCAGATCGTGAACTATCCAGCGTCTGGCGCCGTAGCTAGCGTCGAAGGCGATCCGGTCGACCGGCCGGATCTTCTCGGGCACACGAGAGGGGGAATTCACCAATGACCGTCACCGACATCGACACCGACAAGCTGATGGCATTCGTCTTCAGGGCTGTCGACGAAGTGGGTGCGACGCTCAACGCGGCTCTGGTCGTGATGGGCGACAAGCTCGGCTACTACCGCGACCTCGCGGCCAACGGGCCGTCCACGGCCGAGGAGATGGCCCGGCGTACCGGAACCGTCGAGCCTTACGCCCGGGAGTGGCTGCGGGCGCAGGCCGCCGGCGACTACCTGACCTACGACGCCGAGACCGACCGCTTCACGCTGCCTCCCGAGCAGGCCGTGGCACTGACCGTGGAGGACAGCCCGGCGTTCCTGCCCGGCTTCTTCCAGATCGCCCTCGGGACCGTGCACGACACCACGCACATCATCGAGGCGGCCCGCATGGGCACCGGCGTCGCGTGGGGAGACCACGACACCGACGTGCACAACGGCTGCGAGCGGTTCTTCCGCCCCGGCTACAACGCCAATCTCATCCCGGACTGGCTGCCCGCGCTCGAGGGAGTGGTACCGAAGCTGGAGGCGGGCGCGACCGTCGCCGATGTCGGCTGCGGCCATGGCGCCTCGACGATCCTGATGGCGCAGGCCTACCCGCGCTCGAGCTTCGTGGGGTACGACGCCCACGGCCCGTCCATCGAGATGGCCCGCCAGCGCGCCGCCGACGCCGGCGTCACCGACCGGGTGCGCTTCGAGACGGCAACGGCCCAGTCGTTCGGCGGCGAGGGCTACGACCTGGTCACGATGTTCGACTGCCTCCACGACATGGGCGACCCGGTGGGCGCTGCCCGCGAGGTGCGCGCCACGCTCGCGGACGGCGGCACGTGGATGATCGTCGAGCCGAAGGCCGGGGACCACGTCGAGGACAACTTCAACCCGGTCGGGCGGGCCTACTACGGCTTCTCGACACTGCTCTGCACGCCGGGATCGGTCTCGCAGGAGGGCGCCGCGGCACTGGGCACCCAGGCGGGACCCGCGCGGATCCAGCAGGTGACCGCCGACGGCGGGTTCAGCTCCTTCCGTACCGTCGCCGAGACACCGTTCAACCTGGTCTACGAGGTCAGGGCCTGAGGCATTCGGGGCCGTCTGGTCGCACCCTGACCAGGCGGCCCCGCGGACCACTCAGAAGCCGATCGGCAGACCTGCGTAGTTCTCCGCGAGCCCGGCGGCGGCGTGCTCGCTGGAGGTCACCCAGCGCAGCTGGGAGAGCTGGAGCTGGGTGTCGAACGGGTCCTCGGCGGTGTGCAGCATCGTGGTCATCCACCAGGAGAAGTGGGTGCAGCGCCAGACGCGGCGCAGCGCCGTCTCGGAGTAGTCGTCAGCCAGTCGCGAGTCTCCCTTGAGCAGCGCGGCGAGCGCGGGCGCCAGCAGCGCGACGTCCGCGACCGCGAGGTTGAGCCCCTTGGCGCCTGTCGGCGGGACGATGTGGGCGGCGTCTCCGGCCAGGAAGAGCCGGCCGTGGCGCATCGGGGTGGAGACGTGCGAGCGCATCGGGAGGACGCTGCGGTCGGTGATCCGGCCCGGCTGCAGGCTCCAGCCGTTCTGGCCGTGGCCGAGCCGGGCGGCGAGCGCGTCCCAGATCTGGTCGTCGGACCAGGTCGCCGGGTCGGTGCCGTTGGGCACCTGGAGGTAGAACCGCGACACGCTCTCCGAGCGCATCGAGTGCAGTGCGAAGCCGTCGGGGTGCCAGGCGTAGATGAGCTCGTCGGTCGAGGGCGCGACGTCGGCGAGGATGCCGAACCAGCTGTAGGGGTAGGTGCGGTCCCAGCTCTCCCGGGCCGGGATCGCGGCGCGGCTGGGGCCGAAGGAGCCGTCGCAGCCGACGATGACATCCGCCCGGATGCGCTGGGGGAGCCCGGCGGCGTCGGTGAAGGTGACCGAGGGCCGGTCGGACTCGATGTCGTGGAGCGCGGTGTCGGTGACCTCGTAGTGGACGACCTGCCCAGCGGCGCGCCGGGCGTCGATCAGGTCCTTCTGCACCTCGGTCTGGCCGTAGACGTAGACCGCCCGGCCGACCAGGTCGACGAAGTCGAGGTGGTGGCGCTCCTCGGGCCACTGCAGGTAGATCCCGCGGTGCTTGTCGGCGTCGCGAGCCAGTCGGTCGCCGAGACCGACCTCGGTGAGCAGATCGACGCTCGACTGCTCCAGGATCCCGGCGCGGATGCGGGCCGCGACGTACTCCTCCGAGCGGGTCTCGACCACGACCGAGTCGACCCCGTCGGCGGCGAGGAGATGGCTCAGCAGCATCCCCGCGGGGCCGGCGCCGACGATCACAACCTGCGTACGTTCTTCTGCCATGGGGTGAGTCAACTCCTGTTCGGGCGCCTGCCGCCAGCGCGTTCTTCCACTGAATGGAAAGCGCGCCGCTGGGTAGGTTCTCAAATAGCGCGGACGGGCTCTTGTGTCCGCGCCGACTCGTCCCTACGGTCGAGGCACCCCGATTGTGACCCGAGTCACAAGCCACAGAAGGAGCGCCCCGATGCCCGACGTCCTCGCCGACCGCGCCGCCATCGAGTCCCAGATCGGCGACCAGACCATGGTCGACGTACTCGCCAAGGTGGTCGCCGACCGCGGCCCCGAGCCGGCCTTCTCCGACCGGCACACCCCGGACGGCACGGGCTGGCGCACGCTGACGTGGGGCGAGCTCCACCAGCGTGCCCGCGAGCTGGCCGCCGCCTACATCGCCGCCGGTCTCCAACCGGGGGAGTCGGTCGCGATCATGGCCGCGAACCGCATCGAGCACGTCGTCGCCGACATGGCCACGGTGCTCGCCGGCGGTGTCCCGATCAGCATCTACAACACCCTCGCGCCCGACCAGGTCGGCTACGTCGCCCAGCACGCCGACCCGCGGATCGTCGTGCTCGAGTCCGACGACCACGTCGCCCGCTGGGCGCTCGGGCTCAAGCGCGAGGAGATCGTACGCGTCGTCACCATCGACACTGCCGTGGAGGACGACCCGCGGGCGGTCGCCTGGGACGACTTCGTGGCCTCGGGTGCGGCGGTGCTGGCCGAGGTCGGCGAGGAGCTGGACGCGCGCAGCGCCGCGGTGACCCCCGACGACACGGTCACGATGCTCTACACCTCGGGCACGACCGGGCAGCCGAAGGGTGTGGTGCTCACCCACCGCAACATCGTCTTCGAGACGACCAGCTCGCTGACGGTCTCCGGCGTCGAGGAGCCGGGCGTGCTCGTCTCCTACCTGCCCTTCGCGCACATCGCCGAGCGGGTGCTCAGCCTCTACATCCCGCAGTTCAACGGCGGCCACGTCTACCTGGTCCAGGACCCCGCGCTGCTGCTCGGCACCCTCCAGGAGGTGCACCCGACCAGCTTCTTCGGGGTGCCGCGAGTGTGGGAGAAGATCCGGACCGGCGTCACTGCGCTGCTCGCCGCCGAGACCGACGAGGCCAAGAAGGCCGGTGTCGAGAAGGCGATGGCGGTCGGGCTGGCCTATGTGGAGTCGCAGCAGTTCGGGCAGACCACCTCACCCGAGCTGCAGGCACAGTTCGAACGGGTCGACGCGGCGGTCCTGTCGACCATGCGCGCACTGCTCGGTCTCGACAAGGTCGAGTGGGCGGCCAGCGCCGCCGCGCCGATGCCGATCGAGGTGGCGAAGTTCTTCGCCGGCCTGGGGCTGAAGATCTACGACGTCTACGGCATGACCGAGACCACCGGCGCGGCCACCGGCAATGGGCCGGAGGCCTTCCGGCTCGGCACCGTCGGCCGCGCCCAGCCCGGGATCGAGCTGCGCATCGCCGACGACGGCGAGATCCTGTTCCGGGGCCCGATCATGACCCCGGGCTACGTGGGGCGACCCGACGCCACCGCCGCGCTCTTCGACGCCGAGGGCTGGCTGCACACCGGCGACATCGGCTCGATCGACGAGGACGGCTTCCTCACCGTGGTCGACCGCAAGAAGGAGATGATCATCAACTCCGCGGGCAAGAACATCGCCCCCTCCAACATCGAGAACCTCCTCAAGGAGAGCCCGCTCGTCGGCCACGCGATGGTCGTCGGTGACGGCCGTTCGTACGTCGTCGCCGTCCTCACCCTCGACGGCGAGATCGCTCCCGTGGTCGCTCAGAAGCTCGGCGTCGAGGCCGGCTCGCTCGCCGAGCTGGCCCAGCACCCGGTCATCCGGGGCGCCGTCGCCAAGGCCGTCGACGCCGCCAACGCCCGCCTCTCCCGCCCCGAGCAGGTCAAGGTCTTCGAGCTGCTCAGCCAGGAGTGGACCGCCGAGTCCGAGGAGCTCACCCCGACCCTGAAGCTCAAGCGGCGCGTGGTGAGCAAGAAGTACGCCGACATCATCGACGGGCTGTACGCCGCGCAGGAGTGAGTGCTGCCGCTCGCCGCAGGTAGTCCGGGACGATCCGGTCCGTTACTCATGGGTAGATGGGCTGGAACGTCCCGGACTATCTCTCGCGGCGGTCGCTAGCGGCTGGCCGTCGGTGCGGCCACAGCGTCCAAGCGGCTCACCTCCTCGTCGGTGAGCCGGAGGGCGCCGGCGGCGACGTTCTCCTCGAGGTGGGCGGGGTCGGCGGTCCCGGGGATGGCGAGCACGTGCGGGCCCTGGTGGAGCGTCCAGGCGAGGCGTACCTGGGAGGGGGTCGCGGAGTGCTCCGCGGCGATGGCCTCGACGACGTCGCGACCGGTCTCGTCGGGGGCGGCGCCGGGGACCGCGCCGGCGACGGCGGCGCCGATCGAGTTGAAGGGCACGAACGCGACCCCGTGCTCGCCGCACAGCCGCAGCAGGACGTCGTCCTCGCGGCGGGTGGTGAGCCCGTACTGGTTCTGTACGCAGGCCACCGGCCCGATCGCGAGTGCCTCGGTGAGCTGCTCGGGACCGATGTTGGAGAGGCCGACGTGCTCAACCAGGCCCGCCTCGCGCAGGTCGAGCAGGGCGCCGAAGTGGTCGGCGATCGACCCGGTGCCGCGCTCGCGCCCGACTCCCCAGCGCAGGTTGACCAGGTCGAGGTGGTCGAGGCCGAGCTGGCGGATGTTCTCCTCGACCTGGTCGCGCAGCCGCTCGGGTCGGGGCTCGGACTGCCAGGCTCCGTCGCGGCCGCGCGGGGTGGGGCCGACCTTGGTCGCGATCAGCAGGTCGTCGGCGTACGGCTGGAGGGCGGTCGCGATCAGCTCGTTGGCCGAACGCGTCGGGGTGAAGTAGATCGTCGCGGTGTCGATGTGGTTGACGCCGAGCTCGACGGCGCGGCGGAGGACGGTGATCGCGTTCTCACGGTCGGGAGCGATCGGGGTGGAGAGGTTGCCGATCAGGCGCATCGCGCCGAAGCCGATCCGGTTGATCCGCTTGTCGCCGAGCTGCCAGGTGCCGGCGGCACCGGCGGTGATGTGGTTCGTGGTCATGCCTCCAGCGTCGCGACCCGATGACGCGTACTCACGCCGTTGGCAGGTTGTTGCCGATCGCGGCTCGCGACTTGGTGGGCGGGGGACAATCGATGCTGTGACCAACACGGTGGGGACGATCCGGACGGGCGGCACCGTCGCCGTCGTACGCGGCGAGGAGGAGCTCGTGCGGCGCACCTCGCACCTGTTCGCGGCCGCCACCGACATCGCCTGTGCGGCGATCGACCTGCGCACCTGGTCGGCCGCGCGCACCGAATCCGGCATCCGGGCCGCGCTGTGCGGTCGCGACGGCGCCGAGGTGCGGCTGCGGAAGGTCTACCGGCCCAACGTGCTGCTCGACCCGGTCTCCGCCGCCCATCTGCGCGAGATCCGCGACGTCCGCGGCGCCCAGATCCGGATCACTCCCGACGAGATCAACGAGACGATCCTGATCGACCACCGGGTCGCGATCCTCGCCGGCGACCCGCGCTTGGGTGAGCGCAGCTTCAGCATCGTCACCCAGCCCGAAGTGGTCCAAGGCGTCACCTCCCTCTTCGACGCGGCCTGGCGCTCGGCGACGACGGTGGACGCCTACGACGCCCGGATCGCCGAGCTGCGCGACATCGCTCCGCAGGTGCTCGACCTGCTCGGCCGCGGCGTGAAGGACGAGGCCGCGGCCCGCACCCTCGGGCTCGGCGTACGCACCTATCGGCGCCGGGTCGCCGAGCTCATGGAGGCGCTCGGCGCCGCGTCCCGGTTCCAGGCGGGCGTACGCGCCCGAGAGCTCGGGCTCGTCTGACCGTTCCGGTCAGCGGTGTCCGGATCCTGACGCCGGAGTCTCTTTCTCAGGGGCCGCCCGGTAACGTCGAGGACGACTTGTTCGGGCGGGTCAGGAGGTCAGCAATGCGTTGCTTCATCGTCGTCAAGGAGCGCAGCGACGCCGAGAAATGGGACTGGGTTCTGACCGGTCCGGGGCTGCACGCGGCGGGATCGCTGGGCGCCCGCGGGACCGAGGATGCGATCATCGCGGCGGTCGGGGCGGCGTACGACTCGCTGGAGTCGCTCGCGCCGGTGCAGGTCGTGGTCGCGCTGCCGTCCAACTCGCGGTTCTGGATACTGACCGACGAGATCGCGGACGCCTATCCCGGGGTGACCGTGGTGCCGTTCGCCGACGAGGACGCGGGCATCCGCGCGGAGGCGGTGGAGGCGCTGGCGATCCATCGGGCAGGCCCGATGCCGCCGCTGGTGGTGGCGACCGACGGCTCGGCCCATCGCGGCTTCATCGGCTGGGGATGGCTGGCCGGCGACGGCCAGCACGGCTTCGGCCGGCAGGTGCCCAACGCCCGGATCCGCGACCCGCAGTCGCTGGTGGTCCTGGCCGAGCTGCAGGCGATCGCGGAGGCGGTGCGGGCGCTGCCCCGCCGCACGCTGACCATCCGGACCGACTCCCGGGTCGCGCTCGCGATGATCGAGGACTGGCTCCGGGGTGAGCTGTCGATGCCGAAGGGCTACGAGAGCGAGCACCGCGCCGAGCTCGCCGGCCTGACCCGGATGCACGACGACCTGTGCCGCGAGTCCGATCGGCTCTCGTTCGAGTGGGTACGCGGCCACGTCGGCGAGGCGCTCAACGAGGGTGCCGACTCGCTCGCGAAGCTCGCCCGGCGCTTCGCCGAGGGGACCTGGGGGCTGACCGCCGACGAGGTGCCCGGGCGGGCACGCGCGATCGCCGAGACGTTCGCTGCGCCCGTGGCGTCCGGCTCCGCGACCGCCGGGTAGTTTCGGCTCTCGTGAATCCTCCTACGGTCACCATCGCCCCCGACGAGCCCGCGCAGCTCCGCGCGCGGCTCGATGCGCTGGGCCTGGACGGCATCTTCGACGTACACACCCACTTCCTGCCCGCGCGGATGCTCGACAAGGTGTGGGCCTACTTCGATGCGGCCGGGCCGCTGACCGGCCAGCCGTGGCCGATCGCCTATCGGCACTCCGAGGAGGAGCGGCTCCGGGTGCTGCGGGATCTCGGCGTACGTCACTTCTCGGCGCTCACCTATCCGCACAAGCCGGGGATGGCGGCGTGGCTGAACCGGTGGGGTGCGGAGTTCGCGGCGGACAAGCCGGACTGCCTGCAGTCGGCGACTTTCTACCCGGAGCCGGGGGCGGGGGACTATGTGCGCGAGGCCGTCGAGGCGGGGGCGCGGATCTTCAAGGCGCACGTCCAGGTCGGCGACTACGACCCCAACTCACCGCTGCTCGACCCGGTCTGGGAGGTGCTCTCACAGTCGCGTACGCCGCTGGTGATCCACTCGGGTCACGGGCCCGCCCCGGGTCGGTTCACCGGACCCACCGGCATGGAGGCGTTGCTCGGACGCTATCCCGATCTGGTGATGATCGTCGCTCACATGGGGCTGCCGGACTACTCGCGGTTCCTCGACCTGGTGGAGAAGTACGACGGCGTGCACCTGGACACCACCATGGCCTTCACCGCCTTCACCGAGGCGTCGACGCCCTTCCCGGTCGAGGAGCTGCCGCGGCTGAAGGCGCTGGGTGATCGGGTGCTGTTCGGGAGCGACTTCCCGAACATCCCATATCCCTATCTCGAGGCGGTC
This sequence comes from Nocardioides sp. NPDC006303, assembly GCF_040613175.1. Lineage (NCBI taxonomy): Bacteria > Bacillati > Actinomycetota > Actinomycetes > Propionibacteriales > Nocardioidaceae > Nocardioides > Nocardioides sp. NPDC006303. Next base: position 20,849 of record NZ_JBEXRR010000030.1, read on the forward strand.
GACGGGGTCATCGGTCTCGGGCTCGGTGACGAGTGGACGCGCGGGGTGCTCTACGAGAACGCCGCGCGGCTCTTTGGGCTGCCGCCGGCCGGCTAGGCCACGGCGGTCTCGTCGTAGCTGTCGGTGAGGAGCTGGACGATGTCGGGGACGCCGAGCGCGAGCCGGTTGAACCGCGGCGACTCGGCGGCGACCTCCAGGTGCTTGGCGAGCTCGACCTCGTCGCGGGCCCAGGGGATCAGCCCGGCACGGTCCAGGTTGGCCGAGTTGGCGGCGCCGTGGCCGGAGATCGATCGGTAGGTGATCACCGGCGTGCCCGAGGCCAACGCCTCGAGCGAGGTGAAGCCGCCGGCGTTCTGGACGACGCAGTCGCTGGTCGCCATCAGGGCGCGTACGTCGGTGCGCCAGCCGAGCGCCACGACACCCGGGATCCGCTCCAGGCGGCGCTTGAGACAGGGATCGGTCGCGCAGAGGACCACCGGGGTCATATCGCTGTGCTCGAGGATGTCGCGGGCGGTCTGCTCGAGCGCACCAGCGCCCAGCGAGCCGCCGGTGACGAGCGCCCGCGGACCCTTCAGGTCGAGGTCGGCGAGCGGATCGGGGAAGACCCGCCCCGGGACGTACACCGCCCCCGGCGGGACCAGCGGCTGGACCACCGCCGCGGTGCCGCCGAGCATGCGCGCCTCGCGTGCGGCGACCTCGTGGATGGCGAGGTTGAGGTCCATGCCGGGGTTGATCCACAGCGCCGGGACCGCGGCGTCGGTGAGGTAGGTGACCGCGGGCACGGTGAGCTGTCCGCTGGTGCGCAGGTGGCCGATGACCTGGGAGCAGAACGGGTGGGTGGAGATGACCAGATCGGCGCCGCGCATGGCCTCGGTGAGGTTGCGCCTGGAGAGACGCAGGACCTGGTTGAACGGCTTGTGGAGCGGGCGTCCCGGCATGACCAGACTCATCGTGGTGCCCCAGGAGTCGGGGCTGACCTGGAGCTGCATCTTGTAGCCGACCTTCAGGCCGTGCCCGAGCCGCCAGGGCATCAGGTCGACGAAGTCGAAAACCTCGACGTCGCACCCGGCCTCGCCGAGTGCTCGTGAGATCTCCCGGGAGGCCGAGTTGTGGCCGGCGCCGTAGCTCGCGGAGATGATCGCCACGCGGGGAGCCGTGCCGGGCCGGATGTGAAGGAGGGGCCCGAGCCGCTCCGAGTCGATGGACATGCGCCGGATTCTGTACGCACGGTGTGACGTTGTGGTGAACGGGGCCACCCCGTCGCATCACTCTTCACCATCGGTTCGTCTCCCCGAACCTGCGGGCGTTCTATGGTTCATCCTGTGATCACGCCCCGGGCACTGCGCACTCGAGCGCGGTCGGCGGTTGCCGAGCTGGGCGGTGGCCCCTCGGCGGTGGCGGCGGTGATGCGCAGCGTCGTGGCGGGGTTCGCGCGGGCACGGGGGATGGTGCTCACCGATGCCGCCTTGGACGGCGCTGGGTTGCTGTCGTGCGCGGACGGTCCGGAGCCGGATCATCTGCTGTCGAACTATCTGTTCTTGGACGGGGCCGCAGTCGATGATCTGGTTCTGGAGGAGATCGGTTACGTCTACGAAGCGCTCCTCGAGGTCTCCTCACGGCGCGACAACGGCGCCCACTACACCCCGCCCGAGCTCGCCGACGAGGTTGTCGCCCACGCCCTGGCGCCGGTCGCCTCCGCCGACGCGGCGGTGGTCGACATCGCCGCCGGGACAGGCGTCTTCCTCCTCGCCTCCGCCCGTTATCTGGCGGACTCGTGCGAGCGGCCCGTGGCCGAGATCGTCACTCGCTGCCTCTACGGTGCCGACATCGACCCGGTCGCGGTCGACATCGCCAAGCTCTCCCTCTGGCTGCTCTGCGAGGACCCCTCGCTCCCGCTGACCTTCCTCGACGACCGGATCCTGTGCGGCAACTCGCTGGTAGGGCTCGTCGACGCGGACGAGCTGCCTGCCGGCGTAGATGACCCCGAGGCGTACGCCGATGCCATGGTCGCGGTCGCGCTGCCGCTGGGCGGTCGGCCGGGGAGACGGCTCGAGGAGGCGTACGCATCGCTGGGCCGGTGCCGGCGCCTGCCCGTTCCCGCCGTCCGGCCGATCCACTGGGCGCTGGCCGCACCCGAGGTGATGGCACGCGGCGGCTTCGACGCGGTGGTCGGCAACCCGCCCTACCTCGGGGTGAAGCGGGTGCGAGACGCGATCGGTCAGGAGCTGCGCGACTACCTCGCGCACACGCTCGCCGCCGGTACGACGAGGCGGGCCGACTACGTCATCTACTTCCTGCTCCGGGCCGCTGCCCTCAGCCGCGGCGAGATCGGGCTGATCACGACCGACTCGATCAGCGAGGGTGACACCGCGCGCTTCGGCCTCGGTGCGCTGTTGGATCGCGGCTGGCAGGTCGCGCGTGCGGAGCGTTCGGCCCCGTGGCCGACGGCGGGCGTGCGGTTCGCGAAGATCTGGCTGACCACCCGGCCGCTCGACTGTGCGTGGCTCGACGGGCACTCGGTCCCGGCGATCACCGGGACGCTCGAGGACGGCTTCTCGCTCCCGGAGCCGGCGCGACTGGGTCTCGACGTACCGCTACCTCACGGCTACCAGGGCACCATCGTGCTCGGCCGCACGCTCGTCCTGACGCCGGCCGAGGCGGAGGCTCTTGGACGCGGTCCGCTCGGGCACACCGTTCGCCCCTATCTGAGTGGTGAGGACCTGGTCACGCCCTGCGGCTCGACCGCCTCCCGCTTCGTGCTCGACGTCGGCAAGCTGGGCCTCGAGGAGCTCGCCGAGGACCGCGCGCTCGCGCGTCTGGTGCGGTCGAAGGTGCGTGCCGAGCGCCGCCGCCAGTTCTTGAAGTACCCCCAGCTCAAGGAGCGCTGGTGGGGCTTCCTCAGCCCCGTCGACGAGCTCTACCGCGACGCCGTCGGCCTCTCGCACGTCATCGCGTTCAGCAAGCACAGCAAGCACCTGTGGCCCGTCCTGGTCGGTGCCGACCACGTCTTCTCCAACGGGTTGGTCGTCTACCCGACGCAGGATCCAGCGGCGTACGCGTTCCTGGCCTCGGACCTCCACCGTGTCTGGGCGGTACGCGCCGGCGGCACCATGCTCAACACCGCCTACCGCTACAACCCCTCGCGCCTGCGCGCGACCTACCCGTTCCCCGCGGACCTCGGGCCGCTCCGCCCGGCCGGCGTCGCGCTCCTTGCTGTTTTGGACCGGGTTGGCGAGGAGCGCCGGATCGGCATCACCGGCGTACTCAACCTCGTCGGCGACCCCGACACCCGCGACCCCGCGACCGCCGACCTTCGGCAGGCCATCGCCGACGTCAACCACGCGACCGCCCGCCTCCACGGCATCGACGAGTCCCTCGCCACCCCCGACCTGACCCCCACCGGCTTCGGCCTCACCCCGACCCGTCAGCGAGCCCTCATGGCCGCCCTCGTCGACCAGAACCTCGCCCTCGCCGAGAAGGCACAAGCGTCGGCCGAGACGTCAGGTACGTCGGCCGAGACGTCACCACGGTGACGCCTCGGCCGGCGCGAGTGACGCCTCGGCTAGACCGGGGTGGCGGGACCACCCTCGCCAGGAGCGGTGAAGTCGACGGTGCGCTTGGCGTTGGCCAGAGCGGTGACGGTGGCGGTGCCGATGGTGCCCTCGCGGTCGAAGACCTCGGCGGTTCCGACTGAGATGCCCTCGTGGGCGACGTGGTCGATGGTGGCGAGGCCGACCTCCATCCCGGCCGGTCGTCGAGCGAGGGCGAGCGAGATGTCGGTGTTGATCCACTCGACGCCGTTGCTGCCCCAGTTGGTGACCATCGAGGTGGCGTCGGCGATGGAGGCCACGGTCTGGAACGGGGTCATCGGCTCGCCGGCGACGGTCGGAACCGCGACCTGCCAGGTGACGTGGCGCCCGGCGTTCTGGTGCTTGCCGAAGTCGTCGGACCAGGGGTTCTCGGAGACGAAGAACGGTACGTGCGGCTCGGACGTCGGCGGCGCGACCTCGAGCGGCGGGGGAGTGGCGCGCTCGGTCGCCGACCAGACGTCACCGGCCGGGTTCTCGCCGGCGAGCAGGTAGGTGCAGGTCGCGCGGGCGACGACCCGCTCCTCGCCGTCGCCGGAGGACTGGACCATCTCGGCGTCGAGCAGCGCGATGCGCGGGCCGTTGCGTACGACCCTCGTGCGGATCCGCGTCGGCACCATCCGCGGCGGTCGGAACAGGTCCACGTGATAGCGGGAGGGCACCAGTTCCGAGGCACGTCCGAGCTCCTCGATCTGGTCCTCGAGGCCGCGGGCGATCAGGCCGCTGGCGGCCACTCCGTGCATGTGGTCCTCGGCCCACATGCTGCGAGCCATCGGCGTAGGCTCGAAACCGTCATCGGTGCGCCGGAAGAATGCAAGATCCATGCGGACATTCTAGAACGTGTCCTAACTTCGGATTCAGTTGCGAAAACCGGTAAAGAGTAACGGTTCCGTCATCAAAAGCGCTCCAAAACCACGTACCATCGCACCAAAGGCAGCCCCCGATCGAAGAGGATGACGATGAGCACCACGCCTCCCTACCAGGTGACCGACCCCGCAACGGGCGAGGTGATCGAGACCTTCCCGTTCGCCACCGACGCCGAGGTGGAGGAGGCGCTGGAGCGGTCCAAGAAGGCGTACGAAGCCTGGCGCTCGACCCCGATCGAGGAGCGTTCCGCGATCGTGAAGCGCGCCGCGGACCTCTTCACCGAGCGGGCCGCGGAGCTCGGGAAGATCATCCGCACCGAGATGGGCAAGAAGGCCTCCTCCGGTGCCGGCGAGGCCGAGTTCTCCGGCGAGATCACCGCCTACTACGCCGACCACGGCCCCGAGCTGCTCGCGGAGACCGACCTGCCCGGCCACGAGGGCAAGGCGGTCATCCAGCGCCTCCCGCTCGGCCCGGTGCTCGGTGTCATGCCGTGGAACTACCCCTACTACCAGGTCGCCCGCTTCGCCGCGCCCAACCTGGTCGCCGGCAACACCGTCATCCTCAAGCACGCCGAGAACTGCCCGCGCTCCTCGGCCGCGATCGCGCAGATCTTCGCCGACGCCGGCCTTCCCGAGGGCGTCTACCAGAACCTCTACGCCACCCACGAGCAGATCGCCACGATGATCGCCGATCCGCGGGTCCGCGCGGTCTCCCTGACCGGCTCCGAGCGCGCCGGCACGGCGGTCGCCGAGGCGGCCGGCCGCCACCTGAAGAAGGTCGTCCTCGAGCTCGGCGGCTCCGACCCCTACATCATCCTCGACTCCGACGACATCGACGAGGCTGCCGAGACCGCCTGGGCGACCCGGATGGAGAACGTCGGCCAGGTCTGCAACGGCAACAAGCGGATGATCGTGAACGAGGGCGTCTACGACGACTTCGTCGCGGCCCTCACCAAGCGCGCCGCCGCGATGAAGCCGCTCGAGGGCGAGGACGGCGACGACACCGTCTACTCTCCGCTGGTGGCCCGCAAGGCCGCCGAGGCACTGCGCGACCAGATCGAGGACGCGGTCTCCAAGGGCGCCACGCTCCACGCCGGCGGCGAGATCTCCGACGGCTCCGACGCCTTCTTCGCCCCCGCCGTCCTCACCGGTGTCACGCCGGAGATGCGCGCCTACACCGAGGAGCTCTTCGGCCCCGTCGCCGTCGTCTACAAGGTGACCACCGACGAGGAGGCCGTAGAGCTGGCCAACGCGGTGGAGTACGGCCTCGGCGGCGCCGTCTTCTCGACCGACGAGGAGCGCGCGATCGCCGTCGCCCAGCAGCTCGAGGTCGGCATGGCCAACGTCAACACGCCGGCCGGCGAGGGTGCCGACGTCCCCTTCGGCGGCACCAAGCGCTCCGGCTTCGGCCGCGAGCTAGGCCCGCTCGGGATCGACGAGTTCCTCAACAAGCGCCTGTTCTACGTCGAGCGCTGAGCCCAGATCCACCGATGGCCGCCGTCGCGAGCGTCACCAGACGGGTGTGATGGCAAGGCGCCGCCGCGAGGGCATGCCGGGGCCTGTTGAGCGGCGGCAACGCCGCCAGCGCGCCCGTATGGTGGCGCGTAGCAGGCGGAGATCGGTGGATCTGGGCTGAGCAGACACGCTCAGTCGCGCCGGATTCTGAGAGAATCCTGGGCGTGGCTGAGAAGGTGACCTTCAAGAGTACGTCCGGACCCATGCTGGCCGGTCTGATCGACCTGCCCGAGGGTGAGGTGCGTGGCTGGGGCGTGTTCAGTCATGGCTTCACCCTCGGGAAGGACTCTCCGGCCGCCGCGCGGATCTGCAAGCAGCTCGCCGCCGAGGGCGTCGGGATGCTGCGCTTCGACAACCTCGGGCTCGGCGACTCCGAGGGCGACTGGGGCGACGGCTCCTTCACCCACAAGGTCGCCGACACCGTCGAGGCCGCCCGTTTCATGGCCGATCGCGGCACCCCGGCCGAGCTGCTCGTCGGCCACTCCTTCGGTGGCGCGGCCGTCCTCGCCGCGGCCAACGAGGCCGTCGGCGTCGACGCCGTGGCCACCGTGGGTGCCCCCTTCCAGCCGGCTCACGTCGAGCACAACTACGACGCCGTGCTCTCCCGCGTGCTCGAGGACGGCCAAGCGCCGTGGATGGCCGGCGGCAAGTCGCTGACCCTGCGCAAGCACTTCGTCCATGACGTACGCCGCGCCGACCTGCGCCAGAAGATCATGCAGCTCAAGAAGCCGCTCCTGGTCATGCACAGCCCGACCGACACCACGGTCGGCATCGAGAACGCCTCCGACATCTTCAACACCGCCCGCCACCCGCGGTCCTTCGTGGCGCTGGAGGGCTCCGACCATCTCCTCACGAAGCGAGGCCAGGCCCAGCGCGCCGCCCGGATCATCTCGGCCTGGGCGGATCAGTACCTGATCGACTGAGGCTCATCCGACGCCTGCCCGAGCCCTGTGTTTGATCAATTGACAGAAAACGCCGAACGAGACTTCCGCTAACCGGTGTGGGTGGGGTTACACTCGCTGCAAGCGCCCGGCTCGTGGACGTTCGTCGTGGGGACCGAACGAGTCACTGGCCCGGTCGATGAGGCGCCGATCGCGCGTACCGCTGTTTGGACGCGGTCGTCAGTCGTCTGCCATCGATCTGCGTGAGCCCTGGGAGGGCGACCGGCCGATGAGGGTCGGCATTTGGACATGCCACTCACCCGTGCGTGGCCCCAAGGAGGATTCAGTTGGCTCAGGGAGCCGCTACCCGGCGCAACAACCGGTCCGGCCGTTCGCGTAGCAACGGCAATGCCGGCAAGTCCGGGCAGAACGGTCGCCGCAAGGGCGTCCACAAGGACAACGAGGGCATCATTCCGGTGCTCGCGCAGGTCGTCCGCGAGGTGGAGTCGGCCGTGCAGCGCCGCTCGGCCATGCCCGACGTACGGACCAAGTTCCAGGTCGTCGCGCTCCTCGCCCGAGACGAGCGCCACCGCGTGCTCGAGGACGAGACCCTCAACGAGGGTCGCCGCGCCGAGCAGCTCAAGCGTCTGGACGGGATTGCCACGATCCTCGCCAAGACCGCGACCATGGACTCGCGCCTGTTCGAGCTCCTCGCCGAGGACGCCGAGATCTCCGACGCCGCCGTCGACCTCAAGCACGAGCTGATGGCCCGTGGTGGCGTCGACGTGCCGGAGGACGAGGAGGAGGACGAGGACGACACGCCCGCCGTCGTGGTCCACGACAAGCGCGTGGTGCCGACCAGCGTCATCCAGCGCCAGCTCTCCAACCCGTTCCTGGTGCCCGACTTCACCAACGCCCGCCCGCCGGTGCACGCCCGTCGCCTGTCCGGCTGGGAGCTCCTCGGGCCGCTGTTCCGAAGCTTCGAGTACGCCGACTCCGGCCCCTCCTGCATGCCGCTGCCCGAGCCGCCCGCCTACGGCCCCGGCCACATCGACGCGCCCGGCACCCGCGAGCTCATGCACCACCAGGCGCAGCTGGTCGCCTCGGCGGCCGAGGGCCACCGCTCCTACCTGCTGGCCGACGAGCCGGGTCTCGGCAAGACCGCGCAGGCGCTGCTGGCCGCCGAGGCAGCCGAGGCCTACCCGCTGCTCGTCGTCGTTCCCAACGTCGTCAAGGCCAACTGGGCCCGCGAGGTCGACCTCTGGACGCCGTCCAAGAAGGCGACCGTCGTCCACGGCAACGGCGAGGACATCGACGGCTTCGCCGACATCATCGTGGTCAACTACGAGATCCTCGACCGCCACGTCGGCTGGCTCGGCGACTTCGGCTTCAAGGGCATGGTGGTCGACGAGGCCCACTTCATCAAGAACAAGTCCTCCCAGCGCTCCCAGCACGTGCTGGCCCTCTCGGAGAAGATCCGGCAGCGTACGGCCAACCCGCTGCTGATGGCGCTGACCGGCACCCCGCTGATCAACGACATCGAGGACTTCCGGGCGATCTGGCAGTTCCTCGGCTGGATCGACGACGTCAAGCCGCTCAACGGCCTGCTCGAAGGGCTCGAGGAGACCGGGCTGACCCCGCAGGACAACAGCTTCTACGGCGCTGCTCGCCGCGTCGTCGTCAACCAGGGCATCGTGCGCCGCCGCAAGATCGACGTCGCCAGCGACATCCCGGCGCGCCGCGTGGCCGACCTGCCGGTCGAGCTCGACGACGCCGAGGGCCGCTCGATCCGGGCCGCCGAGGCCGAGCTGGCCAAGCGGATGATGCAGCGTTACGACACCGCGATCGAGACCCGGGTGACCGGCGCCAAGCCGGCTCCCGGCGAGCTCGACCTCGAGCTGATCCGCCGCGTCGCCGCCTGGGAGCGCGAGGACCAGGACGCCTCCACCGGCGAGAACGTCTTCGGGATGATGCGCCGCATCGGTCGCGCGAAGGCCTCGCTGGCCGCCGACTACGCTGCCCAGCTGGCGCGCAACGTCGGCAAGGTCGTCTTCTTCGCCAAGCACATCGAGGTGATGGACACCGCGCAGAAGCTCTTCGAGGAGCGCGGCATCCGCTACTCCACGATCCGCGGCGACCAGACCTCGAAGGCGCGCGAGAAGGCCATCGACGAGTTCATGAACGACCCCGAGGTCAAGGTCATCGTCTGCTCGCTCACCGCCGCCGGTGTCGGCGTCAACCTGCAGGCCGCCTCCAACCTGATCCTGGCCGAGCTCTCCTGGACCGACGCAGAGCAGACCCAGGCGATCGACCGCGTCCACCGCATCGGCCAGACCGAGCCGGTCACCGCCTGGCGCATCATCGCCTCGCAGACCATCGACACCCGGATCGCCGAGCTGATCGACTCCAAGGCCGGCCTCGCGGCTCGTGCCCTGGACGGCTCCGACGAAGAGGTCACCGACTCCGCCGACGTACAGCTCGAGGCCTTGGTCTCGCTGCTCACCGACGCTCTGCGCAAGCGCGAGTCCGGCCGCCGCGGCCGGCGCGCCGCCTGACGCCGACCCGGGACTCATCCGGGCCTTATCCGGGCCCCATCTCAGGGGGAATCCTGAGGTGGGGTCTGGGTGGTCCGGCGTACGCTGGATCACATGTTCTGGATTATCTTGCTGGTCATCGCAGCGGCTGTCGGTGGATACGTGTTCCGGGTTCCGATCGTCGCCAAGCTGACCGGGCAGCCACGCAGTCGCATCGAGCGGCAGATCGGGCCGAAGGCCAAGCGCCTTCCCTGATCTCACGAGGAATCCGCACGGGGAATCCTCAGTGGGGCACGTGCGTTGAGACGTACGTGCCTGCCGATCCGGCGCGCACCGACCCCATACCGGAAGTGAGAGCCCCATGCCCACCGTCGAGCTCGGCGCAGAGAACTTCGAGAGCACCGTCACCGACAACGAGATCGTCCTCGTCGACTTCTGGGCGTCCTGGTGCGGCCCGTGCCGCCAGTTCGGCCCGATCTACGACGCTGCCTCCGCAGAGCACCCCGAGATCGTCTTCGGGAAGGTCGACACCGAGGCCGAGCAGGCGCTCGCCGGTGCCGCCAACATCACTTCGATCCCGACGCTGATGGCCTTCAAGAAGGGCAACCTCGTCTTCTCGCAGCCCGGTGCGCTCCCCGCGCCCGCGCTCAAGCAGGTCATCGACGCCGTCGTCGAGCTCGACATCGACAAGGCGCTCGCGGAGCAGTCCTCGAAGGAGTCCGGCGAGTAAGACTCGTCGGTGCTCCGGGGCTCGCATCGGGTTTGATAGCGCTGTGACCGAAGACGCCCACGACGAGCTCCTGCGCCTGCGCGGCAGCATCGACAACCTCGACGCCGCCCTTGTCCACCTTCTCGCCGAGCGCTTCAAGTGCACCGAGCAGGTCGGCCGGCTGAAGGCGCGCGCGGGCTTCCCGCCTGCCGATCCGAGCCGCGAGGCGGTCCAGATCGAGCGGCTCCGCCGGCTCTCCGACGACGCAGGTCTCGACCCCGAGTTCGCCGAGAAGATCCTCAACGTGATCATCGCCGAGGTGATCCGCAACCACCGCCAGTTCGTCGAGGACTGAGCGAGCCTCAGCCGATCACCCGGTCCAGCCAGGCGTTCCAGAACCGGCGGTCCGGGTCGAAGCGGCGTACGAGGTCCCGGAAGTCGTCCCAGCGCGGGAACTCGGCGCCGGGGTCCTTGGTGGCGAAGAGCTTGCCCCAGTGCGGCCTGGTGCCCGCCGGAAGCCGCTGCTCCAGGTCGGGCAGGAGGTCGCGTACGCCGACGGGGTCGGCATTCCAGGTGAAGTGCAGCGCCAACGTGCCCGTGCCATAGGCGGGGGAGAGCCACAGCTCGTCGGCGGCGACTGCGCGGATCTCGCTCACCTGCAGGAGCGGCCGGACCCGGTCGGCGAGTGAGCGGACCGCGTCGACCGCCTCCTGCGCGCGATCGAGCGGCACCAGGTACTCGCTCTGCAGCTCCGCGCCGACGCTCGGCTGGAAGTCGAGGCGGAAGTGGGGCAGCCGCTCGTGCCAGGGTCCCGGCACGCCGAGCTGCTCGGTGCACGGCGCCGGGTCGAGACCGGGGACGACGTGCTGCGGCCCGGTCGCGAGCACTGTCCCGGGGAGCTCCGGCGTCCCCGAGCGCGACTTCACCCAGACCCGGGCGGCCGACCCGTCGGGCTCGTCGGCCCAACGCGTGAAGATCGACACCGAGTAGGCGGCACCGAGAATCTCGGTGAGGTGTTCTCGCAGGTCAGCGTAGGTGAGACCCTCGTGAACCGTCTGTGCGACCTGGTAGGTCGGCGAGGTCAGCAGCTCGAGATGGGTCACGATCCCCAGGGCACCGATGCCGACCACGGCCCCGGCGAAGTCGGGCGAGCCGGCCTCCAGCCGCACCAGGTCGCCGCGCCCGTCGACGATCTCCAGCGCGGTCACGGAGGTGGCCAGCGAGCCGTTGCCGACACCGGAGCCATGGGTGCCGGTCGCGACCGCGCCGGCGACCGAGATGTGGGGGAGCGAGGCCAGGTTGGGCAGCGCCCGGCCATGCTCCTGCAGCCAGGCGGCGAGCTCGCCGTAGCGCATCCCGCCGGGCACCCGGACCACATCACCGGCCAGGCTCGGCGAGGTCTCCAGGTCGAGCGAGACCAGCGCCCCCGGTGTGTCCGCGAGATCGGTGAAGGAGTGCCGCGACCCCAGCGCGCGCAGCCGCGGCTCGCGCCGCACGAGGTCGCGTACGTCATCCACGGAACGTGGTCGCACCAGCTCGCGCGCGGTGTAGTCGTAGCTGCGGGCCCACGTCGATCCGGGAGCTTCGGGGGCAGGGGTCTCGGTGGGCATGGACCGGATCGTAGCCGGGATCGGGCTTCGGCGCCCGTCTTCAGAAAACGTTATCGACAACGATTGACAAAGTCGCGAGCCTCTCGACATCCTGATGCCTGTCTGTGATGCCGATCACACTTAGTGCACTTGGAGGCACCGTGAAACTTCGTCACATCGTCGTGACCGTGACCGCAGCGGCGACCATCGCGGCCACCGCGTCATCCGTGGCCCAGGCCGAGCCCCGTGGCTTCCGGCCCCCATCCGACTCGCTCCGCTCCTACGCTTCCCAGATCGGGTTGCACCTCGGTGTCGCCGCCAATCCCGAAGTGCTTGCCGACGAGGAGCTCGCCGGCATCGCCGCGGACGAGTTCTCCAGCATCACTCCCGAGAACGAGATGAAGTGGGAGACCGTCGAGCCGACTCGGGGCACCTATGACTGGTCGGGCGCCGACGAGGTCGTCGAGTTCGCCCGCGCCCATGGTCAGAAGGTGCGCGGCCACACCCTGCTCTGGCACAACCAGAATCCCGCCTGGCTGACGGAGGGTGTCAACAACGGCACCATCAGCAACGACGAGCTCCGCGGGATCCTCAAGAAGCACATCACCGACGAGGTCGCCCACTTCCGCGGCAAGGTCTACCAGTGGGACGTCGCCAACGAGTTCTTCACCGACACCAACCCCTCGCGCCTCAACCCGGACAACTTCTGGGTCTCCCGGCTCGGACCCGAGGTGGTCGCCGACGCCTTCCGCTGGGCCCATCAGGCCGACCCGAAGGCGCGGCTGTTCTACAACGACTACAACATCGCCGGGGAGGACGGCCACAACGCCAAGGCCGACGCGGTCTACGCCTTCGTCAAGAGCCTGGTCGCCCAGGGCGTACCCATCCACGGTGTCGGCAACCAGGGCCACCTCGACACCCAGTACGGCTTCTCCGGCGAGCGCTTCCGCGACGACCTGCAGCGCTATGCCGACCTCGGTCTCGAGGTCGCGGTCACCGAGGCCGACGTACGCACCTTCGTCGACTCCGCCGAGACCCAGGTCCCCACGGACAACCTGGCGCTCTTCGCCCACCCCTACGAGTTCTCCCAGATGCTCCAGGCCTGCCTCGCCGTACGCGCCTGCACATCGTTCACGGTCTGGGGCATCGACGACACCCACTCCTGGGTACCTGGCTGGTTCGAAGGGGAGGGCTACGCGCTGCTCTGGGATGTGAACCGGCAGCCCAAGGAGGCATACACGACCCTGAAGCAGGATCTCCGCCTTGCCCTGGGGGCACCACGCCGGCGCTGAGCCACAGCGATCCGTGGCGGCACCCGGGTGGCGGTGATCTACTGGAGACCGAGCACACGGATCGAGCTGAGCGAGGGTAGATGAGCGAGTACGCAGCAGAGGCAGACCTCGAGGAGCAGGCGACCGACGTCGTGAAGGAGACCGTCGACGACGAGGCGCCTCTGGACGCCGAGGAGACGGTGACCTCGACGCCGGACGACGTCGACGAGGCCGACTACGCCGAGCAGAAACTCGACGCAGCCGGCCCCGACGACGACTACGACTACTAGATCTCTCAGGAGTTCTGCGGGAACCCCAGGTTGATCCCGCCGTGCGACGGGTCGAGCCAGCGGGTGGTGACCGCCTTCTCCCGGGTGAAGAAGTCCAGCCCAGCGGGGCCGTACGCCTTCGCGTTCCCGAACAGCGAGGCCTTCCAACCACCGAAGGAGTGGTAGGCGACGGGCACCGGGATCGGCACGTTCACGCCGACCATCCCGACCTGCACCTCACGCTGGAATCGGCGGGCGGCGCCGCCGTCGTTGGTGAAGATGGCGGTGCCGTTGCCGAACTGGCCGGAGTTGATCAGCTCGAGGCCCTCCTCGTAGCCGGAGACGCGGATGACCGAGAGCACCGGTCCGAAGATCTCCTCGGTGTAGACGGTCGACGTGGTCGGCACGCGGTCCACCAGTGTCGGCCCGACCCAGAACCCGTTGGGGTCGCCGTCCACCTCGATCCCGCGTCCGTCGACGACGACCTCGGCGCCGTCGGCCGTGGCCACGTCGACGTAGCTCGCCACCTTGTCCCGGTGGGCGCCGGTGATGAGCGGCCCCATGTCGGTGTCCCGGGTGCCGTCGCCGGTCTTGAGCGTGGCCATCCGCGAGGTGATCTTCGAGATCAGGCTGTCGGCCACCGAGTCGACCGCGAGCACCACGGAGATCGCCATGCAGCGCTCGCCGGCTGACCCGAAGCCCGCGTTGACCGCCGAGTCGGCGACCAGGTCGAGGTCGGCGTCGGGCAGGACGAGCATGTGGTTCTTGGCGCCCCCGAGCGCCTGGACCCGTTTGCCGGCAGCGGTGCCGCGCTCGTAGACGTAGCGGGCGATCGGGGTGGAGCCGACGAAGGAGATCGAGGCGACGTCGGGGTTGTCGAGGAGCGCGTCGACCGCCTCCTTGTCGCCGTGCACGACGTTGTAGACGCCGTCGGGCAGCCCCGCCTCCGACCACAGCTCCGCGATCCAGCTGGACGCGGTCGGATCCTTCTCCGACGGCTTGATCACGACGGCGTTGCCGGCCGCGATCGCGATCGGGAAGAACCACATCGGCACCATGGCCGGGAAGTTGAACGGGCTGATGATGCCCACCACGCCGAGCGGCTGCTTGAGCGTGGTCACGTCCACACCGGAGGAGACCTGCTCGGAGACCGTGCCCTTGAGCAGGTGGGAGAGACCGCAGGCGAACTCGACGACCTCGAGCCCGCGGGCGATCTCGCCTGCGGCGTCGGAGAGCACCTTGCCGTGCTCGGCGGTCAGGATCTCGGCGAGCTCGCCCTTGCGGGCGTTGAGCAGTTCGCGGAACTTGAAGAGCACGGCCGTACGCCGGGTGAGCGAGGTCTCGCTCCACTCTTCGAACGCCTTCTTGGCTGCGGAGACGGCGGTGTCGACGTCAGCGGCCGAGGCGAAGCGTACGCGCTTCTGGACGGTGCCGAGCGCGGGATTGTAGACGTCGCCGAGACGGGTGCCGGTGCCGGGGTTGGTGGCCCCGCCGATCCAGTGGTCGAGGATGGGGAGGTCGGTCATGTCATGCGTCCTTAGAGAGCTGTTACAGCGAGCCGAGCACGTCGTCGTAGATCGAGATCGCCTCGGCGACCTCGTCGGGGGTGACGACGCACGGGGGCACCACGTGGATGCGGTTTTCCATGGTGAACGGGATCAGGTCGCGGGCGATGAGGTCGGACTTGATCCGGCCCATCGTCGCGGCGGGCAGCGGCTCCCGCGTCTCGCGGTCGGCGACGAGCTCGAGGGCCCAGAAGACCCCGGTGCCGCGTACCTCGCCGATCACGTCGTGCTTCTCGGCCAGCGAGGCGAGGCCGGGGGCGATGTGGTCGGTGCCGATGGTCGCGGCGTTGTCGACGATGCCCTCCTCGTTCATCGCCTCGATGGTCGCCACGATCGACGCCATCGCGAGCGGGTGGCCGGAGTAGGTGAGCCCGCCGGGGAAGACCTGGTCGTCGAAGGTCGCCGCGACCGGGTCGGAGATGATCACCCCGCCGGCGGGTACGTAGCCGGAGTTGACCCCCTTGGCGAAGGTGATCAGGTCGGGAACGACGTCGTAGGCATCCAGGGCCAGCCACTCGCCGGTGCGGCCGAAGCCGGCCATGACCTCATCGAGGATGAGCATGATCCCGAACTCGTCGGCCAGCGCCCTGACCCCGGGGAGGTAGCCCGGCGGCGGGATCATGATCCCGGCAGTGCCGGGGATGGTCTCGAGCAGGATCGCCGCGATCGACGCGGGTCCCTCGGACTCGATGACCCGGCGCAGGTGCTGGAGGGCGCGTTCGGCCTCCTGCTCCGGCGTGGTCGCCCAGAACTCCGAGCGGTAGAGGTAGGGGCCGAAGAAGTGGACGTGGCCGCGGGCGTACTCGTTCGGGATCCGTCGCCAGTCGCCGGTCGCGACGATCGCCGCCCCGGTGTTGCCGTGGTAGGAGCGGTAGGTCGAGAGGACCTTGTCGCGGCCGGTGTGGATGCGGGCCATCCGGATCGCGTTCTCGACCGCGTCGGCGCCGGCGTTGGTGAAGAAGACCTTGTTGAAGCCGACCGGCGCGATGTCGGTGATCCGCTCGGCCGCCTCGCCGCGCGTCAGGTTGGCAGTCGTCGGCGCGATGGTGGTCAGCGTCTCGGCCTGCTTCTTGATCGCCTCCACCACCCGGGGGTGCTGGTGGCCGATGTTGGTGTTGACCAGCTGGGAGGAGAAGTCGAGGTAGGTGTGCCCGGAGTCGTCCCACACCTTCGAGCCCAGACCGCCGGCGATCACGAGCGGTTTCAGCGACCCCTGGGCGGACCAGGAATGGAAGACATGGGCTCGGTCGAGGTCGTAGGCACGGGCGTCGCTGGCGCTGGTCAAGGCTGTCCCCTGGGGTGCGTGGATGGACATGGATCTGGGTTTTCACTCTACGCCGGGAGCAGCAGGGTCGCCGCCGGTCCGGGATACTGATTACGACGGTATATCAGGACGATGGCTACGTTTTCGTTACATTCTCACGCCACAATCAACGAAATCGCGCGCTCATACCTTCGTGGTCGCCGGCCGGTTGACCCGGGGGATCACCAGATCGCCGTACGCAGCCAGGGTCTGGTCCATCGCGTCGTGCTGCAGGTAGACGGCGAACTGGTCGACGCCGAGGCTCTTGAGCTGCTCGAGCTTGGCGACCTGCTCCTCGACCGAGCCGAGGAGGCAGAACCGGTCGACGATCTCGTCGGGCACGAACTGGGTGTGGGTGTTGCCGGCCCGCCCGTGCTCGTTGTAGTCGTAGCCCTCGCGGTTCTTGATGTAGTCGGTGAGCGCCTGCGGGACGGCACCGCTGCCGTACTTGGAGACGATGTCGGCGACGTGGTTGCCCACCATCCCGCCGAACCACCGACACTGCTCGCGGGCATGATCCAGCGCCTCGGGCGACCCGTCGGTGACGTACGCAGGAGCGGCCACGCAGAACGTCAGCGACTCCGGGTCGCGGCCGGCGTCGGTGGCCGCCTTCTTGACCGCCCCGATCATCCACTCGGTGATGTCGGGGTCCGCCAGCTGCAGGATGAACCCGTCGCCGACCTCCCCGGCCGCCTTCAGTGCGAGCGGGCCGTAGGCGGCGATCCACACCTCCAGCTCGGAGCGCTTGGCCCACGGGAACTGCAGCGTGGTGCCGTTGATCTCGACCGGGCGCCGGTTGGCGAGCTCGCGGATCACCCGGGTCGCCTCGCGCATCTCCTTGATCGTCGACGGCTTCCCGTTGAGCACCCGCACCGCCGAGTCGCCGCGCCCCATCCCGCACACGGTGCGGTTGCCGTACATCTCGTTCAGGGTCGCGAAGACCGACGCGGTCACCGTCCAGTCGCGGGTCGCCGGGTTGGTCACGAACGGGCCGACCTTGATGGTGCGGGTCTCGGCGAGGATCTGGCTGTAGATGACGTACGGCTCCATCCACAGCAGGTGGCTGTCGAACGTCCAGACGTAGTCGAAGCCGTATGCCTCGGCCTGCTTCGCCAGGGAGACGACCCGCCAGGCGGGCGGGTTGGTCTGGAGGACGACACCGAAGTCCATCACGTCACACCAGGTACTGGGAGAGGTCGCGCTTGAGGTAGCTGCCGTGGCCCTTGGTGCCCTTGAACTCGCCGGCGGCGACGGCCACGGAGCCTCGGGAGAGCACCACGTCGACGTGTCCGTCGATCTCGTAGCCCTCCCAGGCGGAGTGGTCCATGTTCATGTGATGGGTCTTGCCGACTCCGATGGAGGTGTGGCCGTTCGGGTCGTAGACGACGATGTCGGCGTCCGCTCCCGGCGCGATGACGCCCTTGCGGCCGTATAGCCCGAACATCCGCGCCGGTGTGGTCGCGATCAGCTCCACCCACCGCTCGAGCGTGATCTGCCCGGTCACCACGCCCTGGTAGAGCAGGTCGACGCGGTGCTCGATCGACCCGATCCCGTTGGGGATGGCCCGGAAGTCGTCCTTGCCGAGCTCCTTCTGCTCCTTCATGCAGAAGGGGCAGTGGTCGGTGGAGACCATCTGCAGGTCGTTGGTGCGCAGCGCTTGCCACATCGCGTCCTGGTGGCCCTCCTCCCGCGACCGCAGCGGCGTCGAGCAGACCCACTTGGCGCCCTCGAAGTCGCCCCATTCCTCCGACCTCGCGCCGAGCTGGTCCTCGAGGGTGAGGTAGAGATACTGCGGGCAGGTCTCGCCGAACACGTTCTTCCCGTGGTCACGGGCCTTGGCCAGCTGCGCGACCGCCTGCTTGGCGCTGACGTGCACCACGTAGAGCGGAGCCCCGGTCACGTCGGCGAGCATGATCGCCCGGTGGGTGGCCTCCTCCTCCATCTGCCAGGCACGCGCGATGCCGTGGTAGTAGGGAGACGTCTTGCCGGACTCGGCCAGCTGCGCGGCGAGCACGTCGATGGCCGGCCCGTTCTCGGCGTGCATCATCGTCAGCAGCCCGTGGTCGGTCGCCTTCTGCATCGCCCGCAGCACCTGCGCGTCGTCGGAGTAGAAGACACCCGGATAGGCCATGAACAGCTTGTAGGAGGTGATCCCCTCGTCCACGAGGGTGTCCATCGCCTTGAGCGAGTCGTCGTCGACCCCGCCGATGATCTGGTGGAACCCGTAGTCGATCGCGCAGTTGCCGGCGGCCAGCTCGTGCCAGTGCGCCAGCCCGTCCTGTACGCGTTCGCCGTAGCGCTGCACCGCGAAGTCGATGATCGTCGTGGTGCCGCCCCAGGCCGCGGCCCGGGTGCCGGTCTCGAAGGTGTCGCTGGCGTTGGTGCCACCGAACGGCAGTTGCATGTGGGTGTGGGCGTCGACGCCGCCGGGGATGACGTACTTCCCGCTCGCGTCGATGGTCACGTCGGCCTCGATCGTCCCCAGCGGAGTGCTCCCGGGGGAGATGAGCGCGACGATCTTCTCGCCGTCCACCAGCACGTCTGCCTGGGTGCGCCCGGTCGCGGAGACGACCGTGCCACCCTTGATGAGCGTGGTCATTCCGGCAGTCATGGGTAGAGCCTCCTCAGGGTCGGGGGATGGCGGTGTACGAATCGGGCCGCCGGTCGCGGTAGAACTGCCAGTCGTCGCGCATCTCCTGGACCATGCTCATGTCCAGGTCGCGTACGAGCAGCTCCTCCTTCTCGCCCGAGCCGAGCTCGCCCACGTAGTTGCCGCGGGGGTCGACGACCTGCGACATCCCGTAGAAGTTGACCGCCTCTTCGCCGTACTCGTTGTCCTCGAGGCCGACCCGGTTGGGCGCGAGCACGAAGTAGCCGTTGGCGACCGCGGCGGCGGGCTGCTCGATCTCCCAGAGCCGGTTGGAGAGCCCGGGTTTGGTGGCGTTGGGGTTGAAGACCATGTGGGCCCCGTTGAGCCCGAGCTCGCGCCAACCCTCAGGGAAGTGGCGGTCGTAGCAGATGTACATCCCCACCTTCCCGACCGCGGACTCGAAGACCGGGTAGCCCAGGTTGCCGGGGCGGAAGTAGAACTTCTCCCAGAACTTCTCGACGTGGGGCAGATGGTTCTTCCGGTACTTGCCGAGGATCGTGCCGTCGGCGTCGACGAGCACGGAGGTGTTGTAGTAGACCCCGGTGTCGGCCTCCTCGTAGATCGGCAGCACCATCACGATGCCCAGCTCCTTGGCCAGGCTCGCGAAGCGCTGCACGATCGGCCCGTCGGCCGGCTCGGCGTAGCGGTAGTACTTCTTGTCCTGGGTGATCCCGAAGTAGGGCCCGTAGAAGAGCTCCTGGAAGCACATCACCTGGGCGCCCTGGGCGGCGGCGTCCCGCGCAAAGCCCTCGTGCTTGTCCAGCATGGAGACCTTGTCCCCGGTCCAGGTGGTCTGGCTGATTGCGGCTCTGACGATCGTCATGCAACTACCTCCCGACTCACATACAAGCACGCCGCCGCGACCCGTGGGGTCGCGACGGCATTTTTGCTTCAGACGATGAGGTGCTTGAAACCCTGTTGCGCTAGGCGGCAGTCGCCGGATGACGTACGACGACGTGCTCGACGGCTCTGGCGAGCTCCTCGCGGAGCTCGGGCGCGAGCTGAGGGCAGTCGACGGAGAGGAACAGCTCCATCGCGGAGCGGGTCGCGCGGGCCCGCTCGCCGGGCGTGCCCTCGGAAAGGGTCGGCGCGATCTCGGCGAGATGGGCACTGGTCTCGACCACGGTGTTGCAGTCGTGCGGGGTGAGTGGGGCGCGGGCCTCCCGGCCGGCGCGAACGAGGACGCTCAGAACCTCCACCTTGGCGGCGGTGGTCAACGACATAGCGCTCCTCGACGAGTCGAACAGATGCGACCCCACACCGTCCGCGTTGTGCGACGACATGTATCTCCTCGGTGGGACGTGTGCCTCCCCTCAGGCACTCTCGCCCACTCCAACGAGCAGGGGAAGGGATCGGTGACGGCCTTGGATCCTTTGTAACTCACCTGTGGCCCAACCCGTGAGTAGCCTATAGAAATGCTGGTCGTGGTGTTGCAGATCGCGTCGCGTGGGACGACCCGGCACAATTGAGCCCATGAGTTCTCCTGGGGGCGCCGGCATCGGCGGCCTGATGGTCGAGACCGAGGCCGATGTCGTACGCCGCCAGGCGCTGCGCCGCATGCGCATCGTCGCCACCGGGCTCCTGGTCGTGGCCGCCATCGTCTACCTGCTGACCTTTCGGCTGGACGGGTTCTGGGGGTTCGTGAACGCCGGTGCCGAGGCGTCCATGGTCGGTGCGATGGCCGACTGGTTCGCGGTCACCGCGCTGTTCCGTCACCCGCTCGGGCTGCCGGTGCCGCACACCGCGCTGATCCCGAAGCGGAAGGACGAGCTCGGCGCCAGCCTGGAGGAGTTCGTCCAGGACAACTTCCTGCAGGAGGAGACGATCCGCGAGCGGCTCGGTGTCGCGATGCCGTCGCTGCGGCTCGCGCTCTGGCTCGCCGAGGAGCCCAACGCCAAGCGGGTCGTCGACGAGGTCTCCACCGTGGTCGCCGACGGGCTCTCCCGGATCAGCAACCGCCACATCGTCGAGATCATCCAGGACGGGTTCGTACCTCGCCTGCGTGAGGAGCAGATCGCGCCGCTGCTCGGCGGCACGCTGCAGGCCGCGCTGGACGACGGCGTCCATCACGGCCTGGTCGACCTGGCGCTCGTCGAGCTGCACGGCTGGCTCGAGGAGAACGAGGAGATCGTCACCGAGGTGCTCGGCGAGCGGGCGCCGTGGTGGACGCCCCAGGTGTTGCGCGAGCCGGTGACCGCCCGCATCCACGTCGAGCTGGTCCGCTGGATCGCCGACATCCGCGACGACCCCGAGCATCGTGCCCGCAAGGCGATCGACACGATGCTCGCCGATCTCGCCGACAACCTGCAGCACGACGAGGCGACCATGGAGCGCGCCGAGCGGCTCAAGGAGCGGGTGCTCGACCACCCCGGCGTCATCAACACCGCCATCTCGATCTGGGACGCCCTGCGGCGTGCGCTGACCACGTCCCTGCGCGACCCCGACGGCGTCGTCCGCCGCCGCGCCTTGGACGAGGTCATCCGCTACGCCCAGAAGGTCGTCCTCGACGAGAGCCTCCAGCGCCGCTACGACGCACTCGCCTCCGACGTGGCCGTCTACGTCGTCAAGCGCTACGGCCGCGAGGCAACGACCGTCATCACCCACACCATCCAGCGCTGGGACGGCAAGCAGGCGGCTCGCCGCATCGAGCTCTTCGTCGGTCGCGACCTGCAGTTCATCCGCATCAACGGCACCATCGTCGGTGGTCTCGTCGGCGTGATCATCCACACCGTCGCCGTCCTGATGGAGTGACCCGCCGAAGCGTCAGATACGTCGGCCGAAAGGTCACGTACGTCGGTCGAGCCGCCACCGCGTGCCAACTCGGCCGACCGTGCTGACGCCTCGGCCGTTTTTGGTGACGTCTCGGCGGGCGGGGGAGGATGGCGGTGTGAGCGAGCCCTTCGACGTACCCATCAGTGACGAGGTCATCCGCCTCGGTCAGTTCATGAAGCTGGCCAACCTGGTCGAGGCCGGCTCCGAGGCGCGCCCGGCGATCACCGCCGGCGAGGTGAAGGTCAACGGTGAGATCGAGCTCCGCCGCGGCCGCCAGCTCCGCCTCGGCGACGTCGTGGAGTACGCCGGTCAGGCGGCCCGGGTCTCAGACGAGGCCGACTTCGACGTTCCTTGGTAAGTCGTAGGAATACCCGGTTAACCGGGGAAACCTGCACTTCTCTGGCGTTGCATTGCCTGAGAAGTGCAGGAACAACCGGTTAACCGGGTATCCCAACCGCTACTTCTCGACCTTGACCAGGTCGCAGACGAAGATCAGGGTCTCGCCGGGCTTGATCGCGCCGCCGGCGCCGCGGTCTCCGTAACCCAGGTGGGGCGGGATGACGAGCTGGCGGCGGCCGCCGACCTTCATGCCGAGGATGCCCTGGTCCCAGCCCTGGATGACCTGGCCGATGCCGACGCGGAAGTCGAGCGGCTCGCCGCGGTTGTAGGACGCGTCGAACTCCTCACCGGTGGACAGCGCAACGCCGACGTAGTGGACCGATACGCGGTCGCGCTCGGTGGCCTCCTCGCCGTCACCGATGGTGATGTCCTTGATGACGAGGTCGGTCGGAGGGGTGGGGTCGACGAAGTCGATCTCAGGCTTCTGGCTCATGAATTCAGTCTACGTATCGAGACTCGCTGGGGCACACCACCGTCGCATCGGCCGTCCCGGGGTAGACCGGGGTCAGCCCGTCGGCCCGCTCCCGGCCGAGGTTCCACTCCAGCCAGTCGCCCTCGCGGTCGTTGGGCCCGAGCACACAGCTGCGCAGGTCCTCGGGGAGCTTCTTCAGGGCCGGCACCGCGTCGTCGCTTAGATCGGCGAGGAAGTCCGTGTCGAGCTTCCCGGTCTCCTCATAGCGCGAGACGTTGTGCTCGGCGATCCACGCATCCGGGTTGATCGCGGCGATCCCGAGCAGCGCGACAGCGCCGCTGACCAGGGCGAACCTGCCGAGCCAGAGCCCACCGGCGATCGCCGTGCCGGTCACCGCGGCGACCAGCCCGGCGATCACCAGCAGGCCCAGCCAGGCCTCGAAGACATCGACGAGCAGACGGAGCTGAGTGAAGCCGTACGCCTCCTGGTAGAGGTGCATCCGGTACAGCGCCGACCCGACGACGACCAGAGCCTCCGCGGCGAGCAGCCCGAGCGCGATCCGCAGCCACAGCCGGTCGGCGACGGTCTCCACCGGCGCCTTGCGCGCCGCAGCCCAGATCACCAGCAGGGTCAGTGCGGTCGCGACGGTGAGCTGGCCGAACCCCTGGTGGACGTATTCGGCGTACGTCAGCCCCGTCGTCTCGCGCAGGTAGTCCTCGCCGCCGAAGACAGCAGTCGCCTGTGCGATCAGGAACGCGGCGAAGACGGCGACCACGACACCGACCGGAGCCAGCCACTCGTAGCGGTTGGCGACGGGCTGGGACGTACGCTCGTTGCGGTCGATCCGCGGCGGGTTCACAGCCAGGTACGCAGCGCCCATCACGACCCCGAAGACGAAGACGGTCATGAAGATCCGAGCCGCGAAGGTGTCAGGGCGTACGTCCGGCACGAACTGGTCGACCCAGCTGCCCAGCACCGCGTCGGCGGTGGTGAACAGGAGCCCGAAGATCACCAGCCCGAGCAGCGAGAGCACCGTGGTGCGGGCGACCGCCGCGCCATGTCCGCGACCGGAGACGCTGGTCAGCGTGCGGCCCAGCCACGGGATCCCGCGCAGCCCTGCCAGCGGCCAGGAGATCCCGGTCAGCACGATCCCGAGCAGCGTCTTCGCCTGGGTGGAGGCACACAGGATCACCGCGATCGCCGTGAGCAGGCACAGTACGACGAGCCACTCGGCGTCGCGGAACACCGCGACCGAGGAGAGCAGCGCGAACAGGACGTAGCAGACGATCGGGAACAAGCTGCGACGCTTCTCGCTCGCCAGCATCACGACCCCGCCGGCGGCCAGCAGCACGATGACCGTGCCGAGCCCGGCATTGCGGTCGGGGATCAGCAGGCCGCCGAGCAGGCCGGCGACCACGGCACCGATGAAGAGCCCGAACCTGCCCGCGACACCTGAATCGGGCCAATAGGTGCCGAAGATGTCATCGAGGACCGACGGGGCGGCATAGGCGGCCTTGGGATCCGCGCTGGGAGCGGCGACCGGCTGGGCCGGTTCGGCGGGCTCGGCCGCCGGGGGAGTGGTGGGCATCTGGCTCTCCTCATGGGTGGGGGTGAGATGACTGGGACTGAGCTGATCAGGGACGGTGCGCGCGGGTGGACGCACCGGAAGGTCGACGCGCACCCGGGCGCCGGCGGCGCCGGGGAGCGGGTCGAGGAAGGCGATGGAGCCGCCGTGCAGGTCGGTGACCCACCGGGCGATGGCGAGCCCGAGCCCGGTCCCGCCACCCTCGCCGGAGGAGCTGAGCGTGCCGAAGGGCTCGAAGACGCGCCCGCGGTCGGCGACGGGGATGCCGGGCCCGGAGTCGAGGACCTCGAGGTGATAGCGCTCGCCGTCGATCCCGGCGCGCACGGTGACCACGCCGCCGCGGGGACTGTGCCGGGAGGCGTTGTCGAGCAGGTTGACGACGAGCTGGCTGAGGCGATCGGGGTCGGCGTCGACGACCAGGCCGGCCGGCGCGTCGATCTCGTAGGTGACCGGCCGCCCGTTGGCCAGCGTCTCCGCGACGCAGGCCTCCAGCAGGGGGCCGAGCTCGACAGAGACGGTGCTCAGCGGCGCCTTGCCGGCGTCGACGCGCGCCAGGTCGAGCAGGTCCTCGACCAGCCGGGTCAGCCGCTCGGCCTGGCCGAGCGCGGTCTGCAGCGCGGCCGGGTCGGATCCGACGCCGTCCACGAGGTTCTCCAGCACGACGGTGAGAGCCGCCAGCGGCGTACGCAGCTCGTGGGAGACGTTGGCGACCAGGTCGCGGCGCTGGCGGTCGACGGCGCCGAGGTCGCTGGCCATCGTGTTGAACGCACGGCCCAGCTGCCCGACCTCGTCGGCACCGACGGCAGGCACGGAGACCGAGTAGTCGCCCCGGGCCATCCGCCGGGCCGCGACGGTCATCTGCCGCAGCGGGGACGTCATCCCGGCCGCCAGCAGCTGGGTGACCGCGAGCGCGATCCCGATCGTGACCGGGATCGAGATCCACGGGGAAACCCCGGTGATCCGCCCGACGGAGGCGACGACCGCCGCCACCAGCGCGCTCGCGGCGACCAGGAGCCCGAGCTTGACCTTGATCGAGGAGACCCGTTCCAGCGGAGTCATTCGCCGGCCTCCAGGGCATAGCCGACGCCGTGCACGGTCCGGACCCGCTCGGACCCGATCTTGGCGCGCAGCCCCTTCACGTGGCTGTCGACCGTGCGGGTTCCGGAGGCGTCGTTCCAGCCCCAGACCTCGGCGAGGAGCCGCTCGCGGGTGACCACGGCCCCCGGGTCGGCGGCCAGGCAGACGAGCAGGTCGAACTCGGTCGGGGTGAGCCTGACCTCGTCGCCGTCGACCCACACCCGTCGGGCCGCCGGATCCATCCGGAGCCCCCCGATCTCAGCCGTACGCCGCGGCGACCCGGCCAGCTCGGCGGCCCGCTCCACCCGCCGCAGGAGCGCGTTGACACGGGCCACCAGCTCGCGGGCCCGGAACGGCTTGGTCAGGTAGTCGTCGGCCCCGACGCCGAGCCCGACGAGCACATCGGCCTCGTCGACACGCGCGGTCAGCATGAGCACCGGCACGGGGCGTACGGCCTGGATCCGGCGGCACGCCTCGAGGCCGTCGTAGCCGGGCAGCATCACGTCGAGGACGACCAGGTCTGGCGAGGTCTCCTCGAAGCAGGAGACCGCCCCGGGTCCGTCCCACGCCCGGACGACGTCGTACCCCTCCGCCTCGAGCCGGTCCGAGACGGCCTGGTTGATGACCGGCTCGTCCTCGACGACGAGGACCCGGCGGGTGACGGTCAGATGTTCTGGCACATGCTCAGGCTAGAAGCCCGAGTAGCCGGAAAGGCTGCAGAAGTTGTGCAGGTCCTGTGAAGGTCAGGTCTGGTGGACGTACGCCTCGAGCTGGTCGCGTTCGAACGCGAGCTGGTCGATGCGGTGCTTGACCAGGTCGCCGATGCTGACGATGCCGACCAGACCGCCGTCGGGGGAGACGACCGGCATGTGCCGGATCCGGCGCTTGGTCATGATGCCCAGGATCTCGTCGATGGTGGCCTCGGGGGCACAGGTCTCGACCTCGGCGGTCATGATCGAGGAGACCTCGGCGGCGAGCAGCGCGTCGTTCTCGTGGAGGCGCCGCACCACGTCGCGCTCGGAGACGATCCCGGCGACGGCGGTGCCGTCGGTGCTGACGACACAGGCTCCGATGCCGTGCTCGGAGAGCACCCCGAGCAGGTCACGCACGGTGGCGGTTGATGCGATCGTGACGACTTCTGCGATCGCCTTGCGAGTGAGTACGTCCGCGATCTTCATGCACCAACGGTAGCGGCCGTGACGTGCGTCACGCCAGGGTCTGTTCCGGAACGCGGCTACTCGGTGCCCGGGCGGCGGAACGCCGTGACCGATCCCGGCTGCGCGGCCGGCCAGTCGGCGTCGTTGTTGCCGTCGGGCAGGCCGCCGAGGAAGGAGAGCACGGCGTCGTGCAGGTGACCGTTGGTGGCCAGCGCGTTGCCGCCCCACGGCCCCGGGTCGCCGGCCAGCGAGGTGAACTGGCCGCCGGCCTCGCGCACGATGATGTCCAGCGCGGCCATGTCGTAGAGCTCGAGCTCCGGCTCGACAGCGATGTCGACCGCGCCCTCGGCGACGAGCATGTAGGACCAGAAGTCGGAGTAGGCACGGGTGCGCCAGCAGCTGCGCATCAGCGCCAGGAAGTCCTCGAGCCGATCGCGCTCCTCCCAGCCGTGCAGCGAGGAGTAGGACATCGAGGCGTCCTCCAGGCGGCGTACGTCCGAGACCTGGCAGCGGGTCGACTTCATCAGCGACTTGCCGGTGTGGGCGCCCTGACCCTTCGCCGCCCACCAGCGCCGCCCGAGCTGGGGCGCGGAGACGACCGACATCACGACCTCGTTGTCGACCGCGAGCGCGATCAGGGTCGCCCAGACGGGCACGCCGCGCACGAAGTTCTTCGTACCGTCGATCGGGTCGACGATCCAGCGGCGGCTGGACGAGCCGGAGGATCCCGACTCCTCGCCGGTGATCGCGTCCCGCGTCCGCGCGCGGGAGAGCGTACGCCGGATCGACTCCTCCACGGCCTTGTCCGCGTCCGAGACGGGGGTCAGGTCGGGCTTGGTCATGACATGCAGGTCGAGCGCCTTGAACCGCGACGTCGACAGCGAGTCGGCGTCGTCGGCCAGCAGGTGCGCCAGCCGCAGGTCGTCGTTGTAGTCAGGAGTGCTCGCCACGAGGATCCACTCTAGTGGCTCCGCTCTCCGTGCGAACCCTCCCCTGGTAACCGGTTCCCCACGAAAACACCGGTTGGGGCATCGAGGGCTCGACCTGTCAGAGAGCGTACGTCGGCACCGACCGCGCCTCGAGCAGGCGACGGAACGAGGCGACCCGTTCCGGATCGAGCCTCCCGTCCTCGACGGCGATGTCCAGCCCGCACTCCGGCGCATCGGCGGCGTGCGAGCAGCCGCGCGGGCACTCGGCCGTCGCCTCCTGCAGATCGGGGAAGGAGACGATGAGCCGTTCCGGCTCGACGTGAGCCAGCCCGAACGTACGGATCCCCGGGGTGTCGATGATCCAGCCGGCCCCCGGGAGCCGCAGCATCAATGCCGACGTGGAGGTGTGCCGCCCCCGGCCGGTGACCGCGTTGACGTGCCCGACCTCGCGCCCGGCGTCGGGAACGATCGCGTTGACGAGCGTCGACTTGCCCACCCCGCTGTGGCCGAGGAGGACCGACGTACGTCCGTCGAGCCTCTCCTGCAGCGCGCTCATGTCGCCGCCGCGCTGGGTCACCACCCACGGCACGCCCAGCGACCGGTAGATCGAGACCAGCGACTCCGGGTCGGCCAGGTCGGCCTTGGTGATGCACAGCAGCGGGTCGATGCCCGCCTCCAGGGCAGCCACCAGCGCGCGGTCGATGAAGCCGGTGCGCGGCTCGGGGTCGGCGATCGCGGTGACGATCACCAGCTGGTCGGCGTTGGCGACCACGACCCGCTCGACGGGGTCGTCGTCATCGGCCGTACGCCGCAGCACGGTCTCCCGGGGCTCGAGCTCGACGATCCGCGCCAGCGCCCCCTCGGCGCCCGAGGTGTCGCCGACGACCTTCACCCGGTCGCCCACGACCACGCCCTTACGGCCGAGCGGGCGAGCCTTGACCGCCCACACCTCGACGTCGGGAGCCTCGTCCATGACCAGCGTGAACCGGCCTCGGTCGACGGTGATCACCCGCCCGAGGTCGGCCTCGTCGTAGCTGGGTCGGTCCTTCGTCCGCGGCCGGGTGCGGCGCCGGGGGCGGTCGTAGTGCTCGACGTCCTCGGTCCCGTAGCGCCGCTGTGCCTTCGACATCAGGTGCTCAGAAGAGTCCCGCCCAGAAGGGCGCGAAGTCGGTGAAGGTCTTGCTGGTGGTGGTGATGTTCTCGACCAGGACGTCCTCGACGGCAGCCCCGATGATGACGCCGGCGTGGGCCATCCGGTGGTCGGCGTAGGTGTGGAACACCCCGCCGTGCAGAGCCGCCGGCCGGATCGTCAGCCCGTCGGGATGCTCGGTGACGTCAGCCCCGAGCGCACCCAGCTCGCGCGCGAGCGCGGCGAGCCGGTCGGTCTCGTGGCCGCGGATGTGGCCGATGCCGGTCAGGTGCGAAGGCGTCGAGGCGAGTGCGCACAGCGCCGCGACGGCGGGGGTGAGCTCGCCGATGTCGTGCATGTCCAGGTCGATCCCGGTGAGCTGCTCCGGCCCGGTGACGGTCAGCCCGTCGTCGGTGACCCGCACCTCGCAGCCCATCAGCGAGAGCACCTCGCGCAGCTGGTCGCCCGGCTGGTCGGTGGCCTGCGGCCAGTCGCGCACGGTCACGGTCCCGCCCGAGACAGCGGCCAGGGCCAGGAACGGGGCCGCGTTGGACAGATCCGGCTCGATGGTGCGGTCCAGCGCCTTGATCGGTCCTGGTGCCACGATCCATCGGTTGGCGTCTGAGTCGTCGACCGCGACGCCGTGCTCGCGCAGCATCGCGACCGTCATGTCGATGTGGGGGAGCGACGGCACAGGCTTGCCCTCGTGGCGTACGTCCACACCCTGCTCGTACCGCGCACCCGCGAGGAGCAGCGCGCTGATGAACTGGCTCGAGGCCGAGGCGTCGACCACCACGGTCGCGCCGGGCACGACGCCCTGCCCCTGGATCGTGAACGGCAGCCCGTCGCCCTCGATGTCCACGCCGAGATCGCGAAGGGCACGCAGCACCTCGCCGACCGGCCGCTTGCGCATGTGCGGGTCGCCGTCGAAGGCGACCGTGCCGGTGGAGAGCGCGGCCACCGGAGGTACGAACCGCATCACCGTCCCCGCCAGCCCGCAGTCGACCTCGGCATCGGCGCCGAACGCCCCAGGCGTCACGACCCAGTCGTCTCCCGAGGTGTCCACCTGTGACCCCAACGACGTGAGCGCTGCCGCCATCAGCAGCGTGTCGCGGGACCGAAGCGCACGACGTACGGCGCTGGGCCCGTCCGCGATCGAGGCGAGCACCAGCGCCCGGTTGGTGAGCGACTTGCTTCCGGGCAGCGACACCGTCGCCGTCACCGGACCGCGCGCTCGGGGCGCCGGCCAGGGGTCGGCCGGCCCGTTGGCAGGGTCGGCGGCACGGTCGGTCGTGGTAGTCACAGGTCCAACTTTAGAGGTTCCGCGAGCAGAGGCGGCCGTCGGTCACCGGGGATGAAATCACTCGATCCCGAGCGCCTTCAGGAAACCCTTCCAGGTCAGGCCGCCCGTTGCGGCGCCGCGCTCCACCTCGGGCGTCGCGCTTGGGCTGGCGCTGGGCACTTCAGGGTCCTCGGGCAGCGAGGGGCTGCCGCTGGCACTGCCCGGGACGCTGGGAACGTCCGAGGACGGTGTCGGCACCTGCGGCACATCGGGAGTCGTGGGCGGCGTCGGCACCTGCGGTACGTCGGGAGTCGTCGGCGGCGTCGGCACCTGCGGCACGTCCGGCGTCTCGCTCGGAGTCGGCGTCGGGGTGGGTGTCGGAGTCGGCGTCGGCTCCGGGGCGGCGGTGCCGCTGGTCGAGGCGGTGTTGTTGGTGGTGTCGCCGTCCTCGTAGCCGGTGGGCTCGATGCTCGCCTCGAAGGTCCACGTCGCGCCCGACTGCGGGATGAAGGCGAAGTGAGCGGCCTCGCCGTCACCGGAGAGCGTGCACTCGTGGGTGACAGTCCCGTTCACCGGCATCATGGTGGCGGGAGCACCGCAGGCCGACCAGGCGAAACCAGGTCCGAAGTAGGGCGACGCCACGCCGGTCATGGCGATCCGGAGCGTCGTCGACTGGCCCTCGGCAGGCTCGGGGAGGCCGTCGACGGAGACGACGACGTCCTCGTACGCGTGCAGGTCGGAGACGCCGGGAATGACGAAGACACCGCCCACGCCCGATTCGTGACGGTGGCTAACCCCGACTTTTGGGTCGTTCTTCGGAGCTTGCTCGAAGGTCACCTCCACAGCACCGACGTCCTTGCCGCCGTGGCCATCCGAGATTCGATAGGTGAAGGTGTCGCCGGCTCCGTCGTAGCCGGCGGTCATCGTGTAGACGACCTTGCCGTCGATGATCTCGGCCGTGCCGTGCGCGGGCTTCTCGACGATCTCGACCAGCTCGAGGGTGTCGCCGTTGTCGTCGGCGTCGTTGGCGAGCACGTCGACGGTGGTCTTGGCGGTCCCCGGCTGGTTGCCGTTGCCGTTCCCGTTGTTGCCCTGGCCGTTGCCGTTGCCGCCGGTCACCGTCGCCGTGGCCGTGTCGTTGACGGCGTCGGGGTCGGCGTTGGGCGTGGTCACGTCGACGGTGCCGGCGACCTCGCCGCCGTTGCCGTCGGTGAGGACGTACTCGATGGTGTCGGTGCCTCGCCAGCCGATGTCGGCCTGGTAGGTCACGGTGGTGACGGGCTCGTCGGCCATCCGCAGACCGCCGAAGATCGCGCCGCTGACGCTGCCGCCCCTACCGCCCGGGGACGAGGTGCCGCCGATGGTGACGGTGCCGTGGGCGGGGGAGGCGACGGTGGCCTCCTTGACCGAGAGCGGGTCGCCATTGGCGTCCGTGGCTCCCTCGGTCAGGTCGATGACGGTCTTGCCGCCGGGCTGCCCGTTCACGGTCGACAGCGGTTGGCTGATGACCGGCGCCTGCTGCGTCTGGGCAGGAGCCGTGTCAGCGGGCTGGTCGGCCGGCCGGTCGGCGGGAGGCGCCGCTGCCGGCGGCGCCGCAGGATTGTCAGCGGGAGGTGCGGCCGGGTCGGCCGGGTCGGCAGGAGCAGGGTCGGCCGGCGCCTCGGCGGCAGGCTCGTCAGCGGCCGGCACCTTCGGGGCCGGGTCACCGCCGGTGAGCGCGAGCCCCGCGGCCACGGCCGCTGCAGCCGCGACACCGGCACCCGCACCGACCGTACGTCCCACGGGATCGCCCAGCACCCAGTCCCTGACCCGCCCGAAGAAGAGCACCACGCCACCCTTGGCGGCGACGCCACTTCCGACGGCGAGGTAGCCCGCGCCCGCGGCGCCGAGCAGAGCCGGAGCGAGCCAAGCGCCCATCCCGGAGTTGACCTCGGTGAGCTCGAGGTAGATCGCGGTGCACGGACGGCAGTCCTGCAGGTGGTCGTCGACCTTCGTCGAGTCACGCTTGGACAGGCCGTTGCGGATGTAGGCACCCAGGTTGGCGCGCGTGGTGGCGCAGGCCTCCTCGCCGGCGTCCTGCGCGTGCATCGAGATGAACGCCTGCTTGAGGCCCTCGCGAGCCCGGTAGGCGAGCGCGGAGACCGAGTTGGCCGACATGCCGAGCATCGGCGCGATCTCGGCCGGCTTCTGGCCCTCGACCTCGGTGTGCCACAGCACCTGCTGCCAGCGCTCCGGAAGCTGCTGGAACGCCTTCGCGGCGGCCTGGTTGTCGAAGCCCGACACGGCGGTGTCCTCGAACGGCACGCCCGGGTCGAACGGGGTCAGGTCGTCGGTGGTGGTCAGCTTCGAGGCGGCGCGGATCTTGTCCACGTGGAGCCGGCGCAGCGACGTCAGCAGGTAGGCGCGGAACGCCAGGTCCGGGCCGCCGCCCCTCTGCAGCACGTTGAGCACCTTGGCGAACGCCTCGGAGACCAGGTCGTCGGCGTCGCCGGGCGACACCAGTTGGCGGGCCAGGCGGCGGGCGGCCTCGACATGGCGCTCGAACAGCGTCCCGTACGCATCCAGGTCACCGCCGCGGACAGCGGTGATCAGCTCGGCGTCGCCAGGGGCGTCGAGGGTAGGTAGAGAGGTGGGGGTCGATTCGCTCACAGCACCAGAGACGTTAGAAGGACGGAGGTATGACGCGGGTTGCGCCAACGGGAGACATGCGCTGTGCTAACGACCGCGGAAGCCCGCACGTCACGCCCCCTCCCCGGATCTGACAACAAGTTTCGCGAAACCCAGAAAATGTGGGTCGCTACCGCGTCATGGTCGCCGATTTCGTACGTCAAGTCCATGTGGGCACGCGGTAGATCTGCGCGGGCACCACTGTATCCATGACCCAGCAACTTCGGACGAGGAACGACACCAACGCCAGGAAACACGAGGAAAGAGGTGAGTTGTGCGGCTGTTCTCCCGAGGTCGGCGTGCGCCTGCATCCACCTCGCCTGAATTCAGAGAGCTCTCCGACGAGCAGCGTGCGGCACTCCCGCCGCGGTTCGAGGCCGTCGCGGAGGCGCTCGCCGAGCGCAGCAGCTACGTCGCCGAGGCCTGCTGGGTCGCCGGCCACGACCTCGCCGAGTCAGGCGTGTCCCTCGGAGAGTGTCTCGAGGACCTTCGGATGACCACCCAGGCCATGGAGGATCGCGACCCGGCCTTCGGCGAGGTGCACGCGCTGTCCGTCGCCTGGAGCGAGGCGACGCTGGGCTACCTGCACACCATCTCCTGCGCCGACCCGCTCACCGGCCTCGCCACCCTCGCGCACCTGCGCGAACGCATCTCGGACCTCTACCGGGAGGCCACGGCGCGCAGCCACGCGCTGGTCGTCACCGACGCCCACCTCCCGGGCGCCCCCGGCGGGAAGACCGACAGCATCGCCACCGCTCGCCGGATGTCGCTGCTCGGTCAGACCGCTCGCACCGTCTTCGCGACCGCGGCTGCCGTCGGACAGGTCGGCCACAGCCGGATGGTCGTGGTCGCCCCGCGTGACGAGACGCTGGTCAAACGGCTCGGGCTCCTCAAGCGGATGGTCGAGCACAGCGCCGACCGGATCTGGATCGAGGGACTCCCGGACAACGACCGGTCAGCGGGCATCCTGCTCGACGAGCTCGCCCGCGGAGCCTAGAAATACCTCCGAACACCACCGGCACCCGGCGCTAAGGTGAACGTATGTGCGGTCGTTACGCGTCCAGCCGCCAACCCGACGAGCTGGCCGAGGAGTTCGAGATCGATGAGCTGCGCCTGCAGGAGCCGCTCACCGAGAGCTACAACGTAGCCCCGACCAACGATGTCTATGCCGTCGTCGAGCGCCCGCCGCGAGAGGACGACGCGCCCACCGAGCGCCAGCTCCGTTCCGTACGTTGGGGCCTGGTCCCGTCGTGGGCCAAGGACGTCAAGATCGGCAACCGGATGATCAACGCCCGGATGGAGACGGTGGGCGAGAAGCCTGCCTATCGCCGGGCCTTCGCCAAGCGCCGCTGCCTGTTGCCGGCCGACGGCTACTTCGAGTGGTACGCCACCGAGGCCAAGGACGCGAAAGGGCTGAGTGGAAAAGGACGGGCCCGTAAGCAGCCCTACTTCATCACCCCCAAGGACGGGGGAGTGCTGGCGATGGCCGGGCTCTACGAGCTCTGGCCCGACCCCGCCAAGGCCGAGGACGACCCCAGCCGGTGGCTGTGGAGCTGCACGGTGATCACCACCGAGGCGGAGGACTCCCTGGGGCGGATCCACGACCGGATGCCGCTCATGGTGGAACGTGAGCGCTGGGACCAGTGGCTCGACCCGACCCGTCCGGGCGATCTGGATCTGCTGACCCCGGCGGCGCCCGGCCGACTGGAGGCCTACCCGGTCTCGACGCTGGTGAGCAACGTACGCAACAACGGCCGCGAGCTCGTCGAGCCGCTGCCGATCGAGGAAGCCTGGGGATGACATGGGTGGAACCACGACGCAGATGATCGACACGCCCTACGGACAGGGGCGGCTCTACACCCGCCGGGCGCGGCGACCACAGGCGACCCTGCTGCTCTCCCACGGCGCCGGCAACGGCATCGACACCCACGACCTGATGGCGCTCAACGACGCGCTGCCGGCCCAGGGCATCACCGTGGTCCGCTTCGAGCAGCCCTGGCGGGTCAAGGGGAAGCCGGTGGCCACGCCGCCCAAGTCCCTCGACGCGGCCCTGACCCTGGCCGCCAACTGGATGCGGGTGCGCACCCCGCTCGTGGTCGGAGGCCGCTCCGCCGGGGCCCGCTCGGCGGTCCGTACGGCACGCGGGTTCGGCGCCGCGGGGGCGCTGTGCCTGGCCTTCCCGCTGCACCCGATCGCCAAGCCGGGCATCTCGCGTGCCTACGAGCTCTTGGAGTCCAGGGTGCCGACGCTGGTCCTGCAGGGCACTCGGGACAGGTTCGGCAAGCCCGAGGAGTTCCCGGAGGGGATCGAGGTCACCCCGATCCCGGGGGCGGACCATTCTCTCGTCGTCGGCAAACGTGGCCCGATCACGCAGGCCGACGCCGACGCGATCCTGATCGAGTCCACCCTGGAGTGGCTGGTCCGCGAGGTCATCGTCTAGCCGGATCTGGGCGATTTCAGGGCGGGCCATGCGTGGCGGCGCTAGGTTTTACAACGTGGTAAACGCCCCTCGCCTGCGCAGCCGGGACTGGTTCGACAACCCGGCCAATCCCCCGATGACGGCGCTCTACATCGAGCGCTACATGAATTGGGGCGTGACGCGCGAGGAGCTCCAGTCGGGCAAGCCGGTGATCGGCATCGCGCAGACCGGATCGGACCTGTCGCCCTGCAACCGGCACCACCTCGGGCTGGCGCAGCGCGTACGCGACGGGATCCGGGAGATGGGTGGGATCGCGTTCGAGTTCCCGGTGCACCCGATCCATGAGATGGGGAAGCGGCCGACGGCGGCGCTGGACCGCAACCTCGCCTACCTCGGTCTGGTGGAGATCCTCTACGGATATCCCCTCGACGGGGTGGTGCTGACCACGGGGTGCGACAAGACCACGCCGGCGTGCGTGATGGCGGCGGCCACGGTGAACATCCCGGCGATCGTGCTCTCGGGCGGACCGATGCTCAACGGCTGGCTCAAGGGCGAGCGCATCGGCTCGGGCACGATCATCTGGAAGGCACGCGAGATGCTCGCGGCGGGGGAGATCGACGAGGCGGAGTTCACCGAGCTGATCGCATCCTCTGCGCCCTCGCCCGGCCACTGCAACACCATGGGCACCGCCGCCACGATGAACAGCCTCGCCGAGACCCTCGGGATGAGCCTGCCCGGCTCCGCCGCGATCCCGGCTCCGCACCGTGATCGCGGTCGGGTGGCCTATCTGACGGGCAGGCGCATCGTCGAGATGGTGCACGAGGACCTCAAGCCGTCCGACGTCCTGACCAGGGATGCGTTCGAGAACGCGATCGTCGTGAACTCGGCGATCGGAGGCTCCACCAACGCTCCGGTCCACATCAACGCGATCGCCAGGCACATCGGGGTCGACCTCGGCATCGAGGAGTGGGAGACGGTCGGGCATCGGATCCCGCTCCTGGTCGACATGCAGCCCGCCGGCAGGTTCCTCGGCGAGGAGTTCCACCGCGCGGGTGGGGTGCCGGCCGTCGTCCACGAGCTGATGCGTCACGGCCTGATCCACGAGGATGCGCTCACCGTCAACGGACGGACCATCGGCGAGAATTGCCGCGACACGGTGAGCGAGGACGCCGAGGTGATCCGCGGCTTCGACAACCCGCTCGTGGAGCAGGCCGGCTTCATCGTGATGACGGGGAACCTGTTCGACAGCGCGATCATGAAGACCAGCGTGATCTCGGACGAGTTCCGGGAACGCTACCTCTCGGACCCCGAGCACCCGAACACGTTCGAGGGGCGCGCGATCGTCTTCGAAGGGCCCGAGGACTACCACGCCCGCATCGAAGACACCTCGCTCGAGATCGACGAGGGGTGCATCCTGTTCATCCGAGGTGTCGGCCCGATCGGCTATCCCGGCTCGGCCGAGGTCGTCAACATGCAGCCTCCCGCCGCACTCATCGAGCGGGGTGTGCACTCGCTGCCGTGCGTGGGCGACGGTCGCCAGTCCGGTACGTCAGGGTCGCCCTCGATCCTCAACGCCTCGCCCGAGGCCGCCGCCGGAGGAGGCCTGGCGCTGCTGCGTACCGACGATCGTGTCCGGATCGACCTCACCACGGGAAGGGCGGACATGCTGGTCTCGGACGAGGAGCTGGCCGAGCGGCGCGAGGCGCTCGGGGAGTTCCCCGTGCCGGAGTCGCAGACCCCGTGGCAGGAGATCCAGCGGTCCATGGTCGGCCAGCTCGCCGACGGCATGGTCCTGGAGCCTGCGGTGAAGTATCAGCGCGTGGCGCAGACCAAGGGCACCCCACGCGACAACCACTGAGGAGCAGCCGATGCACCTTGTCCGATACGACAGCGGGAACGGCCCGCAGGTCGGCGTACGCAGGGGCGACTCGATCACCCCGGTGAGCGGCGTCGTATCCATGGCGGATCTCCTCGCGATGCCGCTGGAGGAGCTGCGAGCCACCGTGGAGTCCGCCTCCGCGGCGCCGGTCCCGGTCTCGTCCGTACGCCTGCTCGCTCCGCTGGACGGGCGGGCCGAGCTGTGGTGCGCGGGCGTCACCTATGCCCGCTCGCGCAGCGCCCGGATGGAGGAGAGCGCCGAGCAGTCGGTCTACGACAAGGTCTACTCCGCGCAGCGGCCCGAGCTGTTCCTGAAGGCGCCGGCCTGGCGTCTGGTCACCGACGGCGAGCCGGTCGGCATCCGGGCCGACTCCGGCCACGACGTTCCTGAGCCGGAGCTTGCCGTCGTGATCAACGCCCACGGCGAGATCATCGGCTACACGGTCTGCAACGACATGAGCTCCCGCTCGATCGAGGGCGAGAACCCGCTCTACCTGCCCCAGGCCAAGGTGTACGCAGGGGCAGCAGCGCTCGCGGCAGGCATCAGGCCCGTGTGGGAGGTCCCTGACGCCACCGGCCTCGCCATCACCCTGGTGGTCCGCCGCGGTGACCACGAGGTCGTCGCGGCGGAGACATCGTCCAGCCAGCTCGTACGTCCGATCCAGCAGCTCGTCGACCACCTGTTCGCCGCCAACGACTTTCCCGACGGCGCGGCGCTGGCGACGGGCACCGGGATCGTCCCCGACATGGGCTTCAGCCTTCAGCCCGGCGACATGGTGGAGATCGAGGTCGCTGAGGTCGGCAGGCTCGGCAACCGGGTGGAGGTCGGGAAGGAGCCCTTCTCGTGGCTCAACTGTTGAGCGTCTGAGCCGTCGCGCCGGACTTGGGCAAAGTAGTCGCCGGTGTCCCGGAGGCGGTCCCGCCGGAGGACTCCCGCACGATGACGTCGAAGGCAGCCTTGTGCAGCCGTGGCGGCCGCGATGACCCTGCGCCCCACTCGATGCGCTCGACGAGCATGCTGACCGCCGTCTCGGCGATCTCCGCGCGGCCGGGGTCGATGCTGGAGAGCGAGGGGATGGTGAGGTGGCTGATGGTGATGTTGTCGTAGCCGATCACGGCCACATCGGCGGGCACGACGCGCCCCGCTTCACCGAGAGCTCGGAGCGCACCCAGGGCCAGCGAGTCGGTCAGGGTGAAGATGGCGTCGAACTCCAGCCCCGACTCGATCAGCTGCCGCGCCGCGTCGGCGCCGTCCTCCGGATGCCAGGGCGCGACGACGCGCTCGAGTCGGGGATCGTGCTCGATACCGGCAGCCGCCAGAGCTTCCCGGTAGCCCTGGATCCTCAGGTTCGAAGGCCCCATCACCCGGGTCTCGTCGTCCGGATGGGCGCCGATGACGGCGATCCGCCGGCGCCCCAGAGAGATCAGGTGCTCGACGGCTGCGCGGGCCGCACTGACGTTGTGCATCGTCACGTGGTCGGTGGGCCCGCCGAAGATCCACTCTCCGAGCATGACCAGCGGGAAGTCGACGTACGCCAACAGGTCGCGGTCCTCGGTGCCGAGTCGCTCGGGGCTGAAGAGCAGGCCGTCGGTCTGGGGGAGCCCGTGGGTGAGGAGCTCGATCTCGTGCTCGCGGTCGCCTCCGAGCTGTCCGACGATGACGCTCAGTCCGCGCTTGGCCGCAGCCGCGATGACGGCATCGGCCAGCTCAGCGAAGTAGGCCTGCCTCAGCTCCGGCACCGCCAGCCCGATGACGCCGGTGCGGCCGGAGCGCAGGCCGCGCGCGGAATGGTTCGGCCGGTAGCCGAGCTCGGCGATCGCCTGCTGCACGCGGGCACGCGTGTCCGGGTGCACGTTCGGATGATCGTTCACCACGTTGGACACGGTCTTGGGCGAGACGCGGGCAATGGCCGCGACTTCGCGCATCGTCACAGCCATCGTCGCCTCGTGTTCCCTCGTGCCCCCGGTTCGGGGGCAGCCTACATCGGTATTTTGCGCTGGCCCTCGCCTGCCCTTCCGCCACTCCGTGTGGCGAATGTCACGTTCGGGTCTTGACAGGGTCTGAGCGCAGGACAAGGATATGCGCTGATTACCACGTGGTAAACCCGCTGGTGAGAGGCGTGCATCGTCGTAAATCGGCGGTTCGCCCACGCCGGTGGGATACCTCAGCGAAGAGGAGCCTTCAGATGGTCGTTCTCCGGCGGCTGCTGTACTCGCAGAGGGCAGCGCCCTACCTCTTCATCGCGCCGTTCGTGATCACGCTGCTCGCCTTCTGGCTCCTCCCGCTCGCGCGTACGTTCCTCATGAGCACGCAAGAGGTGGTGTTCGGACAGGCCGCCTTCATCGGTCTGGACAACTACCAGCGGCTCTGGGAGGACCGGCTCTTCTGGAAGGCGATGTTCAACAGTGCCCGCTACATGGTGCTGACCATCGCGCTCCTGATCCCGATCCCGCTGGTGCTGGCCGCGCTCATCAACTCCAAGATCGGCAGTGAGCGCGTCAAGGCGGTCTTCAAGGCCTCGATGTTCGTGCCGGCGCTGACCTCTGTTGTCGTCGCCGGGATCATCTTCCGGCTGATGTTCGCCGAGACCGGCACCGGTCTGATGAACCAGATCGTCGGGGTGTTCGGGATCGACCCGGTTCGGTGGCTTCGCATCGACACCGGCGGGCTGATCGCCCTGCTGACGCTGGCGATGTGGCGCTGGACCGGGGTCAACATCCTCTACTTCCTCGCCGGCATGCAGGCCATCCCGGAGGAGTACTACGAGGCGGCGACGATCGACGGCGCCAGCAAGCTGCAGCAGTTCTTTCACATCACCCTGCCCAACCTGAAGCCGACCATCGTCTACGTCACCACCATCAGCGTGTACGGCGGTCTGGCGATGTTCCTGGAGAGCTTCATGCTCTACCGCGGCAACGCCTCGCCCAATGACCAGGGGCTCACGGTGGTCGGCTACCTCTACCGGCGGGGGATCGAGCAGAACGATCCTGGCTTCGCCTCCGCGGTCGGTGTCGTGCTCCTCGTGGTCATCATGACCATCAACCTGACATTCCTCACGCTCAGCGGAACCTTCAAGAAGGAGAGCGCGCGATGAGCGCCGAGCCGACTCCACGTACGAGGGTCCAGCTGCCGTACTGGCTCCACGGCTCGGTCCAGACCGCGCTCCTGATGACGATCTTCCTGCTGGTGCTGACCCTTGTCGTGCTCGCTCCGCTGCTGATCATGTTCGTGGCGACGTTCCAGGACGGCAACGACGTCATCCGGCGGGGACTCTCCTTCGACATCGACCTCGGGTCGCTGTCGCTGGACAACTACGTGATGCTCTTCACCGACTCCGGGCCGTACTTCCGCTGGTTCGCCAACTCGATCCTGCTCACCGTCGTGCAGGTGGCCGGGACGCTGTTGGTCAGCTCGTTCGTGGCGTACGGCTTCGCGGTCTACGACTTCAAGGGCAAGACCGCGCTGTTCATCGCAGTGCTGCTGCTCATGGCCGTGCCGTTCGAGATCATGATGCTCCCGCTGTACGTGCTGGTGAACGACGTCGGCCTGGCCGACTCCTACTCGGTGATCGTGCTGCCGTTCCTGGCCGCTTCGGTGACGATCTTCTACTTCCGGCAGTACTTCCTCGGCATCCCGAAGGACCTGCTCGAGGCGGGCCGCATGGACGGCGCCACGGAGTTCGGCATCTTCTTCAAGATCGTGGTGCCGGTGGCGAAACCGGCGTTCGCGGCGATGGCCATCCTCAACGGGATGATCATCTGGAACAACTTCCTCTGGCCGCTGCTGGTGCTGCGCTCGGAGTCGAAGTTCACCCTTCCGATCGGGCTCAACACCCTGCTCACCCCGCATGAGAACAACTACGAGCTTCTCATCATCGGATCTTTGTTCTCGCTCCTTCCCGTCCTGGTGCTGTTCCTGCTGTTCCAGCGGTTCTTCGTCGCTGGGATGACGGCCGGGGCGCTCAAGGGGTGACCCCTTGCACAACCTCACAGATGGAGAGAACCATGACGACAAAGCGGAGAATCACCTCCCTCCTCGCCGCAGGACTCGCCGCGACGCTCGCGCTGAGCGCCTGCGGCGGCTCCGAGGACGAAGGCGGACCTGACGCCGAGGGCCGCACCAGCATCGACATGTGGGTGTTCGCCGAGCTGCACGGCACCTACTACGAGGCGATGGCCGAGGAGTGGAACGAGAAGAACCCCGACAAGGAGATCAAGCTCGACGTCACGGTCTTCCCGTACGACGAGATGCACAACAAGCTCCAGCTGGCCGTGAACTCCGGCAAGGGGCTCCCGGACGTCGTGGACATCGAGGTGAACAAGTTCTCCAACTTCGTCACCGAGGACGGGCGTACGCCGCTCGCCGACCTGTCCGAGGCCGCCGAGCCGTACCAGGACGACATCGTGCAGGCCCGGATGGACCTGTACGCCCGGGAGGGGAAGCAGCTCGGCTTCCCGACCCACGTCGGAGCTCAGGTGGCCTTCTACAACGTCCCGTTGCTGGAGAAGGCCGGGGTCGACTACACGACCATCGAGACCTGGGACGACTTCAAGGCGGCGGGCGCCAAGTACAACAAGGCGACCGGCAAGGCGTTCGGCGTCGCCAGCACCGACACCAACATCGTGCAGCCGCTGGTCATGGCGCAGCTCGGCGGCAACCTGTTCGACGAGGACGGCAACGTCACCGTGAACAGCCCGGAGGTCGTGGAGGCGATCGAGCTGCTGCAGGAGATGCAGAAGGCCGGAGCGCTCTCGACCATCCCGGGTGGCAGCCCGGACATCGAGGAGGCCTTCGGTCCCATCAACAACGGCGACTACGCGGCCATCGTCTACCCGGCCTGGTACACCTCCCGGTTCGTCGACTACATGCCCGACCTGGCCGGCGACATCGCGATCGCACCGGCACCGGTCATCGAGGGTGGTGAGGTCGCCACGATCGGTGGCGGCGGCACCGGCACTGCGGTGATCGACAGCTCCCCGGACAAGGAGTTCGCCACGGAGTGGCTCGCGTTCGCGAAGCTGTCGCCGGAGGCCAACGTCGCCGTCTGGGAGGAGCTCGGCTTCGACCCGGTGAACATGTCGGTGTGGGAGGACAAGGAGGTCACCCACAACCCGGAGAACAAGTTCAACAAGTACTTCCGGACCAACCTCTTCGACGTGCTCAACGAGGTCAAGGGCGACATCGGCCACTTCGAGTCCTTCGAGGACCCGAACCTGCCCAAGGTCGACGAGGTGTTCACGACCAGTACGTACAACCAGATCTTCGGGGACGGTGTCCCGGCCAAGGAGGCGCTGGACCAGGCGCAGGCCGATCTGGAGAACGAGCTCGAGTAGCTGCTGTCGCCGCTGCCCCGGACAAGAGAGAGGAACCCATGGAAAACGGCAAGCTGACGATCGATCCGGCGTTCACCGTCGCCCCCGTCAACAGGAGGATCTTCGGGTCGTTCGTAGAGCACATGGGGCGCTGTGTCTACGGCGGCATCTTCGAGCCGGGGCATCCGACGGCGGACGGCGACGGCCTGCGAGGGGACGTACTGGATCTCGTACGCGAGCTCGGGGTGACCGCCGTTCGCTATCCCGGGGGCAACTTCGTCTCCGGCTACAAGTGGGAGGACGGAGTGGGGCCGCGCGACCAGCGGCCGACCCGCCTGGACCCGGCGTGGCGGACCATCGAGACCAACGCGTTCGGTCTCGACGAGTTCATGACCTGGGCGAGGAAGGCCGCTATCGAGCCCATCATGGCGGTCAACCTGGGCACCCGCGGCCTGCCGGAGGCACTCGAGCTGCTCGAGTACGCCAACCACCCCAGCGGAACCGAGCTGTCCGAGCGTCGTGTCGCGCACGGCGCCGTCGAGCCGTACGGCATCCGGATGTGGTGTCTTGGCAACGAGATGGACGGCCCCTGGCAGCTGGGCCACAAGACGGCCGAGGAGTACGGCCGTCTGGCCAAGGAGGTGGCCAGCGGCATGCGTCAGTACGACGCCGACCTCGAGCTGGTCGCCTGCGGCAGCTCAGGTCGGTCGATGCCGACCTTCGGCGCCTGGGAGGCGACGGTGCTCGAGCACACCTACGACGTGGTCGACTTCGTCTCGGCGCACGCCTATTACGAGCTCGAGGGCGACGACGTCGCAAGCTTCCTCGCCTCGTCGGTCGACATGGACCTCTTCATCCGGGAGGTCGTCGCGACCGCCGACCACATCGGGGCGAAGCTCTCCTCACCGAAACGGATCAACATCTCCTTCGACGAGTGGAACGTCTGGTACCTGAAGAAGTTCCAGCAGGAGGGCATGTCGGAGGAGTGGACCTCCGCCCCTCGGCTCAGTGAGGACGCGTACACAGCGCTCGACGCCGTCGTCGTCGGCTCTCTGCTCATCACGCTGCTCAAGCACAGCGACCGGGTGACCGCCGCCTGTCAGGCCCAGCTGGTCAACACCATCGGCTCGATCAGGAGCGAGCCCGGCGGGCCGGTGTGGCGGCAGTCGATCTTCCACCCGTTCTCGCTGACTGCCCGGTTCGCGCAGGGCGAGGTGCTCGAGCCGCGGGTGGTCGCTCCGACGATGGCGACCGCCAAGCACGGTGACGTCTCCGTCCTCGACGCCGTGGCGACCCACGATCCGGAGAACAGCCGCGTGGCGGTGTTCGTCGTCAACCGGCACCCGTCGGAGGCCATGGCCTTCTCCACCGACGTGCGCTACTTCGGCCACGTGGAGCTGGTCGAGGCGACGGTCCTGGGTGGCGAGGACCTGTTCGCGGTGAACAGCATGGAGGATCCCGACCGGGTGGTGCCGAAGGCGTACGACTCGGCGAAGGTCGTGGGCAGCGCGCTCGAGGCCGAGCTGCCGCCGGCGTCGTGGAGCATGTTCGTCCTGCAGACGTCCTGACGCAGCGGTCGGCCGGGTCCTCGGACAGCGGGGAATGTTTGGCGGCCGTCGCGGCGTTCATGCAACATGACCATTCTGCTCGAACGCCCGGTGGCGAATATGTCGCCGATGAGCGCCCCGATGGTCGCGCGCGTACCCTGGGACGTGATGAGCGACAACATTGAGACGGATGAGGTCGTCGACCTGGCCACCGAGACTCCCGAGGAGCGCGCGCTGCGCTTCGAGCGGGACGCTCTGCCCTTCCTCGACCAGCTCTACTCGGCGGCGATGCGGATGACCCGCAACCCGTCCGATGCGGAAGACCTGGTGCAGGAGACCTTCGCCAAGGCCTACTCCTCCTTCCACCAGTTCAAGCCCGGCACCAACCTGAAGGCCTGGCTCTACCGCATCCTCACGAACACCTTCATCAACACCTACCGC
This sequence comes from Nocardioides sp. NPDC006303, assembly GCF_040613175.1. Classification (NCBI taxonomy): domain Bacteria; kingdom Bacillati; phylum Actinomycetota; class Actinomycetes; order Propionibacteriales; family Nocardioidaceae; genus Nocardioides; species Nocardioides sp. NPDC006303. The sequence goes on from NZ_JBEXRR010000030.1 coordinate 64,595, forward strand.
AAGAAGCAGCGCCAGCCGCAGCAGTCGATGTCCGAGGACGTCGAGGACTGGCAGCTGGCGCGGGCCGAGTCGCACAGCTCGACCGGTCTGAAGTCCGCGGAGATGGAGGCGCTCGAGCACCTGCCCGACTCTCAGGTGAAGGACGCGCTGCAGCGCCTCCCGGAGGAGTTCCGGCTCGCTGTCTACCTCGCCGACGTCGAGGGATTCGCCTACAAGGAGATCGCCGAGATCATGGAAACCCCGATCGGCACCGTGATGTCGCGGCTTCACCGCGGCCGGCGCCAGCTGCGCGATCTTCTCTCGGACTACGTCCGCACCAACGACCTCACCGGCGCTCGTGGAGGTGCGTCATGAGTGCCCACAAACATGACGCGTCACCGACCGACTGCGCGGACTTCCTCGAGCAGATCGTCTTCCTGATCGACAACGAGCTCACCGCGGCGGATGCCGACCAGGTCAAGCTCCACCTGCAGAGCTGCAACCCCTGCCTGGAGACGTACGACCAGCAGCGCATCGTCAAGGCGGTCGTGGCACGCTCGTGCACCGAGGTCGCCCCGGGCGACCTGCGCGCGAAGATCATGGTTCAGATCCAGGAGCTCCGCACCAGGTCCTGAACCGGCCGCAGACACGACGAGAGCCCCAGCCGATTGGCTGGGGCTCTTACGTCTTGACAGCTCTGACCCTTGAAGAGGGACAGCGGTCAGGCGTTGGGGCGCTTGCCGTGGTTCGCGCCCTTCTTGCGGCGCGCGCGGCGCTTGCGGCCAGTCTTGCCCATGTTGATCTCCTCCATTGGGGTACGTAGACCCCGAGGGGCCTCGGGACAGTCTCTCAAACCCAGGCGCGGGAGGGCGAATCTCGACCGGCCGTCAGGTCAGGTAGGTGGCGTTCGACTTCTTCAGCGCCGCGACGACGACCAGGAGCAGGTCGCCGCGGATCTGCGGGATGTCGTTGCTGAGCGCGAGCTGGATGTAGAGGGCCCGCAGGAACGCCTCGGCGTTGCCGGTGAGCAGGAACGGGTCGCGGTCGGGCGTCTCCGGGGTGGCGGTGGCGACGGTGACGATCCGGTTGATCCACGGCTCCATGATGTTGAGCGGGACCAGGTTGCGGCGCAGCACGGACATCGTGGCCGCCGCCAGCCGGTCGGGCTCGCCGTGAGCGTAGATGGTGTCGCCGCGGGCGAGCACCCGGTCGGCGACCACGTCGAGGATCACCGTCAGCTCGGGCTTGCCGAGGTGCTCGGAAGCGGCCAGGGTGCCGAGCGCGTCGGCGCCGCGGGCGACCGCGTGCGCCCAGCCACGCTCGGGGACGAAGGCACGCAGGTCGCGCTCGCGCAGCAGCCAGGTGGCGATCCGGTCGCCCCACTCCAGCACCTTCTCCGCGCGCACCAGCGAGCGGGCGTTGTCGCGGGCGATGCACTGGGCCAGGGCCTCGACCGAGGAGGCCCGGCGGAAGACGCCGTTGTTGCCGGAGTCGCCGAGACCGACCACGAGGCCGGCCGCCATGCCGTCGCCCAGACCCCCGAGCAGGTCGTCGTAGACACCGCGCTGGATCCACGTCGACAGGGCCGGCACGGCCAGCCCGCTACGTACATCTGGATCCGGGTCGCCGAGCATCCGGGTGAGCTCGATGGTGAGGTCACCCAGCGGCCGGTCGGTGGGTACGGCGAGGCCGGTTGAATGAACCTCTCGCCAGTACGCCTCCGACATGGGGAACATCCTGCCAAACCCGGCCACGCGCCGACCACCGACCCGCGCAATGCCCTACCAAGGTCTACATCTACGCTGTCCGCGTGCCCACCCTGAGTGAGCTCGCGCAGAGCCATACCGAACTCGACAGCGATGATGTCGAGTGGCTTCAGCTGCTCATGGCCGACTGGCAGATCCTGGCCGACCTCTCCTTCGCCGACCTGGTGCTGTGGCTTCCGGACAAGTCCGGGAACGGCTTCTGGGCGGCCGGTCAGATGCGTCCCACGACCGGTCCCACGGCCTACGTCGACGACATCGTCGGTATGTTCGTGCCGAAGGGGCGACACGCCACCCTCGACGACGCCGTCGACGCCGGCCGGCTCGTCCGTGAGGGCGACCCGGAGTGGCGCGACGACCTCCCGGTGCGGGTCGAGACCATCCCCGTACGCCGCGCAGGCCGCATCATCGCGGTGCTGAGCCGCAACACCAACCTGCTCGGCGTACGCACGCCCTCGAAGCTCGAGCTCTCCTACCTGCAGACCGCCAATGACCTGACCCAGATGGTCGCCAACGGCTACTTCCCGGCGGTGGGCCAGCGCAGCGACCACACCGACACCCCTCGGGTGGGGGACGGGTTCGTGCGGGTGGATGCCGACGGCGTTGTCGACTACGCCAGCCCCAACGCGCTCTCCGTCTTCCGCAGGCTGGGGCTCTCCGGCGACCTCGCCGGCCAGTCCCTGGCGGGGATGACCCGCGCCCTGGTGCCGCCGCGCAAGCGCCCCGACGAGGAGACGCTGAGCGCTGTCCTCGGTGGTCGGGCGCACCGCGACACCGAGATCGACACCGGGGTGATGGCGATCATCATGCGCTCGATCCCGCTGCGGCCACGTGGCGAGGCGATCGGTGCGCTGGTGCTGCTGCGCGACGTCACCGACCTGCGTCGGCGCGATCGTGAGCTCGTCACCAAGGACGCGACGATCCGCGAGATCCACCATCGAGTGAAGAACAACCTACAAACCGTGGCCGCGCTGCTCCGGATGCAGTCGCGCCGGGTCGACTCCGGTGTCGCCCAAGATGCGCTGAACGAGGCCGTACGGCGTGTCGGATCCATTGCACTGGTCCACGAGATCCTCTCGCAGCAGGCCGTCGAGGAGACCGTCGAGTTCGACGAGATCGCCGACCGGCTCGCCTCCATGGTCGGAGAGGTCAGCTCGGTCGGCGTCGCGGTGCGGGTGCGCCGGGAGGGCTCGTTCGGATCGCTGCCCTCGGAGGTTGCCACGCCGATGGCGATGGTCGTCACCGAGCTGCTGCAGAACGCAGTCGAGCACGGCTACCGCGGCAACGGTCCGGGCGATCCCGAGACCGGCAAGATCGTGATGTCCGTACGACAGCAACCCGCCGGGCATCTCCAGGTGACCATCGAGGACGACGGTCATGGACTACCCGACGGGTTCAGTCTCGACACATCGACAAACTTGGGGTTGTCGATCGTGAAGACTCTCGTCGAAGGCGAGCTCGGGGGCCGGCTCTCGTTGGGGCCCCGGCCTGATGGCCATGGGGCGAGAGCTGCGGTCGAGCTGCCGTTGGAGCTCTAGGTGGATCGTTAGGGGTTGATGGCCTCTAGGGCTTGGTCAGACGGCGGTGCGGACACGGGAGCGGGCGTTGCGGCGCTTCAGCGCACGACGCTCGTCCTCGCTCAGTCCACCCCACACGCCGTGGTCCTGACCGGCCTCAAGAGCCCACTGAAGACACTGCTCCCGGACGTCGCAACGCCGGCAGACCTGCTTGGCTTCCTCGATCTGGAGGATGGCCGGACCGGTGTTTCCGATGGGGAAGAACAGTTCCGGGTCTTCATCGAGACAAGCCGAACGGTGGCGCCAATCCATGGCTGGGTAGACCCTCTTTCTGACGTAGGATGGGCAAGGCCCTGGTGGTTCGAGACCCTGCGAGTCGGCACGTGGCGGGGATGTGTGAATGTCTTCACGTGCGTGCTGGTCTCTAGAGTTCCAAGAAATGGACGCCGAAACAACCCCTAACCAGTGTCTGGTTCGTCACCGGACCGTAACACTCAGTCTTCCTGGGGCTAGACAATTCGGTAACGCGGTGAGTTACCCGCAAATCCCGTGGTGTATGCTACTGCGGATTTTCTGACGCTTGGCGATGGTTCTAGGCTGCTGAGGTGACCGCGCCGCATCGCCCCTGGACCCTCCTGCTGACCGTGATCGCCGCAGGTGTCGAGACCGCGGCGATGCTGGTGTGGGGAGCGCTGGAGTTCGTACGCATCCCCGACGCCGCCTCGCTCACGACCGCGATCGCGGGCGGCCTGTTCTTCCTGCTCTGCGCCGCCGGCATCGGCTGGTGTGTCGCCATGTTCTGGCGACTGGAGTCGTGGGCGCGCGCGCCGTTGGTGCTCGTCCAGCTGATCGTGCTCGGTCTGGCCTGGAACCTGCGAGAAGACCTCGCGATCGCGGGCGGCCTGGCCCTGGTCGCGGTCGTCGCCCTCGTCGGCATCTTCGCGCCGCCGAGCATCGCCGCGCTCGAGGAGCGCCCGGGCGTGTCGCCCGACGACGCGCCCTAGTCCTCCTCCAGCGCCTTGCGGAGCTGGAGGAGCGAACGGTTCAGCAGCCGGGAGACCTGCATCTGGGAGACCCCGAGCTCGGCGGCGATCTCGGTCTGAGTCTTGTTGCGGAAGAACTTCAGCATCAGCACCTGCTTCTCGTGGGCGGAGAGGCTGTCGAGCACCGGCTTGATCGACTCCCGCACCTCGACGTCGTCCAGGCGCAGGTCGTGGGCGGTCAGCGAGTCGAGCATCGGTGAGGTCTCGTCGCTCTCGGAGTCGAGGGACAGTGCTGCGTACGCATTGCTGGACTCCAGGCCCTCGACGACGGTCTCCAGGCTGACCCCGAGCCGGGTGGCGAGGTCGCGGGCCGTGGGGGAGCGGCCGAGCTCCTGGGAGAGCTCGGCGGTGGCGTCGCGAAGGTTCTGCTGCAGGTCGCGAAGGCGCCGCGGGACGCTGACGGCCCACCGGCTGTCGCGGAAGTAGCGCTTGATCTCGCCGAGGATCGTGGGCACGGCGTACGTCGAGAACTCCACGTCGCGAGAGAGGTCATAGCGGTCCACGGCGTTGAGGAGGCCGACGACGCCGACCTGGACGAGGTCCTCGTGCGGCTCGCCGCGGCCGTAGAACTGGGAGGCGCAGTATTCGACCAGCGCCATGTTCAGGTGGACCAGCTCGTCGCGAACGCGGGTCCGTTCTGGGTCGGTCAGGTCTGGCCCGGCGAGGGTCCTGAAGAGCTCGCGGGAGCGTGCGCGGGCGTCGTCCACCTCGCTGGAGCTCCTGGACCTCGACGACCGAATCGTCTCCTGCGCCATGTCAGCGCGCGGCTCCAAGCGGGGTCGCTCCCGCGACCAGGGAGATCCTGAGCTGATCACCGTCCGGGGTGGCGGTGACCTCCCTGGCCAGCGTGGTGAGCACCTGCCAGGCGAAGCTCTCCTCGTCGATCTCCGCCACGGCATCGCAGGTCGTGGTCACGGTGACTCCGATGGTGTCCTCGCCCAGGTCGAAGACGACGTCCAGGTCAGCAGCCTCCGCGGCACACTCCAGACAGATCGCCGCGGCCTCGCTGACCGCCATCCGCAGGTCCTCGATGTCCTCGAGCGTGAAGTCGAGCCGCGCGGCGAGCGCGGCGGTCGTCGTACGCAGCACGGAGACGTAAGCACCTTCTGCGGGAACGCGCAGTTCGACCTGGGGCATCTGGGTTTGTCAGTCCTTCTGTGGGAGTCCCGACGATTATGCAACGAGACCGCTCTCGCCGCGCCGTTAACGCACCACAGCCGCTCCGGGAACGGAGCGGCTGTGGCGTACGTGCTGATCCAGAGAAGGCTCAGGCCTTCTTGGTCGCCCAGAAGATCTGGAACCGAGAAGCCCGATGGGGTCGGCCGGATTGCCTCACCTCCCGATGAGGT